>JAUNPI010000028.1 GCA_030536875.1 Clostridia bacterium
CAAAATAAGAAAAAAATTTAATCAGAATCAAAGAGCAAGTGGCAAACTCCGGTGGAGAAAAAGTAAAGGATCGTTTTAGTCGATTCTCACAGGTAATTACAGGCCAATTTCAGATTTTTAGCTTGAAAATGGCGAAGGCTGCGTGGTATACTGTGTAGGAAAGTTTGGAGGGATACCATGCGCTGCGTTGAAACGATACACGCCGAGGGCCATGTGCTCTGTCACGATATCACGGTGATTGTGAAAGATGTCAAAAAGGGCGTCGCCTTTAAAAAGGGCCACGTCGTCACGAAGGAGGACATTCCCGAGCTCCTCAAGCTGGGCAAGGAACACCTCTACGTTTGGGAGAAGGACGAGAGCCTCTATCACGAGGACGAGGCGGCCGCCATCCTGCGCGACATCTGCATGGGAAGGAACATGACGCCCAGCAAGCCGTCCGAGGGGAAGATCGAGCTGACCGCCGACTGCGACGGCCTGCTTGTCATCGACAGCGCGCGCCTTCGCGCCGTCAACGACATCGAGGAGATCATGATCGCCTCCCGCCACGGCATGACGCCGGTGAAAAAGGGCGACAAGCTCGCCGGAACGCGCGTCATTCCGCTGGTCATCGCCAAGGAGAAGATGGAGCGCGTGAAGGCCGTCGCGGGCGAAAAGCCGCTGATGGACGTGCTGCCGTTTAAACCGCTGCGCTGCGGCATCGTGACCACGGGCAGCGAGGTCTATTACGGCCGCATCAAGGACACCTTTACCCCCGTCATCGAGCAGAAGCTCTCGGAGTACGGCATGACGGTCATGGGCCACGAGATCTGCTCGGACGACGGCGAGATGATCTCCGCCGCCATCCGCAGGCTGCTGGAGGGCGGCGCGGAGCTGATCCTCACCACAGGCGGCATGAGCGTCGACCCGGACGACAGGACGCCCGCCGCCATCCGCAAAAGCGGGGCGCGCGTGGTGACTTACGGCGCGCCGGTTCTGCCGGGCGCGATGATGCTGATCGGCTATCTGCCCGGCGAGCAGGGCGAGGCGCCGGTTCTCGGGCTGCCGGGCTGCGTGATGTATGCCAAGCGGACGATCTTCGATCTGGTGCTCTGCCGCATCGCGGCGGGCGTGCCGATCACCCGTGCGGACATCGTGGACATGGGCGAGGGCGGGCTCTGCCTGAACTGCCCGGTGTGCACATACCCGAATTGCGGTTTTGGGAAATAACCGGCACGCCGCGCGCCGCGGCGCCGAAGAGGCCGTGAAGGGCCCGCAGGCCGGGAGACGATGCTTTGCGGGCGTTTTTCATGGCGTTTTGAATCGATGACGAAATGAGGCCAAAGTATGCAGACGCTAGAAAGTGCGCTTGAGCTGCTGCTTGAGCGCGCGCATCCTATCGGGAGGACGTGCGAGGTTTCCTTACAGGACGCTCTGGGCCGCGTCGCCGCACGAGATATCGCCTCCCCCATCGCCGTGCCGCCGTTTGACCGCTCCCCGCTGGACGGGTATTGCCTGCACAGCGAGGACATCGCGGGCGCTTCGCGCGAGCATCCGGCCGAGCTGCGGGTGATCGGCGAGGCATGCGCCGGCTGCGGCGAGGTCTTCCATGTGGCGCGCGGCGAGGCGCTGCGCGTGATGACGGGCGCGCCCATTGCGCAGGGCTGCGACTGCGTCATCCGTCAGGAGGACACCGACGAGGGCATGGAGACCGTGCGGATGTATCAAAGCATCCCCTCGGGCCAAAACATCTGCCGCGCGGGCGAGGATGTCGCGCGCGGCGCGCTCATGCTGCGCGCGGGCGAGAGGATCACGAGCGTGCATATCGGCGTGCTCGCCAGCCTCGGCGTGGCGCGCGTGACCGTGAAGGATTGCGTGCGCGCGGCGCTGCTGTGTACGGGCGACGAGCTCGTGCAGCCCGGCGAGGAGCTGACCTACGGCAAGATTTACGACGCCAACCGGGCGACGCTGACGGCGCGCCTGAGCAAAATGGGCGTTGAGGCGAACGTTTTGCCCAGCTGCCCGGACGAGCCGGAGACGGTCGCCGCGCTGCTGAAGAAGGCGGCGAAGGAAAGCGACGTCATGATCACCACGGGCGGCGTGTCCGTGGGCAAGAAGGACATCTTCCACAGGGTGCTGCCGCTGATGGGCGCCGAGCGGCTCTTCTGGCAGGTCGCCATGAAGCCCGGCAGCCCGCTTTTGTGCGGTCTGTACGAAGGCAAGCTGCTCATATGCCTGTCCGGCAATCCGTTTGCGGCGCTGGCGTGCTTTGAGGTGTTCGCCGTGCCCGTGCTGCGCAGGCTGTCCGGCGAGGAGAGGGTCGAAAGAGCGCGCCTGGTCACGGTGCTGCGCGGCGAATTTAAAAAGAAGAGCCCCGGAAGGCGGCTCATCCGCGCCCGGTTTGACGGGAGCTGCGTGTCGCTTCCGGGCGACAACCATTCCAGCGGCTCGCTTTCGACGATGATCGGCTGCAACTGCCTGATCGACATCCCGGCGGGAAGCGGGCCGCTCGCCGATGGAGACAAGGTGGAGATCATACGGCTATGATAGAAAAACTCACCCATTTTGACAGCAAGGGGCAGGCCGTGATGGTGGACGTCACGGCAAAGCGCGAGACCGAGCGCACGGCGATCGCCAAGGGGCGCATTCGCATGAGCCCGGACACGCTGCGCGCCGTCATGGAGGGCACGGCGAAGAAGGGTGACGTGCTTGGCGTGGCGCGCGTGGCGGGCATCATGGGCGTCAAGCGCACCAGCGAGCTCATCCCCATGTGCCATCCGCTGATGCTGGGCAAATGCGCCGTGGACTTTCGCATTCACGAGGAAAGCTGCGAGGTCGAGGCGATTTGCACCGCCAAGCTCACGGGGCAGACCGGCGTGGAGATGGAGGCGCTCACGGGCGTGTCCGTCGCGCTCCTGACCATTTACGACATGTGCAAGGCCATCGACAAGCGCATGGAGATCACCGGCATCCATCTAGCGAAGAAGACGGGCGGCAAGAGCGGGACGTTTGTGAACGATCCCGAATTCGAGGAGGCGCCCCAGGATGATTGACGCATGCGCGCGGCAGATCGATTATATCCGCATTTCCATCACGGACCGCTGCAACCTGCGGTGCGTTTACTGCATGCCGGAGCACGGCGTCACGAGCTTCGAGCATCGGGAGATTCTCACCTATGAGGAGATTGTGAGGCTGGCTCGGCTGCTCGCGCAGCTGGGAATCCGCCATATCCGCGTCACGGGCGGCGAGCCGATGGCCCGGCTCGGCTGCCTCGGCCTGGTGGAAAGCCTCAGCCGTGTTCCCGGCATCGAGACCCTCTCGATGACGACCAATGCGCTGCTGCTTGACGGGCGCGTGCGCGAGGCGCATGACGCGGGGCTTTCCGCGCTCAACATCAGCCTGGACACGCTCGACCCCGAGATCTACCGGAAGATGACGCGCGGCGGCGACGTTTTCCGCGCGCTTTCGGTCATCGACGAGGCGCTTGCCCTTGGCATGCGCGTCAAGATCAACGCCGTTCCCGTGGGCGGCATGAACGAAGAGGGGCTCGTGGATCTGGCCGCGCTGGCGCGGGATCGCGACCTCTGCGTCCGCTTCATCGAGCTCATGCCCGTCGGCTGCGGCGCCTCGCTTGAGCCCGTTCCCACCGAGGCGGTGAGGGCGAGGCTGGCGGAGGCGTTTGGCGAATTGAGGGAGGACACGCAGAAGCGCGGCTTTGGCCCGGCGCGCTATGTGCGCCCGGAGGGCTTCTGCGGCTCCATCGGCTTTATCAGCCCGCTCAGCCACGAGTTCTGCGGCCAGTGCAACCGCGTTCGCCTGACGGCGGACGGGTTTCTCAAGCTCTGCCTCAACCACAGGGCGGGAACCGATCTGCGGGGCATGCTTCGCGCCGGGGCGAGCGACGGCGAGCTGCTTTCCGCCATGCGCGAGGCCATCTACCGCAAGCCGGCAAGGCACGGCTTTGAGAGCGAAATCGACGACCGAGAGGTTCGCCGAATGAACGAAATCGGAGGGTAAGGTTATGGGAAAGGTGATCGCGGTCTGCACGAGCGAGAAGCGCGGCATCCAAAAACACGACGTAAACAGCGGCTATTTCGCCGCGGAGTGGGGCATTGACAGCGACGCGCACGCGGGCCATTGGCACAGGCAGGTCAGCCTGCTGAGCGCGGACAAGATCGAGGCTTTCAACCAAAAGGGCGCGGGGGTCATTCCCGGCGCATTCGGCGAAAACCTCGTCGTGGAGGGGTTTGATTTCCGCTCGCTGCCGGTCGGCACGCTGCTGCGCTGCGGCGAGGTGCTGCTGGAGATGACGCAGATCGGCAAGGAATGCCACAGCCACTGCGAGATTTACAAGAAGATGGGCGACTGCATCATGCCGCGCGAGGGCGTCTTCGCGCGCGTGCTGGAGCCGGGCACGATTTCCGTGGGCGACGAGATGACGATCGAGCCGCGCACGAAGGAGCGCCCGTGGCAGGCCGCCGTGATCACCCTTTCGGACAAGGGCGCGCGCGGCGAGCGCGAGGACAAGAGCGGCCCGGCCATCGCCGAGCGGCTCAAGGCGGCCGGCTACGACGTCGTGGAGCAGATTCTGCTCGCCGACGAGCCCAGCGCGCTCAAGGCGCAGCTGATTCGCCTGTGCGACCAGCGCCAGCTTGACCTGATCCTCACCACGGGCGGGACGGGCTTCTCCCCGCGGGACAACACGCCGGAGGCGACGATTGCCGTCGCCACGCGCCTGGCGCCCGGCATTGCGGAGGCCATCCGCGCCGAATCACTCAAAATCACCAAACACGCGATGCTCTCCCGCTCGGCGAGCGTCATCCGCGGCAAGACGCTGATCATCAATCTCCCCGGCAGCCCGAAGGCCTGCATGGAGAGCATGGATGTGTTCATGGACACGATTCCCCACGCGATGGGCCTGCTTCGAAACGAGGTCCAGGACTGCGCCAGAACGTGAACCACGGCGGCAGCAAGGCGTGTAAATCCACGCCTTTTTGCAAATATATATTCCCTGAAACATGGGAAAAGGAGTGTACCCCTATGAAAAAGTTGGTTTCCCTTCTCCTGCTGCTGGCGCTCGGCAGCATCCTGTGCGTCACGGCGCAGGCGCAGACGGAGATCGTGGTCTTCGCGGCGGCATCCATGACGGAGACGCTGACGGAGATCAAGGCGCTCTACGAAGCGAAGGTGCCCGACGTCACGCTGACGTACAACTTCGATTCCTCCGGCACCCTCAAGACGCAGATTGAGGAGGGCGCGGTGTGCGACCTGTTCATCTCCGCCGGACAGAAGCAGATGGATCAGCTGGATATCACGGCCGATTCCTCGGTGGACACGGCCGGGCTCGACTTTGTCGCCGAGGACACGCGCATCAATCTGCTCGAGAACAAGGTGGCGCTCGTGGTTCCCGAGGGCAACCCGAAGGGCATCGAGAGCTTTGACGCGCTGAGCGAGCTGCTCAAGGACGGCGACGTGTTCATGGCGATGGGCAACAGCGATGTGCCCGTCGGTCAGTACACGCAGAAGATCCTCGCCTACTATGGCCTCGACGAGGCGGAGCTGGCGGCGGCCGGCAAGCTGACCTATGGCACCAACGTCAAAGAGGTGACGACGCAGGTGGCCGAGGGCAGCGTGGACTGCGGCGTCGTCTATGCCACGGACGCCAAGAGCGCGGGCCTGACCGTCGTGGACGGCGCGACCGCCGAGATGTGCGGACAGGTGATTTACCCCGCCGCGGTGCTCAAGACCGCCGCGCAGGGCGACGCCGCGCGCGCGTTCCTCGATTATTTGCAGACCGACGAGGCGATGGCGGTCTTTGAGGCCGTCGGGTTCTCGAAGGTGGAGTGATGATCCCTTTTTAAAAGAGGCTGAGCCCGAGCGCGCCGCTGCCGCGCCGCAAGACCGGCGGGCGAGCCGGCCTTAGCCAAGGAGCCCTCTCCGTCCCCTTCGATGGAGGGGGCTTCATCTTGATGGATGTGTTGTCGATCTTCGAGGTATCCTATGGACTTTTATCCGCTTTATAATTCCCTGCGCATCGCGGCCATCAGCTGCGTGATCGTGTTTTTCCTCGGCATCGCCGCGGCCTATTACGCCGCGCGCCTGCCCCGCGCCGTCAAGGGCATCCTCGACGTGGTGCTGACGCTCCCGATGGTGCTTCCGCCGACGGTCTGCGGCTATTTCCTGATCCTGCTCTTCGGCGTCAAGCGGCCGCTCGGCATGCTGCTTTCGAAGGTTGGAATCAAGTTTGTGATGACGTGGTACGGCGGCATCCTCGCGGCGGTCGTCGTCGCCTTCCCGCTGATGTACCGAACGGCGCGCGGCGCGTTTGAGAGCTTTGACGAGAACCTCGCCTATGCCGGCCAGACGCTGGGGCTTTCCAACCGTTATATCTTCTGGCGCATTCGCATGCCGGCCTGCCGTCAGGGCATCTTGGCGGGCACGGTGCTCGCGTTTGCCCGCGCGCTGGGCGAGTACGGCGCCACGAGCATGCTCATCGGCTATACGCCGGGGCGGACGGCGACCATCGCGACGACGGTTTACCAGCTCTGGCGCACCAACGACGAGGCCGGCGCGTTTGTCTGGGTGATGATCAACCTGCTGATCAGCACCGTCGTGTTGCTGGCGGTCAATCTGCTGGAGGACAAGCAGAGAAGGGCGGTGAGACGATGAGCCTTTTGGTCGATATCGAAAAGCGGCTGGGCGACTTCCACCTCTGCGCCTCGTTTGAAACGGACGGCGGCGTGATGGGCATTCTCGGGGCCTCCGGCTGCGGCAAGAGCATGACGCTCAAGTGCATCGCCGGCATCGAGACGCCGGACAGCGGGCGAATCGTGCTGGACGGCGTCACGCTCTTTGACGCGGAAAAGCGCATCAATCTTCCGCCTCAGCAGCGGCGCGTGGGCTATCTGTTTCAATCCGGAGCGCTCTTCCCGAATATGACGGTGCGCCAAAACATCCTCTGCGGCCTGCGAGGGGAAAGGGATCGCGCAAAGCGCGAGGCCGCGCTCCAAGCGGCGATGGAGCTCATGCAGATTGCGGATGTCGCGGATCATCGGCCTTCCCAGCTCTCCGGCGGTCAGGCGCAGCGCGCGGCGCTGGCACGCATCTGGGTCAGCCAGCCGAAGCTGCTCATGCTCGACGAGCCCTTCTCCGCGCTGGATGCGCACCTGCGCATGCAGCTGCAATGGCAGATGCGCTCGCTGCTGCAGGAATTCGGGCGCGACGTGCTGATGGTCACCCACAGCCGCGACGAGGCCTATCATCTGAGCGGCCGCATCGCCGTCATGGATGCGGGGCATGTGCTGACGGTCAAGGAGACGAAGGCGCTGTTTGCCGACCCGGGCAGCGTTCAGGCGGCCCGGCTGACGGGCTGCAAGAATGTCGCGACCGCCGTGAAGACGGGCGAGTATGAGGTCGAGGTGCCCGAGTGGGGCGTTCGGTTTCAGACGGCGTCGCCCGTCAGCGACGGGCTCAAAGCCGTCGGCATCCGCGCGCACTACTTCGGCGCGCGCGCCGCGCAAAACCGCTATCCCGTCGTCTATGCCGACGACATGGAGGAGCCCTTCGAGTGGCTGATCGCCTTCCGCTATGCGTCCGCCCCGCCGGAGAGCAAGCCGCTCTGGTGGCGCATCCCCAAGGACCGCAGGTCCTTGGATTTCCCTCAGGAGCTCGGCGTGGCGGCGGCGAATATCCTGCTGCTGTATGCGTGAGCTTCAACAAACAAGGATATCGTGTCGGCCGCGGTAAGCGATCAAACAAACCGTCGGGAAAATCTTTGCTTGGGTATGCCCCCTATAGAGCAGTCGCTCGAAGGAACGAGCCTTCGAGACTGCGCTATAGGGGGCATGATCTGTATATGCGCAAGGCGAAACCGGCGCTCAAAAGGCCGGCTATTCGGTCAGCGGCGATCCTGTTTTTGAAGCTTGTGCAGCACTCGCCAGATTTCGACGGTCTTCATGTCTTCATCGACCACATAATAGACATGATAGTTCTTTACGGGGAAGAATCTGATCTCATGCTTCATGGCGTACAGGGTATGATAAAGGGGAAAGCGATACGGCATTTCCTTTAGTTTCCGGACGGCCTCGTCCACTTCATCCGCCAGATTCATCGCCGCATCCGGTGCGTGGAGATCCACGGCGATATACATGACAACATCTTCAAGTTGCTTGCGGGCAGTCGGCAGGTATACGACCTTATACACGCTGCACCGCCTTGAGCTTTGCGCGGATACCGGCCATGACGTCATCGTGCGCATGGCGCTCGGCCGTGGTTTCGGATTCAAGCTCGGCTGCACGCAGTTCGCGCGTCACACCCATTTCATACTGGATGCTCTGATACTCCTCATACGACATGACGACCATGTCGCCATAGCCGTTCTTCGTCAGAATGACGGGCTCTCTCGTCTCATGAACAGTGCGGGAAATATCGGCAAAGCTGTTGCGCAGGTCCGATACAGGGCGAATCTGAGGCATGTGATCAACCTCCTTTATCATCATTGCTGCTTTTATTTTAGCATCATTACGCTAAGTGCGCAATGCCAAATTCAGTTAAAGCCCGGAGAAGGTCGTTCTGTCGTGGCGAGCTTCAGAAAATGATTACATGAAACAGATGGAACATAAAGCGATCTTTTTCCTAAACAGCCCGCGGATCTGCATGTAAACGTCAGATCCACGGGCTGTCCCTATGATCATGCCAAGTCAGAGGATACGCTCCAAAGCGCCGTCCCGCTCTTCAAAGACCGCCGTGCCGTACGGCATGAGCGCCAAGGCGCCCAGATCGACGGAGGCAGCCAGCGTGTTTTGCAGGAAGATGAACGCGCCGCGGCGCGTTGCGAGCACGCCGTCGGGCAGGCTGCCCGGCCATGCGGGGGTCAGAATATCCTCGCAGACGGTCTTGTAGAATGGACGATAAAACGCCTCGTCAAACCGCGTGGCGAGGGTATAGGCGCGCCCCTTGCCGTAGGGATTCACGGCGACGGCGGGGCTGCCGGCGAAGAAATCCTCGTCATAGACCATCAGCGGCGCGGCGCCCTCGAGCGCGGCGACCTCGCAGAGCGTGCCGCCCAGCGCGTGGGCGGGCATGGAGGGGGCCACGGCGACGCAGCGGCGCGTTTCGCCGTCGAACATGCCGTCGATCTCGCAGCGGCGAAGGCCGAGCACATCGGTGAGTCCGTGCGGCGTGTCCCCCAGATAGCACAGGTCGCTCTCGCCTGCGACGCCGCTCCAATAGGTGACCACCAGCGTTCCGCCGGAGGCTGTAAAATCGCGAAGCTTCAGGGCGAAGTCCTCGCGGAGCATGTAGAGCATCGGCGCGATGACGAGCTTGTAGCCCGACAGATCGCCGTCCTGACTCACGAAATCCACGCCGATGCCGATGCGCGCGAGCGCGGCGTAGTGGCGCATAATTTCTTCCCAATAGCCCAAGCCGATGTTGCGCGGCCCCTGCGCGCCCTCCATCGCCCACTTGTTTGCCCAGTCGAAGACGATGGCGGCCTGTTTTTGCTTGCGCGTGCCCGCGACGCGGGAGAGGAGCTTGAGCGCTTTGCCGACCTCCGCGGTTTCCAAGAAGACGCGGTTGTCGTCGCGCCCGTCGTGCGCGACGACGGCGCCGTGGAACTTTTCAAACGCGCCGCGGCTCTGGCGCCACTGGAAGTAGAGCACGCCGTCGCTGCCATGCGCCACGGCCTGCAGAGCGGAAAAGAGGTTCATGCCCGGCTTTTTGACCTTGCTGACGGGCTGCCAGTTGGTGACGCTGGGCGTGCTTTCCATCATCCAGAAGGGCTTCCCCTTCACGGAGTAGATGAGATCGTGCATCATCGCGTTGTCAAGCGCCGTCTCCTCGAGGGTTTCGGTCGGCTTGTGCCACGTGGGATAGGTGTCCCACGTGGCCAGATCGATTTCGCGCGCCATGTCGAAATAATCGATCATGTCGAACCGATACATCATGTTGACGCAGACCTTGGCCTGCGGCACGATTTCGCGAATGCAGTCGCGCTCCCATTTCATGAAGTCGATGGTCTGGTGGGAGACGAAGCGCTTCCAATCGAGCAAAAGGCCGTTCATGGCATGCTCGCCGTGCGGCGCGGGGCTCTCGATCTGGGAAAAGTCCGTGTAGTCATGCCCCCAAAACTTGGTGCTCCATGCGCGGTTGACGGCTTCAAGCGAGCCGTAGCGCTCGCGCAGCCAATCGCGAAACGCCTCTTGGCACAGCTCACAGTGGCATTCGCCGCCGTATTCGTTGGAGATATGCCAGAGGATCACCGCGGGATGGCGCCCGAAGCGGCGGGCGAGCTGCTGGTTGACGGCGCGCACCTTTTCGCGGTAAATGGGCGAGGTATAGCAATGGTTCTGTCGGTCGCCGAAGAGCTGGCGAACGCGATCCGGGTTGACGCGCCGGACCTCGGGGTATTTCTGGGCGAGCCACGCGGGTCTGGCCCCGCTGGGCGTAGCGAGGTTCACGCGGATGCCTGCCGCATACAGCCGGTCGATGACCTCCTGCATCCAGTCCAGACAGTATTCGCCCTCGTGCGGCTCGAGCGTCGCCCAAGCGAAAATGCCGAGGGAGACGACGCTGATGCCCGCCTTTTGCATGAGCTCGATGTCCTTTTGGAGGATATCCGGCCTGTCCAGCCACTGTTCGGGGTTGTAGTCCGCGCCGTGCCAGAGAATGTCATGAATCATGGAAAAAGCTCCTTTCGGCTTGTGGGAGATTGAGTGTATTGTAGCATGAACGGGCATGGGAGCGCAAGCGGAGGGAGCATCTATCTAAATTCTATCAATTTACTGGCTTTTTTAGGTTACTGGCTTTTTTAGGCTCTTTCAAGTTTGTTCATTTATCGTTCGCCAGTTAAAGGAGAGGCAATTCAAAAATCGTCGCCAATCCCCTTGACAGCATCCGTCCGGCGTGCTACAATCATCTCAAACATATGAATGAATGTTCATTTGTTTAAATGATTAACGAAAGGATTGAACCCGCATGAAAAAGGTGTACAAGATCGAGGTCGACTGTGCGAACTGCGCGAATAAGATGGAGGAAGCCGCCAACCGGACGCCGGGCGTGAAGCACGCGTCGGTCAATTTCATGACCCTCAAGATGAGCGTGGAGTTTGACGAGGGTGCGGTTCCCGCGCAGGTGATGCCCCATGTGCTCGCCAACTGCAAAAAGGTAGAGGACGACTGCGAGATTTTCTTCTGAACATTCGCGCGGGCCGGAACGCGGCCGCCGGGGGATACATAAGAGGCGGCGCGTTCCGGCAGGCGAGGGGACGACGCGGCGAAGGAGCCGCTTGACATAGAGGAGGCTTTGAAGATGAAAGGCTTTGGGATGAACAAGAAGCAAAAGCGGATGCTTGGGCGCATTCTCCTTTCCGCGGCGCTGATCGTGATCCTGAAACTGCTGCCTATCGAGGGCGCGCTGAGCTTTGCGCTGTTTATGGTTCCGTATCTGGTCATCGGATATGACATTTTGATCAAGGCGGGTAAGGGAGTCCGCAATCGCCAGCCGTTTGACGAAAACTTCCTGATGGCGGTGGCGACCGTCGGCGCGATTGCGCTGGGCGATTACGTCGAAGGCGTGGCGGTCATGCTGTTTTATCAGATCGGCGAGCTGTTTCAGAGCTATGCCGTGGGCAAAAGCCGTCAAAATATCAGCGAGCTGATGGACATTCGGCCGGATTACGCGAATATCGAGGGCGAGAACGGCGAGCTTGTGCAGGTCGACCCGGACGAGGTCGAGGTGGGCAGCGTGATTGTCGTGCGCCCGGGCGAGAAGGTGCCCATCGACGGCGTGATCGTGGAGGGCGAGGCGACGCTCAACACGAGCGCGCTGACGGGCGAGAGCGTCCCGCGGGACGCGAAGGCGGGCGACGAGGTCATCAGCGGCTGCGTCGACATGTCCGGCCTGCTGAAGATCCGCACGACGCGCGAGTTCGGCGAGTCGACGGTCTCCAAGATTCTCGATCTGGTGGAGAACGCGAGCTCGAAAAAGTCCAGCCCGGAAAACTTCATCACCAAGTTTGCGCGGGTCTATACGCCCGCGGTCTGTTACGGCGCTGTGGCGCTGGCGGTGGTTCCGCCCGTCGTGCGCATGGTCATGGGCTATGCGCCGATGTTCAGCGAGTGGATCCTGCGCGCGCTGACGTTCCTTGTCATCAGCTGCCCGTGCGCGCTGGTCGTCTCCATCCCGCTCAGCTTCTTTGCGGGCATCGGCGGCGCGAGCCGCGAGGGCGTGCTGGTCAAGGGCTCCAACTATTTGGAGACGCTCTCCAAGACGAAGGTGGTCGTCTTCGACAAGACCGGAACGATGACGCAGGGCGTCTTCGAGGTCAGCGGCGTGCATCACGCGCAGATCGACGAGGCGAAGCTGCTTGAATACGCGGCGCTGGCGGAGAGCTATTCCTCCCACCCGATCAGCCTGAGCCTGCAGAGGGCTCACGGCAAGCCGCTGGACAAGGCGCGCGTGAGCGACGTTCAGGAGATCAGCGGCAACGGCGTGCTTGCGACCGTGGATGGAAAGCGCGTCGCCGTGGGCAACGGAAAGCTGATGGAGAAGGTGGGAGCGGCCTACAAACCGTGCGGCGGTGTGGGCACGGTTGTCCATGTCGCAATCGACGGCGCATACGCCGGGCATATCCTGATCGCCGATCAGCTCAAGCCGCACGCGACGGAGGCGATTGCCGCGCTGCGCCGGGCAGGCGTGCGCAAGACTGTCATGCTGACGGGCGACATGGATCGCGTCGCGCAGAAGGTGGCGGGCGAGCTTGCCATCGACGAGGTTTACAGCGAGCTGCTGCCGGCCGACAAGGTCGCCAAGGTGGAGGCGCTGCTGGAGCAGAAGAAACCGGGCGAGCAGCTGGCGTTCGTCGGCGACGGCATCAACGATGCGCCGGTGCTCTCCCGCGCGGATATCGGCATCGCGATGGGCGCGCTGGGATCCGACGCCGCGATTGAGGCGGCGGACGTCGTGCTCATGGACGACGACCCGCTTAAAATCGCCAAGGCGATTGCCATTTCCAAGAAATGCCTGCGCATCGTTTACGAGAACATCGTCTTCGCCATCGGCGTCAAGGCGGTCTGCCTGCTGTTGGGCGCGCTCGGCCTTGCGGGCATGTGGGCCGCGATCTTTGCGGATGTGGGCGTCATGGTGATCGCCGTGCTCAACGCGATTCGCGCGCTGCGCGTCAAAAATCTTTGATGATCAAAATGAGAAATGAGAAATGAGGGAAGACGGATGAGCTGCTGCAACGATATCGAGCGCTGCGAGACGACGGAGGTTCACGAGGAGCTGCTTCAGATTGTCAACGAGAAGATGCCCGCGGAGGAGGAGCTTTACGACCTGTCGGAGCTCTTCAAGGTCTTCGGCGATTCCACGCGCATCCGCATCCTCTTTGTGCTCTTTGAAGCGGAGGTGTGCGTCTGCGACCTCGCGGCGGCGCTGAACATGACGCAGTCCGCGGTGTCCCATCAGCTGCGCATCCTCAAGCAAAACCGGCTGGTCAAGAGCCGGCGGGAGGGAAAGTCGATCTTTTATTCGCTGGCGGACGCCCATGTGCGGACGATCATCGACCAGGGACTCGAGCACATTGAAGAGGATTGAGGAAATGACCCAAAAGCGCCGCGCGCTGTCCTGAAAGGGATGGCGCGCGGCGCTTTTGTGGGAAACGGGCGCTTATCGAATTTCGATCTCGCCGTCGCGAAGCGTGGCAATCTGCGAGGTATAAAAGGCGGTGAGCGCGCGGATCATGTGCGTCACGTCGTCTACGCCCGCCGTCTCGTAGGCGGAATGCATCGCCAGCTGGCCGAGGCCGATGTCGACGGTGTTCATCGAGACATGCGTATTGGCGATGTTGCCCAGCGTCGAGCCGCCCAGAAGATCCGAACGGTTGGAAAAATGCTGGATCGGCACGCCGGCGTCAGCGCAGATCTTCGCAAAGACCGCGCAGGAGACGGCGTCCGTCGTGTATTTTTGATTGGCGTTGTGCTTGACGACCACGCCGCCATTCATGTACGCGCGGTCGCCCGCGTCATACTTTTCGGGATGGTTGGGATGGACCGCATGCGCATTGTCCGCCGAGACCATGAAGCTGGCGCAGAGCGCGGCGCGCGTCTCGTCCGCGCTCATGCCGAGGGCGGAGGCCGCGCGGCAGAGGACATCCGAGAGGAAGGAGGAATCCGCGCCCTGTTTGGTGCCGCTGCCGACCTCCTCGTTATCCAGAAGCGCATAGACGTTTACATGGCCCGAGGGGACGGCGGCGAGAAACGCCATGAGCGACGTATAGGCACATTCGAGGTCGTCGATGCGCGGGGCGGAGAAGTATTCGCCGTTTGCGCCCCAGACGCTGCCGGGCATACGGTTGTAGAGGAACAGGTCGCTGGAGGCGACGTCCTCCGGGGCTGCGCCGCAGGCGCGGGCCGTTTCGGCGAGCACGGCGCCCGCCGCGCGCGCATCGCCTAGCAGCGGGAGGAGGTCGACCTGCGCGTTGAAGGCGTAGCCGTCGTTGACATCGCGGTTAAAGTGGATGGGCATGCTCGGGATGACCACGGCGTCGCGCCCCCAATCGACCAGACGCGTCACGAGACGGGAGCCCTCGCGCACGAGCGCGCGTCCGGCGATGCCCAGCGGACGGTCGAACCACGTGGACATGATCATGCCGCCATAGCGCTCGACGTTCAGGCGGACGTATTGCGCCAAGACGATATCCTCCGCATGCTTTTTGAGCTTGAAGGTGGGGCTGTCGGAATGGCTGGCAACGAGCTGAAAGTGGCTGAACGCCCCCTTCGGGACGGTAAGCGCGATCACCGAGGAGCGGTTGCGCGTCACAAAGACCCTGCCGCCCGGCTTGAGCGCAAACGGTTCGCGCTCGGAAAGCTCCGAAAAGCCCTGCGAGCGCAGGACATCGCAGACATGGCTCGCGGCGTGGAAGGCGCTGGGCGAGCGGCCGACAAAATCCAGAAAACCGGAGACAGACATGGGAAAAACCTCCTTCAACGTAGTGGGCTTGCGCGCGCTTATAGCAGGCCGCGGATCAGGATGACGAGGATGAGCACGGGGAGGACGAACTGAAAATAGGGCCTGAGCGCGCGGGGCATCTTGATGCCCTCGCCCGCGTTGACCTCGGCGAGATAGCGGTCAAAGCCCCAGCCCCAGCGGGTGACGCAGAAGAGCAGATAGCAGAGCGAGCCGATGGGCAGCAGGAGGTTGCTGACCAGAAAATCCTCGCTGTCGAGCACGTCGCGGCCGCCGATGAGGCGCAGATCGCTAAGCAGGTTGTAGCCCAGCACGCAGGGCAGGCTTGCTAGCAGCACGAAGAGGCAGTTGAATGCCACGGCGCGGCGGCGCGACCAGCCGAAGTTATCCATGCAGCAGGCGAGCAGGTTTTCAAACACGGCGATCACCGTGGAAAAGCTCGCGAAGGTCATGAAGAGGAAGAAGAGCGAGCCCCACAGGCGCCCGCCGGCCATGTTCACAAACACGTTGGGCAGCGTCACGAAGATGAGCGAGGGGCCGGAATCCGGCTGAACGCCGAAGGAAAAGCAGGCCGGGAAGATGATCAGGCCGCTCATCAGGGCGACAAAGGTGTCCAGCAAGCAGATGCGGACGGCCTCGCCGGTCAGGGAATGATCCCGGCTCATGTAGCTGCCGAAGATTTCCATCGCGGCGATGCCGAGGCTGAGGGTAAAAAACGCCTGATTCATGGCCGCCGTGACCACGTTGCCGACGCCTGCCTGCGCGGCGCGGGAGAGATCCGGCAGCAGATAGAAGGCCACGCCCTCCGCCGCGCCGGGAAGCAGCAGGCTGTGAACGGCGAGCACGATGATGAGCAGGAGCAGCGCCGACATCATGACCTTGGAAATCCGCTCGAGCCCCTTTTGCAGCCCGAGGCTGCAGACGAGGAAACCGGCGAGCACCGTGACGGCCATGTAGAGCCCCATTTCCGCCGGATCGGCGAGCAGGTCGGAGAAGACGCCGCCCACGGCGGAGGGGGAGACGCCGGAGAACGTTCCGGAGGCGAATTTGACGAAATAGCTCACCATCCATCCGGAGACGGTCGTGTAATACATCATCAGCAGATAGCAGCCCGCCATGCACACCCAGCCGTGCAGATGCCAGCGGCTGCCCTCGGGCTCCAGCGCCTTATAGGCAAAGACCGCGCTCCGGCGGCCGGCGCGCCCGACGGCCAGCTCCATCGTCAGCACGGGCACGCCCATCGTCGTCAGAAAGAGCAGGTAGAGCAGAACGAACAGGCCGCCGCCGTTTTGCCCCGTGACAAAAGGAAAGCGCCAGACGTTGCCGATACCGATCGCGCAGCCCGCGCTCACCAACAGAAAGCCGAGCCTTGAACCAAAGTTTTCCCGTTTCATAGCATGACCTCTTGATGTGATTTCTTTCGTTTGCGACTTCCTTCGTAATTGAAGCGGCGCAAGCGCCGCCATAACTTTAGCAGATAGTGACAGGAAAGTCAACCGATTTTGCGCTCGAAATGGTGACAGACGACGAAGCGCGGGAAAAGGCCGAAAAAGCTATGGCAATCCGCCGGCAAATATGCTATGATAAAAGCGTTTGGCCTGCATGAAATCTGGCGGACGACGGATGAAAAGGCGGAGGATACGATATGATGACGCTTGCGGTGCAGCTGCTTGGCGGGCTTGGCCTGTTTGTGGCGGGCATGAACATGATGAGCAGAGGAATTGAAAAGGTGGCGGGCAACCGCCTGCGCAGCATTCTCAAGGCGTTTACCAAGACGAGGCTGCTCGGGCTGTTTGTCGGCCTCTTTTTTACCGCGATGATCCAATCCTCAAGCGCGGCGACGGTCATGGTCGTCGGGTTTGTCAATTCCGGGCTGATGCAGCTGAGCGAGGCGTGCGGCATCATCCTCGGCGCGAACATCGGTACGACGGTGACGGCGATGCTCGTCGCCTTCAAGCTCAGCGCGGTCGCGCCGCTGTTTGTCTTTGCGGGCGCGGCGATGTCCGGCTATGTCAAAACGCCGGTCATCCGCAAGTCCGGCGAGATCGTGCTGGGCTTCGGCGTGCTGTTTATGGGCATTACGATGATGTCCGAGGCGATGACGGCGCTCCACGAGATGCCCGGGGTGATCGAGCTGCTCGCCCGGTTTACCAACCCGCTGCTGGGCGTGCTGCTCGGGCTTGTGATCACCTCCGTGGTGCAGAGCTCGTCGGTGACGGTCGGCATTCTCGTGGTCATGGGCGCGCAGGGGCTGATCGGGCTGGACATCTGTATGTTCGTCATCCTCGGCTGCAACATCGGCGCGTGCATGCCTGCGCTGCTTTCGGCGCTGGGTGAAACCAAAAACGCCATGCGGGCGGCGCTCATCCACTTTCTTTTCAACGTCTTTGGCACGGTGCTCATGTTCGTGCTGCTGCTGCTCTTCTCGCCGCAGATCGAGGAGATCATCTGCTTTTTCAGCGGCCATGCGGCGGATTCCGGCACGCTGGGCCGCCAGATCGCGTGGGCGCATCTGCTGTTTAAGACGTTCCAGGTCGCCGTGCTCTACCCGTTTATGGATCTCATCATCCGCCTGACGTATGTGCTCGTGCCCGGCGAGGACGAAAAGGGCGGCGAGCCCGGCTTTGCCCTCCAATACATCGGCGGCAGCCTGCCCAACCCGACGGTGGCCATGTATCTGGCTGTGCAGGAGATGGAGCGCATGGCGCGGATGGCGTTTTCCAATCTCAACACGGCTCTCGAGTGCCTGATTTCGGGGGATACGCACGCCGTGGCGGGCGTGTTTGAGGTCGAGCGCTACATCGACTATCTCGACGAGCAGATCAGCGGCTACCTGGTCAAGATCAACCAAAACACGCTGCCGATTCACGATGCGGAGCTGATCTCGGCGTATTTCCATGTCGTCAGCGATATTGAGCGCATCGGCGATCACGCGGAGGACATCGCGGAGCTTTCGGCGCAGCTTTCGGAAAACGGCATCAGCATGTCGGAAGAGAGCGTGTCGGAGCTGAGGGAAATGATGGGGCTGGTCAACCGCATCCTTGAAGGGGCGCTGCACATGTTTGTGACCGGCGAATCCGAGAACATGCAGGAGATTTCCGATGTGGAAAACATGATCGACCACATGGAGCGCAGCCTGCAGACCCGCCACATTGCCCGCCTCAGCGAGGGGAGATGCAGCGCGCAGGCGGGCATCTATTTTTCCGACGTGGTCTCCGGCCTGGAGCGGGTGGGAGACCACGCGGTCAACATCGCTTTCTCGGTCATGGAGGCCAAGCACGGCACCTATCACGTGTGACGGCTTGACATCGGGACGGAATATAAAAAAATAGAAAAAATGGAGGAAATGGAGGCAACCTGACCGGGCCGAAGCCGCCTGTCAAAAGAAATGCCCCAAAAACACTTTTCATTTTTCAGACAATCTGATATAATGGAAAACAGATGGAAGCGGAGGACGCAACGACCGCTTTTATAAATTATAGAATATGCCGGCGATACGGCATTCAAGGAGGCGCAGATTTATGAAGGACTACATGGTAAAGGACATACGCAACATCGCTGTATTGGGACACGGCTCTGAAGGCAAGACGACGCTTGTCGAGTCGATGCTGTTTGCGGCGGGCGTGATCGACCGTCAGGGCCGTGTCGAAGACGGAAATACGGTCAGCGACTATGATCCCGAAGAGGTGAAGCGCCATATCTCCATCAGCGCGTCCGTTGCGCCGATCGAAATTCACGGCAAGAAACTCAACATGATCGATGTCCCCGGCTATTTTGACTTTGTGGGCGAGATGGCCGGCCCTCTGCATGCGGTGGAAGGCGCGCTGATCGTCATGAGCGCGGTAACCGGCATTTCCACCGGCTTTGAAAAGGCATGGAACGCGACCGGAAGGCATGGCCTTGCCCGATTCATCGCCATCTCCCAGGTCGATCGTGAACATATCAATTACCGCAAGGCGGTCGACGATCTGCGCGCCAAGTATGGCAACT
Organism: Clostridia bacterium; assembly: GCA_030536875.1. Lineage (GTDB taxonomy): Bacteria > Bacillota > Clostridia > Christensenellales > Aristaeellaceae > Ventricola. The sequence continues at coordinate 18,934 of JAUNPI010000028.1, forward strand.
GCATCATCCCGATGGTGCTGCCCATCGGCGAGGGGACGTCCTTCCGCGGCGTCGTCGACGTGCTCAGCGGAAAGGCGTTTACCGGCGCGGGGAAGGATCGCCGCGAGATCCCGATTCCCGAAGAGATGAAGCCGATGGTCGAGGAGGCCCTTGAGGCCTGCAACGAGGCGGCGGCCTCCACCAGCGAAGAGCTGATGGAGAAGTTCTTCGACGAGGGAAGCCTGTCCGACGAGGAGATGCTGCGCGGCCTCTCGGCGGGCATTTATGAGGGCAGCATCGTGCCGGTCGCCCCGGTTTCCAGCCTCGACGGCATCGGCGTGCGCCCGCTCATGTATGCGCTGGCGATGTACATGCCCTCCCCGATGGAGCACACCTATCACGGCGTCAACCCCAAGACCAAGTCCATGCATATCCGCCACGCGGACATGAGCGAGAGCTTCACCGCGCAGGTCTTCAAGACCATCGCCGACCCGTTTGTGGGCAAGCTGTCGCTGATCAAGGTCATCTCCGGCGTGCTGACGCCGGCGACGGCGCTGTTTAACGCCAACGCCGACAAACCGGAGAAGGCCGCCGGCCTGTTCATGATCCGCGGAAAGAAGCAGACGCCGGTTTCCATGCTCTGCGCGGGCGATATCGGCGCCGTCAGCAAGTTGCAATACACCTCCACCGGCGACAGCCTCTGCGAAATCGGCAAGGTCGTGCAGTACGACGGCATCGATTTCCCGGCGCCGCAGATTTCGCTGGCGGTCTACGCCAAGAAGGCCGGCGAGGAGGACAAGGTGTTCTCCGGCTTGAGCCGCCTGTGCGAGGAGATGCCGGACGTCATCGTCGCCAAGGATCCCATGACTACCGAGACGCTCATCAGCGGGCAGGGCGAGCTGGAGCTCGAAATCGTGCGCCAGAAGCTGCTGACCAAGTTCGGCGCGGACGCGGTGTTTAAGGATCCCAAGATCGCCTACCGCGAGTCCATCCGCAAGACCATCAAGGTGCAGGGCCGCCACAAGAAGCAGTCCGGCGGACACGGACAGTTCGGCGATGTATGGATTGAGTTCTCCCCGGCGGACGAGGGCGTCGATTTCGAGTTTGTGGATGCCGTCGTCGGCGGCGCGGTGCCGCGCAACTTCATTCCGTCGGTCGAAAAGGGCCTGCGGGAGAATCTGGTCAAGGGCGTTCTGGCGGGCTTCCCGATGACGGGCCTGCGCGCCAAGCTCTACGACGGATCCTACCACCCGGTCGATTCCTCCGAAATGGCGTTCAAGACCGCCGCGCGCATCGCCTATAAGCAGTGCGTAAACGCGTCTCCCGTGCTGCTTGAGCCGATCATGCACGTTGAGGTCAGCGTGCCGGACGAGTACATGGGCGACATCATGGGCGACCTCAACAAGCGCCGCGGCCGCATTCTGGGCATGGAGCAAAGCGACGGCAAGCAGCTGATCATCGCCGAGGTTCCGCAGGCGGAGATGTTCAAGTACGCGACCGATCTGCGCTCGATGACGCAGGCCAAGGGCGCGTTCAAGATGAACTTTGAGCGCTATGAGGAAGTGCCCGCGGCGATTTCCTCCAAGATCATCGAGGCGCACAAGGCCGACCTCGCGGATGACGACGATTGATTTTTCAAAATCAATTTCTAAAATCATTAAAAAACGGCGGGCCCCGGAATTCCGGGGCCCTCTTTAAGAGAAGCGGCGTCTTTGCGCCTGCGCCAGGGGATGGGCGATCAAAACCCGTCGGCGGCGGACATGAAAAACGGAAGAGGAAGCCAGTTGCGGAACGGATGGGCGCAGACGGCGCTCTCCAGCCCAAAGAGCAGCTGCATCGCCTTGAGATGATGAAGCGACAGATCCGGCACACCGTCAAAACGGGTCACCGAGGGCTGCCCGCCTTGGACCTGCAGCGCGTATCCGCCGCCGTCGACATCCAATGTGACGCGACCGTCCTCCAGACGCGTATAGTCGGCCTTGAGGCGCAGCAAGGCCGTCAGCACGCTTGGCCAGTTGAGCACGTTCACCATCTCCAGCGGCTGGAGGGAATAGGATTCGCACAGCGGGCGCAGCGCGCGGATGCGCTCCGTCTCATACGGGGCGACGGAGAGCTCCGCCTCCTCAAGGCCTTTGGCGGCAAACAGCGCGCGAAGCACGAGCGGCAGCAGCGATTCGTCGGTCAGGCCGATTTCGATGATCGCGCCGGAGACGTAGCCGATCCTCTCGCCGCCCTTGCGGATGAGAAGGCATTCGCTGTTCCACGAGCGAAGAATATCCAGAAGCCTGCTTTCCGGGCGCTCGACATATGCGCTTCGGGCGCGGCAGAGGCGGCGGACAAAGGCGAGCTCATCCGGCCGGTCTGCGGTCAGCGGCGAAAAGGAGATGTCGGAGACATCCGCCTCGCCGAGACAATGGCGGAGATTGGTCGCTGTGACGGTATACTGCAGGCCGACGCCGGCGCGCTCAAAGCCAAAGTAGCCGTAGCGCTGGCGCTGGCCGCCGAGGATCAGCATGTCGAGCCCGCGCCGCCTTGCGTCCGAGAGCATGTCGCCCATCAGGCGCTTCATGTGCCCCTGACCGCGCTCGTAGGGGTGGACGGACACCGTTCCGACAAAGCCGAGGCTCAGGCGGCTGTCCAAAATGCGCATCTCCAGCGGCAGCATGGCGACCAGCGCGCGGATGGCGCCGGCGCGGCGGGCGATGTAGTGCGTCGCCGCTTCGGCGGCGCAGACGTGATCGCCATAGACCTTGGGAAGGAGAAGCTTAAAATCGTGCGGTTCGCTGCTTTGCGAAAAGACATAGTTGGCAAAGTCGATCAGCGCGGCTTGATCGGAGCGCTGCGCGATCGTGTATTCGATGGGCTCCATGCGGCGTGTCCCCCTTTAAGTTGATGATTTTATTATAGGATATCTGGGCAAAAGAGACAAGCAAAAATGGAAATAGACGAAAATGAGCAAAAATTTGGCTGGATTCTCATATGGACTTGACATAAGTTCGTTTCCCCGTTAAAATAGAATAAGTCAAAGTGAAAGCGTGTGCGGGTTTTTTCCGCCGGCTGAGGCATACAGCGGAGTTCGCTCCGTTTGATACATCAAAACCATACAGTCTGCGTGGGCTCCGGAGGCGCGGGGCTGGGCGGCGCACTGCGCCTGTTTGCCCCTGCGCCGAGGTAACGCGCGTTTGTTTCGTGTGGTCATAGGCGTCAACCTGCACACTTTTTGACCGGCTGAAAGTGCAATGAGAGTTTGTCAAAGAAGGAGTGTGAGAAGGGGTGACGTTTTTTTCTTTCGTGATCGCAGTCGCCGCGCTGGCCTTGGGCTCGGCGGGCGGCTATTTCTACCGCAAGAGCGTTCAGGAAAAAAAGATTGGGCGCACGGAGGAATACGCGCGCAACCTGCTGGACGACGCGCAGCGCCGTGCAGAGGAGAAGAAGAAGGAAAGCATTCTTGAGGCCAAGGAAGAGGTGATCCGCCTCAAAAACGAGCTCGACCGCGAGATCCGCGACCGCCGCGCCGAGGTGCAGCGCAGCGAGCGCCGCGTCACGCAGCGCGAGGAGACGCTCGACAAGAAGGCGGACAATCTCGACGCGCGCGAGACGAGCCTTGAGCGCAAACAGAGCGAGCTCGACCGCCTGACGCAGGAGGCGCAGGAGCTCCTCGCCCGCCAGAAGGCGGCGACCGACGCCAGCGAAAGGGCGGCGGCGGAGCTGGAGGAGAAGCGCCGGGCCGAGCTCGAGCGCGTGGCGAAGATGACGCAGGACGAGGCGCGCGACATGATCGTGCAGCGCATCCAGAAGGAAGCGTATCACGACGCGGGCGTGCTTGTGCGCGAAATCGAGCAGAATGCGAAGGACGAGGCCGAAAAGAAGGCGCGCAACATCGTCGCGATGGCGATTCAGCGCTGCGCTTCCGACCACGTGGCGGAGACGACGGTCTCCGTGGTCTCCCTGCCCAACGAGGACATGAAGGGCAGGATTATCGGCCGCGAGGGCCGCAACATCCGCACGCTTGAGACGGCGACGGGCGTCGACCTGATTATCGACGACACGCCGGAGGCGGTCATCGTCTCCGCGTTTGACCCGGTTCGCCGCGAGATTGCGCGCATCGCGCTTGAAAAGCTGATCGCCGACGGGCGCATCCACCCGGCGCGCATCGAGGAAATGGTCGAAAAGGCCCGCCGCGAGGTGGACAACCAGATCCGCGAGACGGGCGAACAGGCGATCTTCGAAACCAACATGCACGGCATCCACCACGAGCTGGTCAAGCTCTTGGGCCGCATGCGCTACCGCACCAGCTATGGGCAGAACGTGCTGCGCCACTCCATCGAGGTTTCCCATCTGGCCGGCCTCATGGCGGCGGAGCTGGGCGCGGACGTCACGCTCGCCAAGCGCGCGGGCCTGCTCCACGACATCGGCAAGGCTGTCGACCACGAGATGGAGGGCACGCACGTCGAGCTCGGCGTCGAGATGGCCAAGCGCTACCACGAGTCGCCGGAGGTCATCCACTGCATCGCGGCGCATCACAACGACGTCGAGCCGCAGACCGTCGAGGCCGTCCTCGTTCAGGCGGCGGACGCGATTTCCGCGGCCCGCCCGGGCGCCAGACGCGAGTCCATCGAAAACTACATCCGCCGTCTCGAGAAGCTCGAGGAGATCGCCTCCAGCTTCCAGGGCGTCGAGAAATCCTTTGCCATCCAATCCGGCCGAGAGGTGCGCATCATGGTCAAGCCGGAGGATATCTCCGACGAGGGGACGCTCGTGCTCGCGCGCGAGATCGCCAAGCGCATCGAGAACGAATTGGAATACCCGGGGCAGATCAAGGTCAACGTCATCCGCGAGACCCGCTGCACGGAGTTTGCGAAATGAGCCATCAAGGGGGAACCTGCGGGTTCCCCTTTTTTTCTTGCATGCCGGATGCCTGCGAAAGCGCCCACGCGAGCGAGACGTATACGCTGGCATAAAAAGGGGCTGTCAGGCTAAGAATCCAGACATTTCAAGCAAAAACTAAGAATTTGCG
>JAUNPI010000029.1 GCA_030536875.1 Clostridia bacterium
CAGCTCTGGTGGGGCCATCGCATCCCGGCGTGGTATTGCCGGGACTGCGGCGAGGTCATCGTCGCGCGGGAGACGCCCGCCGTCTGCCCCAAGTGCGGCTGCACGCATCTTGACCAGGATGAGGACGTGCTGGATACCTGGTTCTCCTCGGCGCTCTGGCCGTTCTCCACGCTCGGCTGGCCGGACAAGACGGAGGATCTTGAATACTTCTACCCGACCAGCGTGCTGGTCACGGGCTATGACATCATCTTCTTCTGGGTGGCGCGCATGATCTTCTCCGGCTGCGAGCAGATGGGCGAGACGCCGTTCCACACGGTGCTGATTCACGGCCTGGTGCGAGACGCGCAGGGCCGCAAGATGAGCAAGTCCCTGGGCAACGGCGTCGATCCGCTGGAGATCATCGACCAGTATGGCGCGGACGCGCTGCGCTTCTCGCTGGTCATGGGCGTCAGCCCCGGAAACGACACGCGCTTTTCCACGGACAAGGTGGAATCCGCTCGCAATTTCGCCAACAAGATCTGGAACGCCAGCCGCTTTGTGCTCATGAACCTCGGCGAGACGGCCGAGAGCATGGAGGGGAAGACCTTCTCCTCCGCCGACAAGTGGATCCTCACCCGGCTTCAGGAGACCATCCGCGAGGTGACGGATCACTTTGAGGACTATGACCTCGGCCTTGCGGCGCAGAAGATCTATGATTTTGCGTGGAGCGAGTTCTGCGATTGGTATATCGAGCTGGCGAAGGTCACGCTGAACGGCGGGGACGGGGCCGCGCGCGCCGCGACCTGCGCCGTGCTGCGCCACGTGCTCATCTGCCTGCTGAAGCTTCTGCATCCGTTCATGCCGTTTATCACCGACGCGGTGTATCGCTATATCCCGGAGACGGAGGGCACGATCATGCTCGCCGACTGGCCCAAGGCGCGGCAGGAGCATGTCTTTGCCGCCGAGGCGCGCGAGATGGCGGGCGTCATGGATGTCATCCGCGCCGTGCGCAACCTGCGCGCGGAGATGAACGTCGCCGTCGGCAAGCGCGCGCACCTGATCGTGCGGCCGAAGGCCGGCTGGGAGAGCGCCATGAGCGGCGCGGACGAATACTTAAAGCGCCTTGCGTGGGTGAGCGAGACGAAGCTGCTCGAGGGCGGCGAAGCCGCGCCGGGCAAGACCGTTTCGGCGGTTTCCGAGGCGGCGGAGCTGTTCATCCCGCTGGGCGATCTGGTGGACGTGGACAAGGAGATTGCGCGCCTTGGCAAGGAGCTGGAGGGCGTGGAGCGCGACATCCAGCGGGCGGAGGGCAAGCTTTCCAATCAGGGCTTCCTCGCCAAAGCGCCGGCCCAGCTCGTGGAGCAGGAAAAGGCGAAGCTGGAGATTGCCCGCGACAAGCGCCTCAAGCTCGCGGCGAGAATTGAGGACCTCAAAGCGATGTGATCGGAGGGGGCGGGGAGGCGCATGCCGCGGCATGCTCAGCCGCTCCGGAATCGAGGATATCGCCAAAGCCCGCCTGACCGGGCATGAGAAAAGGAGCCGATCTCGTGGAAAATATTGCCTATTACAACGGAACAATCGCGCCGATTGAGCAGATGCGCGTTCCGATGGACGAGCGCGCGTGCTATTTTGCCGACGGCGTGTATGACGCGATGTTCACCGTAGGTCACGTGCCGCTGGCGCTGGACGATCACCTCGCGCGGTTTTACAGATCCGCCAAGAAGGTTGAAATCGACATCCCGATGCCCATCGGCGAGCTGCGGGAGATGGTTCTGGATTTTTGCCGCCGCATCGACAGCCCCGACGCGATGGCCTATGTGCAGGCCACGCGAGGGGTGGGCCCGCGCGGGCACGCGTTCCGCTTCGCCGGGGGAAAGGCGAGCCTTTGGGTGTTCGTCAAGCCGGATGTGCTCGACCCGATGGACAGGGATTACCGCTGCATCACGATGGAGGACACGCGCTTTCTGCACTGCGATATCAAGACCATCAACCTGCTGCCCAGCGTCATCTACACCCAGAGGGCCGAAGAGCGCGGCTGCGACGAGACCATTCTGCACCGCGGCGAGCGCGTGACGGAATGCGCGCACTCCAATGTGCATATCCTAAAGGACGGCGCGCTGCGCACCGCGCCCTGCGACAACCTGATTTTGCCGGGCATCACGCGCGCCCATCGCATCGCGCAGTGCCGCCAGATGGGCATCCCCGTCATCGAGGAGCCGTTCACCGTGCGAGAGATGATGGAGGCGGACGAGGTGTTCTTCACCAGCGCGAGCGCGCTCTGCTGCCGTGTGCGCGAGATCGACGGAAAGAGCGTCGGCGGGCGCGACCTGGAGCTGATCGGCAGAATCCAAAGGGCCGCGTGGGACGAGGCGCTTTGCGAGGCGGGCCTTTCCGGCGGCAGATGAGCGGCGGGGAAAAGCGCGATATAAAAACAGGCTGAACGGGAACAAGCCGGTTAGAAAAGCGGAAAGGAAGCGGATTTCCATGAAGAATATTGGGTATTACAACGGGAAAACGGGGCCGATCGAGGAGATGACGGTTCCCATGAACGATCGCGCCTGCTATTTCGGCGACGGCGTCTACGACGCGACATGCGTGGTCAACCACGTGCCGATGGCCATCGACGACCACATCGACCGCATCTACCGCAGCGCGGGGCTCATCGACATCGAGATCCCGATGGAAAAGGCGGAGATGAAGCGCATGCTTCAGGGGCTGGTGGATCAGGTCGAGGGCGACGTTCTCTTCCTCTATTGGCAGGTGACGCGCGGCGTGGGCATGCGCGGCCACGCGTATAAAAACGCCGGCGGGACACCCAGCATCTGGGCGTTCGTCCGGCCCAGCCAGATGAGCGATCCGTTCGGCGTCTACAAGTGCATCACGATGGAGGACACGCGGTTTTTCCACTGCAACATCAAGACCATCAACCTCTTGCCCGCCGTCATCGCCAACCAGCGCGCCGAGGAGGCCGGCTGTCAGGAGACGATCTTCCACCGCGGCGAGCGCGTGACGGAGTGCAGCCATTCGAACGTCCACATCATCAAAAACGGCGTGCTGCGCACCGCGCCCTGCGACAACCTGATTCTGCCGGGCATCACGCGCGCGCACATCCTCAAAATCTGCGAGGCGAAGGGCATCCCCGTCGTGGAAGCGCCGTTTACCGTGCGGGAGATGATGGAGGCGGACGAGATCTTCTTTTCCAGCTCCAGCAATTTGACCTGTCGAATCGGCGAGATCGACGGCAAGCGCGTGGGCCTCAAGGATGAAAAGACGTTTGGCGCGATTCGGGACGCCTATCAGCTCGAGATGAAAAACGAATGCGGGGTGTGACGGCCCCGCCGGGGGCGCGGTTTATCCGCGCCCCATCGCCGTTTTGAGGCTGCGCAGCAGCAGGCCGTCGCTGCTGGCGATTTGCGATGGAGTCAAAGAGAGCTCCCCCTCGCAGGCGAGCCGCATGGCCGCCACGCGGACGAGCGAGCCGAGCAGCTGCTCCAGCCGCAGATAGCTGCTGTCCGTCTGCCGCGCGCTGAGAGGCGCGCCGTAGAGGGCGTAGATTTCATATCGGTAGCGTGAGGTCAGCATTTCGCACAGGCGGTCGGCCAGCTGCGGGGTCTTGAAGGAATACAGCTGCAAGAGGCGCTGAACTTCCGCGATATCCGAAAACACATGGGCGACGCAGGGATGCGGCGCGTAGACGGACAGCAGGTCGAGCAGCTGCTCGCACTCGGTGAGCGATTCATATCTGGCGATCAAAGGCATTCCTCCCGGCTCAGTGGTTTGCTTCTTTATATGAAGAAACGCCGGGAGAAAGAACGCGCGCCGCGGTGCGAAAAAGGGGGAAAAGGGCGTCTGACGCGCGGCGAAATATCGCTAAAAAATAGACGTGTTTTTGAACCGTCAAAAATGTGCCATTTTGGTTGACAAGCGAATGGCGGATGACTAAAATGAAACAGAAACCGGCGGACGATGCCGTGTTTTTATGTACATCTGTTGAGAGAGTTGGAGGAGGCTGTGTATGTTCATCGCATATTTTGCGCTCTGGGTGATTTTAAACGGCAAATGGACGCTTGAAATCGGCGTCTTCGGCGTGATCTTTGCCGCGCTGCTCTTCGCCTTTTCCTGCCGGTTTATGGGGTACAGCGTCAAAAAGGATCTGGCGCTTGCGCGCGGCGCAGTCTCGGCCGCGCGCTATGGCGTGATGCTGCTGGGGGAAATCGTGAAGGCGAATCTGGCGGTCATCCGAATGATTCTCGATCTCGAGTTTGAGCCGAAGCCTCAGCTGGTGCGCTTTGAGAGCGGGCTCAAAAAGGCGCGGCATCGCGTCGCGCTGGCGGATTCCATCACGCTGACGCCGGGAACGATCACCTGTCTGCTCGAGGGCGACAGCTTTGTCGTCCACTGCCTCGACGAGAGCCTCGCGGACGGGCTGGACGACGGGGCGATGATCTCGGCCCTTCGGCGCATGGAGGAAAAGGGCGGCAGAACCTTGGAAGAAACGGAGGAGGAGCAATGAGCGTGGAGATGGCGTATAGGGCGCTCACGGTTGCGGCCATGATCGTGCTGGTCGCGCTGTCGATCGCCTGTCTGGCGCGCTGCATTCGCGGGCCGAGGATTTCCGACCGCGTGCTGGCGGTCAATATGGTCGGCACGCTGACCATCATCATGGTCAGCGGCTTTGTGGTGGCGCTTGGCGAGGGATACCTCGCCGATATTGCGCTGGTGTACGCGATGATCAGCTTCCTTGCGGTGGTCGTGCTCAGCAAGGTGTACACGGGCATCTATCGCGAGCGCAAGCACGAGGAGGCCCGGCTTGCCGGGCGGCAGGAGGAGGCGAGCAAACCGTGATGGCATGGATTCGGTTTTTCCTGACGGCGGCGCTGGTCATAGCGGGGCTTGTGATCTGCTGCATCGGCGTGTTCGGCGTCTATCGGTTCCGCTATGCGGCCAACCGCATGCATGCCGCCGCCATCAACGACACGATGGGGCTGGCGCTGTGCCTGCTCGGCTTTGCCGTCAGCGCGCCGGACGCGTTTACGGCGGTGAAGCTTTTGTTGGTGGTCGTCTTCATGTGGATCAGCGCGCCGGTGTCCAGTCATTTGCTCTGCCGCCTCGAGGTGGAGACCAACGAGGAGCGCGCGGAGTATATGACCGTACACGAGCATACGCTCGCCGAAGAGCGGGCGCTTGCGGCCGCGGCCCAAACGCAGATAGAGGCGCAGAAGGGGGATGAGCAGGCATGACGGGTGTTGTTATGCTGATGCTGGTGTTTTTGATCGCCTGCGCGATTGCGGTCTGCGTGACGCGCGATTTGCTGACCAGCGTCATCATCTATATGGGATATTCGATGATCATGTCGATCATTTGGATCACGCTGGAGTCGCCCGACCTGGCCATCACGGAGGCCGCCGTCGGCGCAGGCGTGACGAGCCTGCTGTTCTTCCTGACGCTCAAGAAGATTCACGCGATCGACGCGCGCAACGAGGTGCGCAGGCAGCACGCCGCGCGCATGGAACGCGAGGAGGAAGAGCGCCGCGCGCTCGTTCGCGCGTATGACGAGCGCGAGGAGCGCATGGAGCAGGACAGCGAGAAGAGGGGAGGAGCCTGTGATGAAGCGGGAAAGGCCTGATGTCCTTATCCGCCTGAGGGAGGAGCTGCGCGCCTTTCTGGGCGGCGAGCAGGACGCGCTTGAGGAACGCATGACCGAAGGGCAGGTTCGCCCCGCCGCGAGGGAGGCGGCCGCGCCGGACATCGAATACCGCCTGATGATGGAGAACGAGGCGCTGGAGGCCAAGCGGATCGCCGCGCGGCTGCACGAGCACAACCGGCGCGAGGTTTCGCGGGCTGGAAGGATTGTCTATTGCGCGCTGTGTGTGATGGTCTGCCTGATGATGATCACCCTGCTGCTCTACACGATGGCCAATCTGCCAGCCTTTGGCAGCGCGGATCATCCGATCAACAACGAGGTTTCCGCCCGCTATATCGAAAAGGGGCTTCAGGAGACCGGCGCGGTCAACATCGTGACCGGCATGATCCTCGATTACCGCGCCTTTGATACGCTGGGCGAGTCGAGCGTGCTGTTCACGGCGGCGATGGTGGTCATGCTGCTGCTGCGCATGGACGCGGATTCTCAGGCATACAGCCCGCTGGCGCGCTATGTGCGCAGGAGCCAGCATGCCGACACGTTCTATGAGCCGCATCAGGACATGATCATGCAGAAGACGGCGAAGGTCCTCGTGCCGATCGTGCTGCTGCTGGGCATTTACGTCGTGCTCAACGGCCATCTGTCGCCGGGCGGCGGCTTCTCCGGCGGCGCGATCATGGGCGCGGCGCTGATGATCTACGTGACGGCCTATGGGTTTGACAGCATCCGCCGGTTCTTCACCTACAAGACATATCAGCGCATCGTGCTCGTGGCGCTGCTCACCTATGCGTTTAGCAAGTGCTACTCGTTTTATACCGGCGCAAACGGCATCCACAGCGTCATCCCGCTGGGCACGCCGGGCGCAATCCTCTCCAGCGGGCTGATCCTCGTGCTCAACATCTGCGTGGGCTTCATCGTCACCTGCACGATGTACGCGTTCTACGCGGTGTTCAGAAAGGGGGAGCTGTGAGATGCTCCAAAGACTTATGACCAATTATCACGAGACGGCGGCCGTGATCCTCTTCTGCATCGGCTTTTCCACGATGATGCTGCATAAGAACCTGATCAAGAAGATCATCGGCATGGACATCATGGATACCGCCGTCTATCTGCTCCTCGCGGCGCAGGGCTACATTCAGGGGCGCACGGCGCCCATCGTGGTGGACGGGGTGCAGAGCGTGGAGGCCTATATCAACCCGATTCCGGCGGGCCTCGTGCTCACGGGCATCGTCGTTTCGGTCAGCGTGAGCGCGCTGATGCTGGCGTTGGCCGTGCGCCTGTATTATCGCTATCACACGCTCAACCTCGACGAGATCATCGCGCTGGCGGGAAAGGAGGAGGTCTGAATGGCGTTCGTCCAGAATTTTCCGTTTTTCTGCATTCTGCTGACGCTGATCTGCGCCGTCGTCACCTCCGTCTTAAAGGGCGCTGCGGCGCGGCGCATGACGCTCTTTGTGATCCTCGCCGTGACGGTGATGACCGCGTGCGTGATGGGCTACACGCTGGCGACCGGCGAAAGCTACGTCTACCTGATGGGCCATTTCCCCGCGCCGTGGGGCAATGAGATCCGCGCGGGCGTGCTGGAGACGGTGACCATGCTGCTGTTCTGCTTCGTGATGCTCTTTTCGTTCGTGGGCGGGCTTTCCCGCAGCGTGCGCGAGATCGAGAGCAGCAAGTACAACATCTACTGCATTTTGGTCGACCTGACGCTGCTTTCGCTGCTGGCGCTGGTGTATACCAACGACCTGTTCACCGCCTACGTCTTCATTGAGATCAACACGATCGCGGCGGCGGGGCTGGTCATGATCCGGCAAAACGGCGCCAGCCTCGTGGCGGGCGTCCGGTATCTGATCATGAATCTGCTGGGCTCGAGCCTGTTTCTCATCGGCATCGTGCTGCTCTACACGGTGACGGGCCATCTGCTCATGGCCAACCTGCAGGAGAGCGTCGCCGCGCTGGCGGCCACGGGCCAATACCGCGTGCCGCTGGTGGTGACGGTCGCGCTCATGTCGGTGGGGCTGGCGATGAAGAGCGCGCTCTTTCCGTTTGACAAGTGGCTGCCCGGCGCGTATTCCAACTCCACGCCGACGGGGTCGGCGGTGCTTTCCAGCCTCGTCTCCAAGGGCTACATCTTCCTGCTGGTGAAGGTGTATGTGCGCGTGATTGGGTTTGACGTGATCGTGTCGCTGGGCATCTGCGACGTGCTGTTTGTCTGCGGCGCGGTGGGCATGGTCATGGGCTCCTTGAGCGCCATGCGCGCCAAGACGACGAGAATGATGGTCGCCTATTCGTCCGTGGCCCAGATCGGCTACATCTTCATGGCCATCGGCATGGGGACGGAGGCCGGGCTCGTCTGCGCGCTGTGGCATATGCTCGCGCATGCGGCGACCAAGTCCATGCTCTTCATTGCCACGAGCACATTGGATGAGGCCAGCGGCGGAACGCACCTGCGCAGGGATCTGCGCGGCGGCTTTTACCGCTGCCCGCTGCCCGCGCTCGCCTTCACGCTGGGGGCGGTCAATCTGGTCGGCGTGCCGCTGTGCAGCGTGTTTATCACCAAGGTGATGATGGCTGAGGCGGCGATCGGCGTCGGCGGACGGCACATGATCGTGGCGCTCGTCGTGCTGGCGATCTCCACCGTGCTCAACGCTTCGTATTTCCTGGGGACGGCGGTTCAGCTGTTCATCCCGCAGCGCGGGGAGCAGGCGGCGGGAACGCGGTTTGGCAGCCTGACGGCGATCAGCCTGATCGGCTTTATCGCGCTCAATCTGCTGCTTGGCCTTGCGCCCGGGGGAATTCTCGCGGCGCTCACGTCGGGACTGGCTCAGTTTGCATAAGGGGTAAGAGGAGGGGCTTTTGATGAATGCGATCCTGATTCTGACGGTATTCTTTCCCGCCGTCGCCGCTCTGGCGGTCTTTGCGCTGCCCGCCGCGCGGGAGAACCGCGCGCTGCGCGCGAAGCTGAACTGCGGCGCGCTGGCCCTTGAGCTGGCGCTTGCGCTTGTGATGTGCGGAGCCAGGGGCCTTGAGTTCACGCTTTTGCACATGACGCCCACGCTTTCCATCTACTTCCGGGTGGACACGATCGGCTGCATCTTTGCCGTGCTGATGTGCAGCATGTGGCTGCTGGTGGCCGTCTTCGCGCTCGAATATCTGGAGCACGATAAGAACGAGCGCAGCTTTCAGATGTTTTATATGACCGTGCTCTCCGCGCTGGTGGGCCAGTGCTATGCCGGCTCGATGAGCACGCTCTACGTGTTCTATGAGCTCATGACGCTGCTCTCCGTGCCGCTGGTGGTGCATGAGCGCACGCCGCAGGCCGTCGCCGCGGGTATCAAGTACCTGATCTATTCGATCTTCGGCGCGATGATGGGCCTGCTGGGCATCTTCTTCTTCAACCACTATCTGGGCACGGTGAACTTTGTGCCCGGCGGCGTCGCGCCCCTCTCCGGCGGCGTGACGGGCGGGATGCTGCTCGTCACGTTCATGGTGATCCTCGGCTTTGGCACCAAGGCGGGCATGTTCCCGATGCACGGCTGGCTGCCCACGGCGCACCCGGTGGCCCCGGCCCCGGCTTCCGCCGTGCTCTCCGGCGTGATCACGAAGGCGGGCGTGCTGGCTGTCATCCGCGTGATCTATTTCCTCGTGGGCGCAAATGCGATCCGCGGCACATGGGTGCAGACGGCGTTTATGACGCTGACGCTGATCACGGTGTTCATGGGCTCCATGCTGGCCTATCGCGAGCCGCTGCTCAAAAAGAGACTCGCATATTCGACGGTCTCGCAGGTGAGCTATGTGCTCTTCGGCCTCTCCTGCATGGTGCCGGCGGCGTTTTCCGGCGCGATCCTGCATGTGGTGGCGCACTCCACGATCAAGGACGCGCTGTTCCTGTGCGCGGGCGCGATCATCCACCAGACCGGCAAGACCTACGTGCGCGATCTGCGCGGCATCGGCAAGCAGATGCCCGTCACGATTTGGTGCTGGACGATCGCGTCCCTCGGCCTGATCGGCATTCCGCCGACGGGCGGCTTTGTGAGCAAGTGGCAGCTGGCGACCGGCTCCCTCGCCTCCGGCATGGGCGCGCTCTCCGTGATCGGCCCGGTGGTGCTGATCGTCTCCGCGCTGCTGACGGCGGCGTATCTGCTGCCGGTTACGATTAACGGCTTCTTCCCGGGCAATGACTTTGACTATGCGTCGCTGGAGAAGAAGGAGCCGGGCAAGCTGATGACCGTGCCGATGCTGCTGCTGGCGGCCGGCGTGGTGCTCACCGGCGTGCTCGCTTCGCCGCTGCTGAGCGTCGTCGCCTCGGCGGCCGGCGGCTTGCTGTGAGCGAAGGGGGAAGACCCATGCTGATTTTAACCATCTTTCTGCCGGTGGCTGCCGGCCTTGCGATGCTGGGCATACGCTTCCCGAACCGCCGCTCGCGCTGCGTCTTCGTGGAGGGCGTGACGCTGCTCACGTCGCTTCTCGTGCTGCTGTGTTTCCTTCGCGGGCGCGGGCCGGTCACGGCGTTTGACCTTCTGCCCGGGCTGCCCATCGCGTTTATGATCGACGGCGTCGGCGGCGTGTTCACGGCGATTGTCGCCTTCCTCTGGCCGCTTGCCACGCTCTATGGCTTTGAATACATGGAGCACGAGGGCGGGGAGAACCACTTTTTCGCGCTCTACACGATCACCTACGGCGTGACGCTGGGCATCAGCACGGCGGCGAACCTCCTGACGCTGTACCTGTTCTACGAGTTTTTGACGATCTGCACGCTGCCGCTGGTCATGCACGGCACAAAGCCCGAGGCCATCCGCGCCGGCCATCAATACATGATGTATTCCTTCTTTGGCGCGGCGCTGGCGTTTATCGGCGTCATGCTGGTGATCGTCTATGGCGACGGCGGGGCGTTTGCGATGGGCGGCGTGCTCGGCGAGGCGTTCGCCGCGGAGCATCCGCTGCTGCTGCAGGCTGCGTACCTGTGCATGTTTGTGGGCTTTGGCGTCAAGGCGGCGGTCTTCCCGACGCACGCATGGCTGCCGTCGGCCTCCGTCGCGCCCACGCCGGTCACGGCGCTTCTGCACGCGGTCGCCGTGGTCAAGGCGGGCGTGTTCGGCATCATCCGGATGACGTATTTTGCCGTCGGCGCGCAGCTGCTTTCCGGCACCGTCGCGCAGAACATCGCCATCCTGCTCGCGTCGGCGACCATCATCTATGGCTCGACCGTCGCGGTGCGGGAGCATCACTTCAAGCGCCGCCTCGCGTATTCCACCATTTCGAACCTCTCCTATATCGTGCTGGCGGCCAGCCTCATGACGGCGCAGGGGCTTGCGGCGGGGCTCGCGCACATGCTCTTCCATGCGCTCATCAAGATCACGCTGTTCTTCTGCGCGGGCGCCGTGCTCGTGCGCAGCGGGCGCACGCAGGTGGAGGAGCTTCGCGGGCTGGCTTCGCGCATGCCCGTGGTCTGCGCGGTTTACACGGTCGGCGCGCTGGCGCTGATGGGCACGCCGCTGCTGCCGGGCTTTGTGAGCAAGTGGCTGATCGGCTCCGCGGCGGTGGCCTACGGCACGCCGATGGCCTATGTCGGCCTTGCGGCCATCCTCATTTCCGCCGTGCTCACGGCCATTTACCTGATGAGCGTCTCGTTTGCCATGTATGCGCGGCCGCTGGAGCCCGCGGACGCGGCGTTCAGCGACCCGACGATCTGCATGAAGCTGCCGCTCGTGGTGCTGACCGCGGCGATCGTGCTCTGCGGCCTTGGCTCCAATTTCATTGTGACTCAGCTGACGGCGATCGCCGCCGGCGTGATGTAAGGAGGGGAAGGATATGCTGCTCGGTTTGCTGGTGTTCTTCCCGATGGCCGCCGCCGTGGCGTCCTATGCCGTCGGCCGGAAGGACAAGGGAAAGCGGGATCTTCTGGTGATCGCCTCCTGCGGCATGACGCTGCTTCTGGCGGCGCTGGCGGTTGTGAGCGTTCTTCGCGGCGACGGGCTGTCGCTCGACATACCGGGCTTCTGCGGCCTCGGGCTGTCGTTTGAGCTGGACGGCTTCCGCGCGCTCTATGCGACGGTGTGCGGCGTGATGTGGCTGATGACCTCGATGCTCAGCCGCCAGTATTTCGCCCATCACTATCGCAACCGCAACCGGTATTACCTCTTTTTCCTGCTGACGCTGGGGGCGACGCTGGGCGTCTTCCTCTCCGCCGACCTGTATACGACCTTCATCTTCTTTGAAATCATGTCGTTCACGTCCTACACGTGGGTGGCGCACGACGAGACGCCGGCGGCGCTGCGCGCGGCGCAGACCTACCTCGCCGTGGCGATCATCGGCGGCATGGTGATGCTCATGGGCCTGTTCCTGCTGCAAACGACGCTGGGCACGCTGCGCATCAGCGAACTGTATGCCGCGGCGCAGGCCTCGCCCGACAAGGGGCGGATTTGGGCGGCGAGCCTGTGCATCCTCTTCGGCTTCGGCGCGAAGGCGGGCATGTTCCCGCTGCACATCTGGCTGCCCAAGGCGCACCCGGTGGCCCCGGCCCCGGCTTCCGCGCTGCTTTCCGGCATCCTGACCAAGTCGGGCATCTTCGGCGTGATCGTCGTCTCCGCGAACATCTTCCGCGGAAGCCGCGCATGGGGCAACCTGATTCTCGCGCTGGGGCTGATCACGATGCTCAGCGGCGCGGTGCTGGCGGTCTTCTCCGTGAACCTCAAGCGGACGCTGGCCTGCTCGTCGATGTCCCAAATCGGTTTTATCCTGACGGGCATCGCCATGAGCTGCCTGCTGGGCGAGGAGAACGCGCTCGCCGCGCGCGGCGCGCTGCTCTACATGGTCAACCACTCGCTCTTCAAGCTCGTGCTCTTTATGGCGGCGGGCGTGGTCTACCTGAACCTGCACAAGCTGGATTTGAACGATGTGCGCGGATTCGGGCGCGGAAAGCCCCTGCTGCATTTCGCCTTCCTGATGGGCGCGGTCGGCCTGATGGGCGTTCCGCTGTTTTCGGGCTATGTCTCCAAGACGCTGATTCACGAGGGCATCGTGGAATACGCGAATCTGCTCAGGGAGGCGGGGCAGGGCGCTCTCGCCGCGCTCTACACGGGCGCGGAATGGATCTACCTGTTTTCCGGCGGGCTGACGGGCGCGTATATGATCAAGCTCTATATCTGCCTCTTCTGGGAGAAACACCCCACGGAGCAGGCGCGCTATGACGGCATGAAGGCGTACATGACGCCGCTGTCCGCCTTCGCGCTGACGGCGAGCGCCGCGCTGGCGCCGCTGCTGGGCGTATGCCCGAACCTGACGATGGACGCGATTGCGGACTTTGCGGGCGGGTTTTTAAGCGCGGCTGCGCCCGAGAGCGCCGTGGCGTATTTCTCGCCGGCCAACCTCACGGGCGCGTACATTTCGCACGCGATCGGCGTGATCGTCTATCTCGCCTTCATCCGCCCGGCGCTCATGCGCAGGCCCGAGGAGAAGGCGGAAAACGCCCCGCGCGTTTACGTGAACCTCTGGCCCGAGTGGCTCGACATGGAGGAGCGCCTGTATCGCCCCGCGATCGACGCGCTGCTGCGCTTTGGCGGCGCGCTGGCGGCTGTTGGCAGCGAGCCCATCCTCGAGCAGCGCGTGATGAAGCCCACCGTCGGGCTGCTGGACGTCGTGGGGGCGCTTGTCGCGCGCGTGCTCGGCTCCGTGACGGACGCCTTGGCGCTGCTTCTGAGCTGGACGCTGCTCAGACCGCGGCGCACGCGCGAGCGCGTCTGCGTGGGCAACTCCGTGACCAGCGCGGCGGGCCGCGCGGCGGATGGCCTCGCCGAAGGGCTCAACCACACGGTGCTGCGCGAGCGCCCGATTGCCCACCATTTTACGGGCCTGTTTGCCGGCCTGTGGGAAGGGCTTAGCGATCTTGTGCGCCAGATGACGCACACGATGAGCTATGGCCTGATCCTCTTTGGCATGGGCCTTTGCGCGACCATTGTCTATCTGCTCATGCGCTGACGCTTTGGCGCGCCGGGCAGCCGTATAACGATTCTAGGAGTATTTCAAATGGAAAAAAAACCGAGTCACAGGCGAAAACCGCCGCGCAGCCCCCAGTGGCTGAAAACAAAATGGGCGTCATGCCCGTCGGCAAGCTGCTGGTGAACATGAGCCTGCCGATGATGATCTCCATGCTGGTTCAGGCGCTTTACAACGTGGTCGATTCCATGTTCGTTTCCCGCATCAGCGAAAACGCGCTCACGGCGCTGAGCATGGCGTTCCCGATTCAAAACCTGATGATCGCCGTGGCGGCCGGCCTCGGCGTCGGCCTCAACGCCGTGCTCTCCCGCGCGCTGGGCGCGAAGGATGGGCAGGGCGTAGGCCGCGCGGCGGTCGGCGGCGCTCTGCTGCTGACGGTGTGCGCCGCCGCGTTCATGGTGGGCGGCGTGACGGTCGTAGGGCCGTTCTTCCGCGCGCAGACGGATATCGCGGATATCGTGGAGAGCGGCATCGTCTATACCCGCATCGTCATGGTCGGCTGTTTCGGCATGTTCATGCAGTTCCTCTTCGAGCGCCTCCTGCAGAGCACGGGGCGCACGGTTCACACGATGATCAGCCAAGCGGTGGGCGCGCTGATCAACATCGTGCTCGACCCGATTTTGATCTTCGGCCTGCTGGGCATGCCGAAAATGGGCGTGGCCGGCGCGGCGCTGGCCACGGTCATCGGCCAGTGGATCGCCGCGGCGCTGGGGCTTTTGCTCAACCTGCGCGATAATCCCGAGGTCATCGGGGAGATTCAGGGCTTTAAGCCGCACGGAGCGACGATCCGCCGCATTTTGGCGATCGGCATCCCGTCGGTCATCATGCAGTCCATCGGCTCTGTGATGACGTTCCTGATGAACCAGATCCTGATCGCCTTTTCCTCGACGGCGGTCGCCGTGTTCGGCGTGTACTTCAAGCTACAGAGCTTCATCTTTATGCCGGTCTTCGGCCTCAACAACGGCACGGTGCCGATTGTCGCCTTCAACTACGGCGCGCGAAAGAGAGAGCGCATGACCAAGGCGATCAAGTATTCCGTCGCCACGGCGATGACGATCATGGTGCTGGGCACGCTGCTCTTCCACGCCGTGCCGGACAAGCTGCTCATGATCTTCGACGCCTCGGACGAGATGCTGCGCATCGGCAAGCCGGCGCTTCGGATCGTATCGGTCAGCTTCCCGATTGCGGGCTTCTGCATCGGGTGCAGCACGGTGTTCCAAGCGCTGGGCTTCAGCGTCTATTCGATGATCACCTCGCTGGTTCGCCAGCTGTTCGTGCTCATCCCCGTCGCATTTGCCATCGGCAGGCTCACGGGCGACGTCACGATGGTCTGGTGGGCGTTTGTCGTCGCGGAGCTGTTCTCGCTGGTGCTCAGCGTGATCTTCTACAGGCGCGTCAACGAGCGGGTGATCAAGGCGCTGTGACACTGCGCTTGACATTCGTGTTTGCGTATGGATCAGCGTGACGCTTCGCGGCTTTTTCAGCAGGCGGAGGAGCGAAGGAAACCCAAAAAAAACGAAAGCGGGGGAATGAACCTCGCTTTTTGTTTTTTACAAGAAATACGGCGGAACCAGCCGCATGGCGCGCAGCGCCGCGAGCGCGAGCAGATGCACGGGATAGGCGGCGTAGAACAAAAGCGTGATCAGCGGCGCGCGCGGGCCGCGCTTGCCGTTGTAGAGCGCAAGCAGGGGCAGAGAGAGCAGCGCGCAGAGCGAAACGAGCACCCAGCTGCGCGCGACGCCGGAGAAGAGGAGCCCCAGCGTGTAGAGCAAAAGCGCCGCCGCGGCCCCGAGAAGCTGTTTCCGCCCGGCGGAGAAGCCGAAGATCAGGCAAAGCGCAATGCCCAGCCAGCCGTAGCTCACGCGCGCGGCCATCGCCACAAGCGCGAGCGTCGAGGCGGCCAGCAGCGCATAGAGCGGCCTGCCGCCGAGCGTATCCGCCGCCCAGAGCGCAAGGAGCCCCAGCAGGAGAGAGAAGAGCACGTTCTGCTCGACCGCGCAGGCGACGCGGCCGAAGATCAGCAGATCGAAGGGGATTTCCGACAGGATGGCCGCCAGCAGCAGCCGCCTGCCGTAGGCGCGGACATCCCGCGTGTGCCGGTAGCCCTGCGCGAGCAGGAAGCAATACAGCGGGAAGGCGAGCCGCCCGACGCAGCGAAACGCGCCCGCCGAGGGGAAGAGCGCCAGCCCGGCGTGGTCGACGCACATGAGCACAAGCGCGATCAGGCGCAGGGAAAACGAGGACAAGGCGCAGCCTCCCTTCCAATTCAAACAAGCTGTTGCGCTCTTATGATACCGCAGAGTGAGAACGCTTGTCAATGTTCGGAATAAAATGGACGGCCTGACGGCTTAAAGGCAAAAACTGCGAAAAACAGGGAAAAACAGGGCAAATACCGGGCAGGTGGATTGCCAGAACGAACGTTTAATGCTATAATGCCAGTGTTGTTTAGCCTTTTAGATCTCTAATGGAAAGGCGGGGGGACGGCCCTTCGCCCCAAAAACGCGAGGAGGATTGTCGTGAATACGAGTCAGGTCAGAAGAATCTATGCGGAGAAGCGCCCCGGCTATGACGTCGCCGCGCAGCAGCTGCAGAGGGAGCTGTGCGAGGCGCTGGGCACGCAGGCGATCGAGCGCGTGCGCATCTTCCAGCGCTACGACGTCGAGGGCCTGCCGGACGAGGCCTTTGAGAGCGCGCGCGGGATCATCTTTTCCGAGCCGAACGTCGATGTCCTCTATGACGAGACCCTGCCGGAGATGGACGCGCGGCTGCTGGCGGTGGAATACCTGCCGGGGCAGTATGACCAGCGCGCCGACAGCGCGAGCCAGTGCCTCCAGCTGCTCAGCCCGGACGCGCCGCGCCCGAAGGTCGTCTGCGCGAAGGTCTACGCCTTCTATGGGGACGTGGACGCCGCGCTGATGGAGCGCATCGGCCAGCACCTGATCAACCCGGTCGAATCGCGCCGCGCCGCCATGAGCAAGCCCGAGACGCTCCGGATGCATGCCGACGTGCCCGCCGATGTGGCCGTCCTCACGGGGTTCACCCGGATGGACGACAGGGCGATCGAGGCGATGGTGCGCGAGATGGGCATGGCGATGAGCGCGGAGGACCTGCGCTTCTGCCGGGATTACTTCCGGGATACCGAACAGCGCGACCCGAGCATCACGGAGCTGCGCGCGATCGACACCTATTGGTCCGACCACTGCCGGCACACGACGTTCTTGACCGCGATCGACGAAATCCGCATCGAGGACGGGCGCTTCAGCGAGCCGATTCGCGCGGCGTATGAGCTGTATGTGGACACGCGCGGCGAGGTCTACGGCGAGCGCCGCAAGGACGTCTCGCTCATGGATATGGCGACGCTGGGCGCGAAGGCGCTGCGCAGGCTCGGCAAGCTGGACGATTTGGACGCCTCGGACGAGATCAATGCCTGCTCCATCGTCGTGACGGCGAACGTGGACGGCAGGGAAGAGCCGTGGCTCATCATGTTCAAAAACGAGACCCACAACCACCCGACGGAGATCGAGGGCTTCGGCGGGGCGGCGACGTGCCTGGGCGGCGCGATCCGCGATCCGCTCTCCGGGCGCAGCTACGTCTATCAGGCGATGCGCATCACGGGCGCGGGCGACCCGCGCATGCCCTACAGCCGCACGCGCAAGGGCAAGCTGCCCCAGCGGCGCATCACCACGACCGCCGCGCAGGGCTATTCCAGCTACGGCAACCAGATCGGCCTTGCCGCGGGCAAGGTTCAGGAATACTATCACCCGGGCTTTGTCGCCAAGCGCATGGAGCTGGGCGCGGTCATCGCCGCGACCCCGCGCGACCACGTCCGCCGCGCGCAGCCCGAGCCGGGCGACGTCGTCATGCTGCTGGGCGGGCGCACGGGCCGCGACGGCTGCGGCGGCGCGACGGGCTCCTCCAAGGCGCACAACGTGGAATCGCTCTCGACCTGCGGCGCGGAGGTTCAAAAGGGCAACCCGCCGACCGAGCGCTGCATTCAGCGCCTGTTCCGCAACGCGGAATTTGCCCAGATGGTCAAGCGCTGCAACGATTTCGGCGCGGGCGGCGTCTGCGTCGCCGTGGGCGAGCTGGCCCCGGGTCTTGTGATCGAGCTGGACGCCGTGCCCAAGAAATACGAGGGGCTCGACGGCACGGAGCTGGCCATTTCCGAGTCGCAGGAGCGCATGGCCTGCGTCATCGAGAAGGACGACGTGGCGCGCTTTCAGCAGATGGCTTATGAGGAGAACCTCGAGGCCACGCAGGTCGCCGCCGTCACGCAGGAGGCGCGCCTTGTCATGCACTGGCGCGGAAAGACGATCGTCGACCTCTCCCGGGCGTTTCTGGACACCAACGGCGTCACCCAGCACGCCGAGGCGGATATCGCCGCGCCCGGCGAGCGGGAGCCCTACCTGACCGCCCAGCCGGACTTCGCGCGCGGCAAGACCGTGCGGGAGGCGTGGCTCGCCATGCTCTCCGACCTGAACGTCTGCTCGCAGAAGGGCCTTGTCGAGCGCTTTGACGGCACCATCGGCGCCGGAACGATCCTGGCGCCCTATGGCGGCGCTTATCGCGAGAGCCCGAACGAGGCGATGGCGGCCCTGATCCCGACCGAGGGAGAGACGACGACCGCCACGCTCATGAGCCACGGCTACGACCCGTATCTGAGCGAGTGGAGCCCGTTCCACGGCGCGGTTTACGCCGTCACCGAGTCGCTTGCCAAGATCTGCGCGGCGGGCGGCGACGTTTCGCGCGCGCGCCTCACGTTCCAGGAATATTTTGAGCGGCTGGGCAAGTCGCCGCGCAGCTGGGGCAAGCCGGCGGCGGCGCTGCTGGGCGGGTTCTCCGCGCAGCTGGGCTTCGGCACGGCGTCCATCGGCGGCAAGGACTCCATGAGCGGCTCGTTCGAGGATATCCACGTTCCGCCGACGCTCGTCTCCTTCGCGGTCGGCACGGTCGACGCGGGCCGGGTCATCGGCACGGATTTGAAGGCCGCGGGCCATCGTCTGGCGCTCTTGCGCTTGCCGGCGGACGAGGCGCTCGTGCCGGAATACGACAAGGCGCTCATGCTCTACGCCTCGCTGCAGCAGGCCATCGCGCGCGGCGACGTGCTCGCGGCGCACACCGTGGGCCGCGGCGGCATCGCGGCGGCGGTCTCGATGATGGCCTTTGGCAACCGCATCGGCGTGAGGCTCACAGGCGTCGGCGAGGGCGAGCTGTTCCTGCCGCTCTACGGCTCCATCGTCGCGGAGCTCGCGCCGGGGGCGGAGGTTCCCGCCGGCCTCAGCGTCATCGGCGAGACGACGCAGGAGGCCGCCTTCAGCGCCTGCGGCATGACGCTGCCGCTCGCGGCGGCGCGCGAGGCATGGGCCGCGCCGCTGGAGCCGGTCTTCCCGACGGACGCCCCGGCCGGCAGCGGCGAAGCGCCCTATCTGCCCTATGCGCGGCGAAGCGCCGCCCGCCCCGCCGTCCGCATCGCGCGGCCGCGCGTGTTCATCCCCTCCTTCCCGGGGACGAACTGCGAGCTGGACAGCGCCAAGGCGTTCCGCCGCGCGGGCGCTGAGACGGACGTGTTCGTCTTCCGCAACCTGAACGCGAAGGGCATCGAGGAATCGGTCGACGCGATCGTCCGCGGCATCGAGAACGCGCAGATCGTGATGCTGCCGGGCGGCTTCTCCGCGGGCGACGAGCCGGAGGGCTCCGGCAAGTTCATCGCCACCGCACTGCGCAACCCGCGCATCATGGAGGCGATCATGAATCTCCTCAGCCGGCGCGACGGGCTGATGCTGGGCATCTGCAACGGCTTCCAAGCGCTGATCAAGCTCGGGCTCGTGCCCTATGGCGAGATCCGCACGCTGCGCGAGGACGACCCGACGCTGACCTTCAACACCATCGGACGCCATGCCGCCACGCACGCGCGCACGATCGTCACCTCCGTCAAGTCCCCGTGGATGGCGGGCGTCAGCGCCGGGGATATCCACGAGGTCGCCATCTCCCACGGCGAGGGACGCTTCGTCTGCCGGCCTGAGCAGCTGCGCGCGCTGGCGGAAAACGGGCAGATCGTCACCCAATACGTCGGGCCGGACGGCGCGCCCTCGATGGCCATGCCCGCCAACCCGAACGGTTCCGTTTGGGCGGTCGAGGGCATCTGCTCGCCGGACGGGCGCGTGCTGGGCAAGATGGGCCACAGCGAGCGCATCGGCCGCTTTGTCGCCGGGAACATCCCGGGCGAAAAGGATCAGAGGATATTCGAATCCGGCGTGAGCTACTTCCTGTAATCGCATATTCTGAGGGGCATGCCTCTGCACTTCGGCGCGCAGGCATGCCCTTTTTTGGGCTCCAAAGGGAGGAGACTGAGGAAGGCGACCCGAAAGAGCGGGCCTTCGAATGCCGGAAAATGCCGGAAGGGAAAAAACTAAAAAAAAATTTCAAAAATTTTCAAAAAAGGTGTTATAACTTGGCGATTTCAATCGTCTTACTAAATAGGGGCAAGAACACAAAGGAAGGGGGAAGCCGATGCTTGCGTTTGCTGCGGCGGCTTGGGCCATGCACCGGCCGGAGGACCGATCGCTGTTTCAGCAGATCTACATCGACAACGAGCTGCTGATGTTCAAAAAGGCGATGTCCATTCTGCACGACGAGAACGAGGCGCTCTGCGCGGTGAGCGACGCCAGCCTTCGGCTCATGCGGCGGATTTCGACGCTCAGGGAGCTTCAGGGGCCGAGCTTACAGCGATATGTCATCATCACGACGGAGCATGCCGCGATCGACCGGCTGCGAAAGATCAAAAGGGACAACGAATACGTGTTTACCGCGGAGGACGAGAGGATGGCGCGCATCCCCTCCGGCGAAGAGCCGGTGGACGAGCAGATCATCCGCGCGGGCGAAAAGCAAATGCTCGCGCAGGCGATCAGCCGACTGCCCAAGCGGGAACAGTGGGTTTTGTCGATGCGCTATGACGAGGAGCTGACCTACAGGGAGATCGCCCAGCGGATCGGCGTGAAGACGGGCAGTGTCGGCGTGATATTGGACAGGATCTACAAGCGTCTCAGGACGATTCTGGAAGAGGAGGGTTTTCGTTGAAACGTAAGGAGCAAGCCGGATATCGGGACGACGAGAGGCTGCGCACGCGGTATCAGGGCGTTCTGTTTTCAAGCGCGCTTCGCGAAAACCGCTGCGACGAGGTTCATCACCTGTGTGAACCGTCGGAGGAGGACGCGCGCTACGCCGCCCTCCTGGCAAAGGGAAGGGACGCGAGGCTGCGCAGGCTGATGCGCCGCCTCTTCTTCAGGAAGCTTTGGGAGCGGCTCAAGGGCGGCGCTCCGCGCGCGCTGCGCACGGCGGCGGCGGCCTGCGCCGCGCTGTGCATCGGGCTGACGACCGCCTTCGCCTCCAGCGAGTCCTTCCGCGTCACGGTGTACACGATGTTTGCACAGGATTATGGCGAATACACCGCGATCAGCATGAAAGAGGCGCCGGAGGCCGCCTTTGACGTTCCCGAAGAGTGGGGCGGAGATTATTATCCCTCCTATATCCCGGAAGGGTTCGAGATGACGGATATCCAGAATGCCTTTGATTACATGTTTTGGGTCGAGTATCGAAATGCAGACAACATCAGACTTGGCTTTGACGACGATCCGATATCAGCGCAAATGAATATCGACACAGAGAATGCGCATGTATATTACACGGATATTCACGGGGAGCAGGCGCTCGTCTCTGTCAAACCGGAGCATGTGATCATCGTCTGGAGCGAGGACAACCGCATCTTTACCGTCTCCATCGACGGGGACGACGAGGAGACCGCGCTTCGGGTGGCGAGGAGCATCCGGCAGATTCGATAAAATTTCCGAGCATATGTTATGATGGGGAGATTTCGACCGCTCGAATTGATACAGAAATTGAACGCAAAGGAAAAGGGGGGAAAAGCCGATGCTTGCTTTTATCGCGTCAGCTTGGACCATACACCGGCCGGAGGACCGATCGCTGTTTCAGCAGATCTACATCGACAACGAGCTGCTGATGTTCAAAAAGGCGATGTCCATTCTGCACGACGAGAACGAGGCGCTCTGCGCGGTGAGCGACGCCAGCCTTCGGCTCATGCGGCGGATTTCGACGCTCAGGGAGCTTCAGGGGCCGAGCTTACAGCGATATGTCATCATCACGACGGAGCATGCCGCGATCGACCGGCTGCGAAAGATCAAAAGGGACAACGAATACGTGTTTACCGCGGAGGACGAGAGGATGGCGCGCATCCCCTCCGGCGAAGAGCCGGTGGACGAGCAGATCATCCGCGCGGGCGAAAAGCAAATGCTCGCGCAGGCGATCAGCCGACTGCCCAAGCGGGAACAGTGGGTTTTGTCGATGCGCTATGACGAGGAGCTGACCTACAGGGAGATCGCCCAGCGGATCGGCGTGAAGACGGGCAGTGTCGGCGTGATATTGGACAGGATCTACAAGCGTCTCAGGACGATTCTGGAAGAGGAGGGTTTTCGTTGAAACGTAAGGAGCAAGCCGGATATCGGGACGACGAGAGGCTGCGCACGCGGTATCAGGGCGTTCTGTTTTCAAGCGCGCTTCGCGAAAACCGCTGCGACGAGGTTCATCACCTGTGTGAACCGTCGGAGGAGGACGCGCGCTACGCCGCCCTCCTGGCAAAGGGAAGGGACGCGAGGCTGCGCAGGCTGATGCGCCGCCTCTTCTTCAGGAAGCTTTGGGAGCGGCTCAAGGGCGGCGCTCCGCGCGCGCTGCGCACGGCGGCGGCGGCCTGCGCCGCGCTGTGCATCGGGCTGACGACCGCCTTCGCCTCCAGCGAGTCCTTCCGCGTCACGGTGTACACGATGTTTGCACAGGATTATGGCGAATACACCGCGATCAGCATGAAAGAGGCGCCGGAAGCCGCCTTTGACGTTCCCGAAGAGTGGGGCGGAGACTATTATCCCTCCTATATCCCGGAAGGATTTGAGATGACGGATATCTATAATGGACTGGATATCATGTTTTACGTTGAATACCGGAATGCAGACAACATCAGACTGAGCTTTGACGACGATCCGATATCAACGCAAATGAACATCGATACAGAAAATGCGCGCGTGTATTACGCGGATATTCACGGGGAGCAAGCGCTCGTCTCTGTCAAGCCGGAGCATGTGATCATCGTTTGGAGCGAGGACAACCGCATCTTTACCGTCTCCATCGACGGGGACGACGAGGAGACGGCGCTTCGGGTGGCGAGGAGCATCCGGCGGATTCGATAAATTTTTTAAATAAATGTCAAAAAGGGTGTAATAAACTGGGCGTCGCAAACGTCTTTCAAGACAGAGACAAAAAAAGGAGGAAACCTCATGAAAAAACTTGGTATCTTGGTCACCCTGATCTTCGTGCTGCTCGGCCTGTCTATCGCGCAGGCTTGGGCGCAGGGAGAGCTGCAGCCGATGTACAATGGTACAAATGCAGCGACGGCAACCCTGAGTATTTCAGGCGGTACTGCAAATTGCTTGGGAAAGGTCAAGCCCTCCGGCGCAACGCAAAGCGCCAGCATCTCCATGAAGCTCCAGCAGAAGAAGGACGGGCGCTGGACGACGATTGCGACGTGGACGGGCAGCGCTTCGAACGGGAGCACCGCGAGCCTTTCCAAGACGAAGAGCGTGGCCAAGGGCTACGAATACCGCGTCTACGTGAGCGGCACGATCAAGAACAGCGACGGCTCCGCCGCCGAAAAGCCCTCCAAGTACAGCAGCACGGTGAGCTATTGAACCCGGTTACTCCCGCCCTACGCGGTTGGATAACAGTCTCACAGGAACCCCTTGAACCGGTGAAAGGAGCGTGAGGTCTATTGAGTGTTTTTTGAAGACTACAAAAAGCCCTTGTAAAGTGCTGGCCGGCACACAGCCGCTTGCGGGCGGCTGCTATCTACAAAGGCTGATTGTAGTATAAACGAAACGGCCCTGTTTTTCAAGCATTTATCACCCGATTGAGCAACAAAAGGAGATTTCACCATGAAGAAGATGCTTTGTTTGGCCCTCGTGCTGGTTATGGCGCTCTCTTTTG
>JAUNPI010000030.1 GCA_030536875.1 Clostridia bacterium
GTATGGAATGGGGTTGGTTTCTCGAAGTTGGGAGGCGCTTGGCCCTCTCAGGCGCTAGCGCGCCAGCTCTCCCGGAGGGAGAGCCAAGAGGGGGGAGACGTGCTTTGCGTATGGAATGGGGTTGGTTTCCCAAGGTTGGGAGGCAATGCTTGCCTCTCCCTTTGGGAGAGGTGTCACGGCAGAGCCGTGACGGAGAGGGCATGTCACAGAGGGCATATCGACGAGAAGCTGTTTCTCAAAGGAGGTTCTTCGCATGCCTGTTATGAAGAACAATCGACTTCTTCCTTACGCAAGGGATCTTCGCCGGGAAATGACGCCCCATGAAAGAAAACTGTGGTATCTGTATTTGCGAAAGTATCCCGTAAAGATATACAAACAACGGATTATTGACTCATTTATCGTCGATTTTTACTGTGCTCGCGCAAAACTGGTCATTGAAGTAGATGGATCCCAGCATTATACGCCTGAGGGATTGGCGTATGACAGGGAGAGAACGGCAAGGCTTGCCCAATATGATCTTTCTGTCTTGCGGTTCTCCAATAATGAGATCGAACATCATTTTGATGTTGTTTGTCGCCAAATTGATATGGAAATCCAAACAAGAGTTTGGCTATGTTCCGTGTGATTCAATGGGATAGAATTGGGAGAACGCATCCGTTTTTCGGGTTTCTCGTGTTTTTTTGCGCGGCATGGATTGACAGCAGGGGGAAAATGTGCTAGAATATGCTTCGCAAGTGAGCGATGCGGTAGTAGCTCAGTGGTAGAGTGCCACCTTGCCAAGGTGGATGTCGCGAGTCCGAATCTCGTCTACCGCTCCATTATGAAGACGCAGCTGTTGAAATGCAGCTGTGTCTTTTTATTTGCACTTATAGGCTTATGAATGGATTGAATTGAAGTGCGAATGCGAAGAACATCAAGAGAAACATCAAAACGATGTACCGGAGGCACATCGCGAGTCTAGTTTGTTTCATCCTGTTCTGCTGCGACACGCTTTAGAAACTCGCCGGGGGTATATACAGGGACAGATGACAACGAATAATCCTTCGTGTTGCGCGTCACAATGCAGTCCATTTCCGTTCTGACGGCCGTCTCAATCATGACGGCATCTTCGAAGTCCTTGACCGGGGAAGGAATGGCCCGCCTGCAATCCATCGCGGCGGTATCCAGAAGCTCAAACAGCGTGTAGAGCTTGTTCAGAATGCTGCGGGACGCTTCATCGCTGTGCGTAGAGCGATGGGCGACATTGTAAATGTCGGTGGACGATTTGGCTGTCATACATCCTGTAAAGACGTTGTTTGCCGCAAGCAGCAAAATATCGGCGGCCTCTTTTGCAAAAGGCTCCCGGCTTTGAATCGCATCCAGAATCACGCAGGTATCGATAAGCGCTCTCATAGCAGACTGGCCCTTTCCTCTTCGGCTTCTTCCAATGTGACGTCCGCAGGGAGAATACCGATCAGGCTCTTGGCAATATCCATGCGTTCCTGATAAGGATTGGAGAGCTTGGCAATCGTTCTCCCATTGCGGGTGATGTAGATATCCTCGGTAGCGGCGAGAAGAAGATACTTGCTCAGATTCATTTTCAGTTCGGTGGCGGTGATGGACATATTCGTCGCTCCCTTCATTGCTTTCTTACGATTATTATACGCCGATCGAACGATTTAATCAATATAAATCGAACGATTTTTAGCTCAAAACGTTTCGTGAGGGTTCATTGTGCCGATGGTTGACATCAATCGGCATGTTCTGCGGCCGCCAAAGCGTAAACCCAAAGGTTCAAAGCTTGAAAGTCAACCTGCATAATCGAACGTATTGACATTTTTTGGAATCGTTGTTACAATAAATTTAACACGTTTGGATTTGTAGAGAATCAACATTCCGAACGGTCGCAACATAAGGAGGAACACTCAATGGAGAAGAGAATCCTGTCCCTGATCCTGTGTCTGGCGATGGCGATGACCCTGCTGGTCGCGCCCGCATCGGCTGAAACAGGGGTCTATTTCACCTCCGACTATGCCAGCAAGGTCGAAGCTTTGCAGGCTGGTCTCGACCTGAATGAGCGCATTGCCGAGGAGGGTATGATCCTGCTCAAAAACAACGGCGCTCTGCCCCTTGCCAAGGGGGCGAAGGTGACCATGCTCGGCTATGCGGGCTATGATCCCAACGCGGGCGCCAGCGCGAACGGCGGCGACGCCTCCGCGGGCTCGGCCATCGCGCAGGCCAACGTGGTTTCCAGCCTGAAGGACGCGGGCTTTGAGCTCAACCCGACCGTGGAAGCGGCCTATGAAGAGGCGAAGGCTAACGAAGAGGTCGCCTCCGATATGGCGCTGAGCAGCACGTATGAGACCGTCTACCCCGAGTGGGCCGAGACGTTCGCCGAGTACGGCGACGCGGCGCTGGTGGTGCTCCGCGCGGGCGACGATCCCGCCCAGACGCACCGCCTGCAGTTTGACAGCGTGCAGCTGGCCATGATCGACTACGCGGCCGAGCACTTTGAAAACGTCATCGTCCTGCTCAACAACGTCTCTCCGATGGAGATGAAGGCGATTCAGGACAACGACAAGGTCGACGCCATCCTGAGCATCGGCGAGGGCGGAGACAACGGCTTTGCGCCCATCGGCCGCATTCTCTGCGGCGAGGCGACGCCGTCCGGCCGCACGGTGGACACGTGGGCCGTCGACTTCACCCAGAATCCCTCCTATGCCAACTTCAACGTGACCACCGCGGCCGACGCCCACTCCGTGGACGGCGCGGGCAGGGAGACGGGCTACACCCAGTTCATCGTTGACGGCGAGGCCGTGAACACATGGGAAGTGGGCTACGAAGAGGGCATCTACGTGGGCTATCGTTACTACGAGACCCGCGCCTATGAAGAGGCTCAGGCCGGCAACGACGGCTGGTGGGCCGAGAACGTGGTCTATCCCTTTGGCTACGGCCTGAGCTACACCAGCTTTGACTGGGAAGTGACCCCGGCCACGGCTGCCGGCTCCACCATCGCCAAGGGCGATACGCTGGTGTTCGACGTCAAGGTCACCAACACCGGCGACGTGGCCGGCAAGGACGTCGTTGAGCTGTACTACACCGCGCCCTATGGCACGGAAGCCACCGGCAACGACACCGTCATCGAGAAGGCGCACGTCGTCCTGGGCGATTTCGCCAAGACGCAGCTGCTCCAGCCCGGCGAGAGCGAGACCGTGCAGGTTTCCATCGACGTGAAGGACATGGCCTCCTACGACAACGTGACCGACAAGACCTACGTGCTGGACGCCGGCGCCTACGGCCTGAAGATCGCGCACAACGCGCACTTTGGCGAGGGCGACGTCGAGTTCACCTACACCGTGGCGGAGAAAGCCCTGTGCAGCGAGTCCGTCGGCGGCGCCGAGATCACCAACCACATGGACGACGTGACCGAAGGCTTTGCCTCCGAGGGCTATGTGCAGCTCTCCCGCGCGGACTTTGAGGGCACCATGCCCGACGCCTACGTGCCCACGAAGGAGATCTCCGCCGAGGAGTATGCCTCTTATGCCTACGACGATGCGGCGTTCAACGCCTACTATGACGCGGCTGCCATCGGCGCCGTGGAGATTGGCGACGCTGCGACCCGCGAGGGCGACACCTATTCCATCGTGCTCTCCGACCTGATCGGCGCTCCGGCCGACGATCCCCGCTTTGACGAGCTGGCTTCTCAGCTGACGATCGACGAGCTCGTCGAGCTGGTCAACTTCGGCGGCTTCAACAGCCGCGCTGTGCCGTACATCGGCAAGCCGTACTCCCGCGATACCGACGGCCCGAAGGGCTGGACCGGCAACTACACCGACACCAACGATCGCTTCAACTATTTCGCCTCCGAGCCCATGATCGCCAGCACCTTCAACAAGGAGCTGCTCTTTGAGATGGGCAAGATCATCGGCGATCAGGGCCTGTGGGGCAACAGCACCATCGGCTCCGGCACCGTGTACAGCTACACCGGCTGGTATGGCCCGGGCATGAACATCCATCGCTCCCCGTTTGACAGCCGCGCCACCGAGTATTACTCCGAGGATCCGCTGCTCACCGGCGTGATGGCGGCGAACCTGTCTCAGGGCGCGCTGACCAAGGGCTGCTACGTGACGCTCAAGCACTTCGCCTTCCACAACGACGGCGGCGGAGCTTCGACCTACCGCATGGGCCCGATCGGCGCGGGCAACGCGAGCGACGGCCTGGCCGCGTGGATGACCGAGCAGACCGCCCGCGAGATCTATCTCAAGGGCTACCAGATCGCCGTGGAAGAGGGCGACGCCCGCTTCGCGATGGGCTCCTTCACCCGTATCGGCAAGACGTGGTGCGGCGGCAGCTACGCCGTCAACACCCAGATCACCCGCAACGAGTGGGGCTTTGAGGGCTCTATCGTCACCGACATCACGCTCTACGCCGCCTGCAACGCGTATCAGCTGATCAAGGCCGGCTCCGACATGATGCTCGACGCGTTCGTGTATGGCCTGAACTTCGGCACCTTCCTTGACGCGGACACCATCATGGCGATGGACGACGACGCCCGCAACATCACCCTGTACTGCATGAAGAACACGGCCAAGCACATCCTGTACATGGTCGCCAACTCCAACGCGATGCAGATTCCGGCCGGCGCCAAGGTCGTCTACACCGACATCGTGGAAGTGGACGGCGAGGACGTAAAGGTTGTGCTTGACAATGCCAAGGCGGGCGAGGCGTACACCTCCGCGGCCCTTGACAGCGCCAAGCTGAACACCTACTACGCCTATTCCGGCATCACCTACACGGTCGAGGGCCTGCCCGAGGGCCTGACCTTCGAGGGCGGCGTGATCACCGGAACGCCTGCGGCGGCCGGCGAATACACCGTGACGATCACCGCTGAGGCCGACGGCTATGCTCCTGCCTCCGTGGCGTATCCGCTCGTGGTCGAGTAATGCATGCTTTCCCTCCGCGCCGGCCTTCCGGCGCGGAGGGGATATCCAATTGTGACAAACCGTGACAAACAAAGAGAGGAATGTTCTATGAAAAAGCTGCTTGTTATCGCGCTGGCGCTGTGCATGACGCTGCTGGCGTGCGCCGCTTATGCGGAGGAGACCGAATACCAGTTCGAGGCGGAGTACACCTATCTGGAGGGGCTCGAGGGCCTGGGCGTTTCCGGCTCGCCCACTGGCATCGGCTTGGCGGCCGAATCCTCCAAGGCCAGCAACGATTTCTATCTCGGCAATCTTGGCGTGAACAGCCCGGTCACCTTTAAGATCACCTCCGATCAGGACGCCGCCGCGACGCTCAAGATCTGCGTCGGCACCAATGTGTTGGGCGCCCAGAAGTGGAACCCCACCACGTTCGTCATCACCGTCAACGGCGAAGCCCTCGCGTATGAGGAGTTTGAGACGGTTCCCGGCGACGATGTGGCGGATCAGCAGAACTTCAAGGTGAAGACCATCGGCGAGATCCAGCTGAAGGCGGGCGAGAACGAGATCGTGTTTGTCGCGGGCGAGAACACCTATCGCAGCAACCTGCCCTCCGCGCCGTCTATCGACTACATTAAGCTGATCACCGGCGCTGCGCTGGAGATGGAAGAGTACCCCGAGAACATCGAGTGATCGATCGATTTTCCATTCGGTCAATCCGGGCACAAAGGTGTCGTGCAGGAGGTTCGGCTTTGTGCGAATGCGCTCCTGTACGACACCCCTTTTTTGATTCTAATTTGCTCCTAAAAGGCAGGTGTCGAATGAAATGAAATTCTTGATGGGTCACAAGGGTACAAGGATCTGGACGGTTGTGACGGCGGTCGCGCTGATTCTGGGGATCGCGGCGAACGTCGTGCTGGTCAAGGTGCCCATCGTGACCAACTCCCTGAATCTTGTTTTCGGCGGTGAGCGGCCCATCGTCTCCGAGAGGGAAAGCGAGCTGACCAAGGCCGAAGCGCTTGCCGCGGCGGAGGACTTCGTCATCGAGGTCGAGAAAGAGGGCATCACCCTGCTCAAGAACGAAAACGCCGCGCTGCCGCTGAAGGACGGCCCGAAGGTCAGCGTCTTCGGCAAGAACTCGGTGAATCTGGTCTATTCCGGTTCCGGCTCTGCGGGCAACTCCTCCTCGACGGTGAAGACGCTCTACGAGAGCCTTGAGGCGGCGGGCATTGCCTACAATCCGACGCTGAAGAGCTTTTATGACGACAACAGCAAGTCCGGCAGCGGCCGCCCGGCGAATCCGGCCATGACCTCCGGGCAGCGCCTCGCCGGCTTTGAGACGGGAGAGACGCCCGTCTCTTCCTACACCGCCGACGTGACAAGCAGCTACGCCGATTACGGCGATGCGGCGATCGTGGTGATCTCCCGCATCGGCGGCGAGGGCTTTGACCTGCCCCGCACGATGGCGACGGATTTCACGCTGGCAAGCGCCGTCAACGGCGCGGAATCCGCCGAGAGCCACTATCTGCAGCTGGACGTCAACGAGAAGGCGCTGCTCGATCACGCAAAGGCGAACTTTGACAACGTGATCGTCGTGCTCAACATCGGCTCCACGATGGAGATCGACGCGCTCAAGCAGGACGAGGGCATCGATTCCATCCTCTGGATGGGCTTCCCGGGCTCCACCGGCGTCATGGCGCTGGGCGAGGTGCTCGCCGGCAGCGTCACGCCGTCCGGCCACACGGTGGACACGTGGGCGGTCGACTTTACGCAGGATCCCACGTGGTACAACACCGGCGTGTATGGCAGTGAATTCGGCAACCGCTACCTGTACAACGGCGAATCGACGGATTTTGCGTTTGTCAACTATGACGAGGGCATCTATGTCGGCTATCGCTACTACGAGACGAGGGGCTATGAGGAGGCCCAAGCCGGCAACGAAGGCTGGTACGAGCAGAATGTCTCCTATCCCTTCGGCTACGGCCTGTCCTACACCACGTTTGATTGGGACGTGAAGTTTGACAAGGCGGACGGCAGCGCCATTTCCGCCGACGATACGCTCTCCGTGACCGTCACGGTGAAAAACACCGGAAACTACGCGGGCAAGGATGTCGTGCAGCTGTATTACAGCGCGCCGTATGACTACGAGGGCGACGCCATCGAGAAGCCCTATGTGGTGCTGGGCGACTTCGTCAAAACGAAGCTGCTGAATCCGGGCGAATCCGAGGAGGTCACGCTGACGCTCAAGGCCGCGGACATGAAGTCCTACGACTATGCCGACGCGAACCGGAACGGGTTTGCGGGCTATGAACTGGATGCGGGCAGCTACGGCCTGTTCGTGGCCAGCGACGCGCACACGGCGAGGGCCGCCGCCAGCTATACCTTGAACGAGGCCGTGCAGTTTGCCACGGTCGCCAACGCGCAGGGCGAGGAAGTGCCGGTGGAGAACCGGTTTGACGACGTGAGCGCCGGCCTCTTCGGCGCCAACACGTATGCTTCCTATGTGTCCCGCAAGGACTTTGCCGGCACGCTGCCGCAGGGCTATCTGGCCGACGAGCAGCGTACGCTGACGGACGAGCTCAAGACGCTGCTGGACAATTCTAAGAAGAGGAAGTATTCCACGCCGGACGCGGGCAAGCCGTGGGAGGTCACCGGCGAGTCCCCGGCCACCGTCGCCGTGAACAACGGCATCTCCCTGCGCGACATGCTCAGCGACGAGGACGGAACGCTGGTGGGCACGGTTTCCTATGACGACCCGCGCTGGGAGACGCTGCTCGACGAGATCACGCTGGACGAGATGAAGGGCCTTGTGGGCTTTGGCGCGTTCCGCACCAACGCGGTCGCCGGCGTGGACGGCATCGTGGACAAGCCCATGACGATTGACGCGGACGGCCCGTCGGGCTTCACCAGCTTTATCTCCGAGGCGGATGTGTACGGCACATGCCTATATCAGGCGGAGGCCGTCATGGGCGCGACGTGGAATGTGGAGCTCGCCCGGCAGATGGGCGAGATCGTGGGCGACGAGGGCGCCGTCGGCAATGAGAAGACCGGCGTGCCGTACTCCGGCTGGTATGCGCCGGCGGTCAACATCCACCGTTCCCCGTTTGCGGGCCGCAACTGGGAGTATTACAGCGAGGACGGCCTTCTCTCCGGCAAGTTTGCCGCGAACGTGGTTCTCGGCGCGCAGGACAAGGGGCTCTACTGCTACGTCAAGCACTTTGCCGTCAACGATCAGGAGACCGACCGAGAGTACAACGGCATTCTGGTTTGGGTGAACGAGCAGGCGATGCGCGAGATCTACCTGAAGCCCTTTGAGATCGCGGTCAAGGAGGGCAACGCGCACGGCATGATGTCCTCCTTCAACCGCATCGGCACGACGTGGGCGGGCGGCAGCTATCCGCTGCTGACGAGCGTTCTGCGCGACGAGTGGGGATTCCAAGGCATGGTCATCACCGACTACAGCCTGAACACCTACACGCACGTGGACGAGATGATCCGCGCGGGCGGCGACCTGTTCCTCACGCAGGATACGAAGAGCTTTAACATGGAGGACGACGCCACGCAGGTCACGCTGCTGCGCAAGGCGACCAAGAACATTCTCTTCACGGTCGCCAACTCCAACGCCATGAACATCAGCGTGGAAGGCTACCTCAAGCCGCTGTGGCAGGAATGGATGGTCTACATTGACGTCGCGCTGGCCGCGCTTCTGGCGCTGTGGGGTGTGCTGATCATTGTGGCGACAAAGAAGAACCCCAAGCCGATCAGGCAAAAGAAAAAGGCATAAGGGCCTTGGCGTCACGCCCCGTGAAAATCTTCCTCTGACCCATAGCCTGTCAGACTCTGGCGCGAGACCTTTTCATCCTTTTCTCTTGTGCGGCAGCCGCCGGGTTCCTTCGCGGGTCCGGCGGCTGTCGCCATATTTGCAGCATTCGATCATCTTTCACGAGAGGAAGTGGCTTTTTGAAACATCAGGATATCATCTCCAAGCTGACGCTCGAGGAGAAGTGCTACCTGCTTTCCGGCAAAGACTTCTGGCAGAGCCGCAGCGTGAAGGCCAAGGGCGTGCCGAGCATGACGATGTCGGACGGCCCGCACGGCATCCGCAAGCAGGAGGGCGCGGGCGATCAGCTCGGTTTGGGCGGCTCCATTCCTGCGACCTGCTTCCCGACGGCCGCGACCGTCGCCAACTCATGGGACCCGGCGCTGGGCGAGGAGATCGGGCGGTGTCTGGGCGAGGAAGCCGCCGCGCAGGACGTCTGCGTGCTGCTGGGCCCGGGCCTGAACATGAAGCGTTCGCCGCTGTGCGGCCGCAACTTCGAATACTTCTGCGAGGATCCGTATCTCGCGGGCAAGATGGCCGCCGGCTACATCCGCGGGATTCAGGCAAACGGCGTCTCCGCCTGCCCGAAGCACTTCGCGGCCAACAACACCGAGCTGCGCCGCATGGCGAGCGACTCCGTCGTCGACGAGCGCACGCTGCGCGAGATCTATCTGACCGGCTTTGAAATCGCGGTCAAGGAGGCGCATCCCAAGAGCATCATGTCCTCCTACAACAGGGTCAACGGCGTTTACGCGAACGAGAACGCGCACCTATTGCAGGAGATCCTGCGCGACGAGTGGGGGTTTGACGGCTTTGTCGTCTCCGACTGGGGCGCGAGCAACGATCATGTGGCGGGCGTGGCGGCCGGCTCTCACCTCGAGATGCCGTCCACCGGGGGCGATTCCGACGAGGAGCTGATCGCCGCGGTCAAGGCCGGCAAGATTTCCGAAGCGATCGTCGACAGGCGCGTCGACGAGCTGCTGGACGTCGTGCTCTCCACCCGCAAGGCCGTCGACCCGCTCAAGGGCAAGGGCTTTGACGCGGATGCGCACCACGCGATGGCGATGAAGGCCAGCGAGCAATCCATCGTCCTGCTGAGGAACGAGGGCGGCATCCTGCCGCTTGCCAAGGGCGCGAAGGTCGCGGTCATCGGCGAGTTTGCCAAGCGGGCGCGCTATCAGGGCGCGGGCTCTTCCGTCGTCCACTGCACAAGGCTGGACAACACGATGGACGTCATCGGCGGCTTTGATTTGGACGTCGTGGGCTTTGAGGAGGGCTACCCGCGCAGCGGCGCGGGCGACCCCGAGATGCAGGCGAGGGCCGTAGAGCTGGCGAAAAAGGCGGATTACGTGCTGCTGTACATCGGCCTCGACGAGATTTCGGAATCTGAAGGCCTTGACCGCGCGCATATGAGGCTTCCGCAGAGCCAGACCGAGCTGCTGGGGGCCGTCGCCTCCGCAAACGAGAACGTCATCGTCGTGATGTCCGCGGGCTCCTGTGTGGAGATGCCGTGGCTTAGCCAGTGCAAGGCGCTGGTTCACGGCTATCTGTGCGGCCAAGCCGGGGCGAGCGCCGTCCTGAAGGTCATCATGGGGGACGTGAACCCGAGCGGCAAGCTCAGCGAGACCTATCCGGTCACATACGAGAGCACGCCGTCGGCCCCCTATTTCCCGGCGAAGGAGCGCACGGTGGAATACCGCGAGGGCCTGTACATCGGCTATCGCTATTTCGAGACGGCCAAGGTACCGGTCACGTTTCCGTTTGGATACGGGCTGAGCTATACGACGTTTGCATACAGCGACCTGACGGCTTCCGACGCGGAGGCGACGTTCACCCTCACCAACACCGGCGATAGAGACGGCGCGGAGATCGCGCAGCTGTACGTTCACGCAAAGAACCCGAGCGTTTACCGCCCGGCCAAGGAGCTCAAGGGCTTTGCCAAGGTCTTCCTGAAGGCCGGCGAGAGCAAGCGGGTCACGATCGCGCTCGACGACAAGGCCTTCCGCTATTTCAACGTGAAAACGAACCGATTCGAGATCGACGGCGGCGAATACGAGATCATGATCGGCGCGAGCGCCGCGGAGATCAAGCTCAGCGCGACGGCGAACGTCAGGGGCACGAATGCGCCGGTTCCGGCGGATCTGACAAAGCTGCCCAGCTACGTGAGCGGCGACATCCAAAACGTCGGCGACGAGGAGTTCGCCGAGCTGCTGGGGTATGCGATCCCGGACGGCAAATGGAGCGGCACCCTGCAAATGAACGACGCGATATGCCAGCTTTACTATGCCAAGAGCTGGCCGGCCCGTCAGGTTTACAAGGTCATGACGAGCATGCTCCAAAAGAGCATCGAGAAGGGGACGCCGGATCTGAACATCACATTCATCTACAACATGCCGTTCCGCGCGATCGGCAAGATGGCGGGCGGCATGGTGAGCCAGGAGATGTGTAAGCAGATCGTACAAATCGTCAACGGCCATTTTTTCAAAGGGCTGGCAGGCGTGATCGGCGGCTTCTTCAGGCAGCGGAAGGTGCTCAAGAAAGCAAAAGGCATGGAGTGACGGGGAGGAAAAGAAGATGCAAGGGTTGAAGACTTGGATGGAGCGGCACCCCAAAGCCGCCCAGTGGATTCGCGAGGGCGGGCTATTCCTGCTCTTCAGCTATGTGGTGACATTCATCAAGATGCTGCTGCTGATGTTTTTGCCGAGCTTGTTCCACGGCATCGTCGGGGATGCCGAGTGGCTGTTCCCGGGAATTCCGGTGTCGCTGTTTGGCGTGAACTTTAAGCTGGCCATCGTGGGCAACGCGCTGGAGACCGGCGCGGACGGGGCGTTTCTGGTGAACAGCGGGCTCGCGTTCACGCTGGCGAACCTGACGGCGATCGTGTTCGGCGAGTGCATCAACTTCCCGCTGCAAAGGAACGTGACGTTCAAGAGCCACGGCCCGGTCTTGCCGCAGGCGCTGTGCCATTTCGCGGCGACGATCGTGGTCTTCCTGGTGATGAACCTGTTCACCTGCGTGTGGAATCCGGTTACCGTGGCGCTCATCCCCAACGAGGCGCTGCGCAACACGGTGAGCAGCATCGTGACGACCGTGGTGACCGGCGGCGTGGCGATGGTCATCATCTTCGCGGTGGACAAGACGATTTTTAAGCCGGGCTTCGGCGAGCCCAAGAAGGGCTGAGCCCTTCGCTCCGGCGGCGTGGAAGCGGAGCCTTGCGGTTTTCACATTTGAACGAACGAATGGGACGCGTTGATTTGGATGAAAATGACGCGTCCTTTCGTCTATTGCATTGAACATGTTGACGGGGACGAAATTGGCTCGAAGCTTGATTTGGAAGGGAAGTAAGCGGATGAACAGAGTGATTGCCATGCTTTTGCTTGCCGCGATGCTGGCGGCATGCCCTTTGGCCCTTGCGGAGGAAAATGCCTATTGCGATATGCCGCCGCAGGCCATCCTTGAGCGCTTTGAACAGGAATACGACCGGGCGGAGCTGGGGGATTATATCGCCTTTCAGATGCCGGACGGAAGCGTGAGGAGCTTTTTGATTACGATATATGGCTTTATGGACGGCTATCGGTATGAGGAAGGCGAGTGGTCGGTCACGACGCAGGTTTCGCCCGTGGACAGCCGGTGGCAGCCGCGCTTTGTGCGCCACGATCCCGCCGTGCCGCGCGCGGACGGATCCTTCTATCCCGACGCGCTGGGCTTTGATCTGGTCTGCGAGGAGACCGGCGATCGAATTTCCTACCATTATATCGGAACGGATTTTGCGGTCTGCGGCTGGAGGAGCCCCTCCGCCTACGACGGAGAGGTCATTTTAGAGGGAAGGGAGGCCATGTATTACCCCGCCGGGCAGAGAGAGGCGGAGGCCGTCTGCTTCCTTGGGAAAGACGCGGACTCCATCATGCTGGACTTTGGCGATCTGCCCTTTACGCCGCAGGAGGGAGCGGCGATGGCGGCGATCACGGAGGAGGCGATTGCCGCCTATTTCCCCGGATACGTCTTGCGGGAGGTTGCGACATACAACGCGGGGCACGAGACGGCGGCCTGCTATAGCCGCGTGGAGGACGGGCTTTTGTATGTGAAGCGCGCGACGTTTGAAAGCGGGCGGCGGCAGCCGGAGGTGAGCGACTGCATGCCCGTTCCGCTGTCGGCTTCCCTGCTGGAGCGGCTGGAGGCGGAGGGGTTTGACGGCAAGCTTTCCCTGATGGGCGCCGGAAGCCTGTTTCGCACGGAGGATGCGCTGGATACGGCGGAGATCCCCGTCCCCGGGCGCATCGTCGACAGCGATTTGCAGCGGCACGCGCTGCTGCTGTTGACCGAGGACGACGAGGGCGTGCGCCGCCTGTGCATCGTCACCCAAGGCGCGGACGGGTACGATCTGGCCGTCACGCCCGCTTTGCCCGAGGGCGTCTATCTGGATATCTTCCACGCGGGCGACGGCGACGTGCAGTTTGGGTGGAGCGTGGAGCGGCAGGGCGAAACCCAATACCGCTCCGCCTCGTATAGGCGTTTGGCGGACGGCACGTGGCGCCTCTCGTGGGCCAGAAGCAGCGCGCCTTCCTTCGAGTTTTCCGCGGCGTATTGCGGCCTGAGGGAAGAATGGAACTACGGGAGCACGGAGGGCATTCGCTTTGGCAGCGTTCCCAATGGGGACTTGATGCAGGCGGATTTGAACGGCCTGCCGGTCTCTCGCGAGGAGTTGGATGCCTGCCTTGACCGCAGCGGCTGGGCGGTGGTCTGCAACCCCAACCCGGCGGACCGCCTGCACCTTCGCGCAAAGCCCGACCGCGGCGCGAAATCGCTGGGCAAGTTTTACAATGGAACGCCCGTGCAGGTGATCCGGCAGCAGGGGGACTGGTGCGAGGTGACCATCGGGCTGGACGGATGTCTCACGGGCTGGATGATGAAGCGATACCTCGTCTTTGGCGAAGCGATGGACGATGTGGCCTGCGCGTTCCCGGCGAAGAGCCTGCGGGAGGAATACGAAGGACGCCCGCTGTACGCGACGCAGGAGCTGACCGGGGAGCATGAGCTTGCCGGAGAATACTGGGTTGTGGGCGTCGTGGGGGACGAGCTCTATATCCTGCTGACGGAAAGCGGCGGCACGTGCTACGCGCCGCAGGCGTGGTTCTGGGAAGGAAACGGCTAAAGGAGGACGACGTGGGATGAAAAGGCCAGCTTTTTGGAGCCCGTTTCCCGCTGATGTCGGGGAAAAGAAAGCAATTGCGATC
Organism: Clostridia bacterium; assembly: GCA_030536875.1. Taxonomy (GTDB): domain Bacteria; phylum Bacillota; class Clostridia; order Christensenellales; family Aristaeellaceae; genus Ventricola. Next base: position 13,953 of record JAUNPI010000030.1, read on the forward strand.
TGATTTGGCGTGAAAATAGAGTTTTTTGACGCGGAATGATGCAAGATTGGATAAAAGAAACTTGAAATATGGGTGGAATATGGTATAATGTATACAAAACATCCGAAAAATAGGAGGAATACTCATGGGACGGAACGCAATCGTTGGGCAGAGCGGCGGCCCGACTTCTGTCATTAACTCCAGCTTGGCGGGCGTGCTTGAGGCATGCCAGATGCGCGGGGCCGATCACGTCTACGGCATGCTCCACGGCATCGAGGGTTTGCTCAAGGGTCGGATTGTCGATCTGGGCGCGACGCTGGGCTCTACGCTCGAAATTGAACTGCTCAAGCGCAGTCCGTCCTCCTATTTGGGCAGCTGCCGCTATCGCCTCCCCAGCTATCTCGATAAGCCCGAGGTGTATGAGCAGATCTTCGCCACGCTCAACCGCATGGACATCGGCTACTTCTTCTACATCGGCGGCAACGACAGCATGGACACCATCTGCAAGCTCTCCGACTATGCCAAGCAGATCGGCAGCAATATCCGCTTTATCGGCGTGCCCAAGACCATCGACAACGACCTGATGGGCACCGACCATACCCCGGGCTACGGCTCCGCGGCGAAGTACATCGGCGTGGTCATGAAGGAGCTCATCCGCGACGCGACGGTTTACGGCACCAAGTACGTCACCATCGTGGAGATCATGGGCCGCAACGCGGGCTGGCTGACCGCCGCGGCCGCGCTGGCGCAGGGAGAGGACTGCGAGGGCGTCGACCTCATCTGCCTGCCCGAGGTGCCGTTTGATCAGGAGAGGTTTATCACCAAGATCGAGGCCATGCAGAAGGAGCGGGCTTCCATCGTCGTGGCGGTCTCCGAGGGCATCAAGCTGGCGGACGGGCGCTATGTCTGCGAGCTGGCGGACGACGTTCACTCCGTCGACGCGTTCGGCCACAAGAGCCTGACCGGCACGGCGCGCTATCTTTCCAACTACGTCGCCCGTCATCTGGAGACGAAGACCCGCTCCATCGAGCTCTCCACGCTCCAGCGCTGCGCGGCTCACGTCACCAGCCGCACCGATGTGACCGAGGCCTATCAGGTCGGCGGCGCGGCGGCGAAGGCGGCCTTCGAGGGGCACACGGGCATGATGGTCGGCATCAAGCGCATCTCCAACGACCCTTATCAGAGCACGACCGAGCTGCGCGATATCCACGAGGTCGCCAACTTTGAAAAGAAGATCCCGCTGGAGTGGATCAACGATTACAAGACTGGCATGAAGCAGGAGTTCCTCTCCTATGCGCGCCCGCTGATTCAGGCGGAGCTCACGCCGGTGTACATCAACGGTCTCCCGCGCCACATCTATCTGCGCTGAGCAAAATCATAGTCGACCCCCAAACCGCGGATCCGGCGTCCGCGGTTTTTTTCGCGTTTTTTGATGACACAACGCGGCCGACGGCCGCTTTTTTTGATGCATGACGATAGTTCTTAAGCGTAAATATACTGAAAACATCTTTATATAATACGCGTTAATTTAAAGGCGTTCATCGTTAAGAACCGTTAATTTGTATAGAAACGGATGCTTGGCTTGTGTAGAATTGACACAAGGCGTTTCGTTATGGGATGCATAAGCGATCGAATGATGGGACAAAGGAGGAAACCAAATCATGCAACAGGGAAAACGGGCAACGGGGAAAGGAGGAGCTTCCATGAAAAAAGGGGGAATTGCCGGCGTTTTGCTGACGGTGAACCATATCACACACCGCGTGATGCTGCTCATCGCGCAGATTTCCATACTGGCGATGATCGCGATCGTGACGCTGACGGTCATTCTTCGCTACTGCTTTAACACGGGCCTTTCGTGGGCGGAGGAAGTTCCGCGCTTGCTTGTGACGGTCTTTGCGTTTATCGCGTGCGCCATCGGCGTGCGCGACCACATGCATGTGGCGGTCAACGCCATCTACAACCGCTTCCCGGCGGGCGGAACCGCGCGCCGGGCGATGGATATCGCGGTGGACGTGGTGACGCTGCTGTGCGGGCTGTTCATGCTGATCTCCGGCGGGCAGCGCACGATGAAGCTCTTCTCTCTCCCGGGCTCTCTGCCGATCACGGGTATCAGCACGGCGTGGCAGTATCTGCCCATTCCGGTGGCGGGCTTTGTCATGACGTTTGACTCGCTGCTCTTTTTGCTGGGCATCGTGCCGCGCGACGACCTGCTCTATTCGGAGCCCGAGATCGACTTTACGGATGAGGCGGCGGTTGAAGCGCTGCGCAAGGGAGGAGAGGCCAAATGACGACGTCGTTTCTCGCAGGATTGGTGCTCATCGGCGGCTTTATCCTGCTGATGCTCTTTAAGATTCCCGTGTCGTTCGCCATGCTGATGGCGACGCTGGGCAGCGCGATGGTGACGGGCACGAATTTCTCCGTCATCGTCCGCCAGATGGTGGACGGTGCGAACAACTTTTCGCTGCTCTCGATCCCGTTTTTCATCGTGATGGGCGAGTTCATGAGCGCGGGCGGCATCTCGGAGAAGATCGTGAACCTTGCGAATTTGGCCGTGGGCCGGTTCCGCGGCGGTTTGGCCTACGTGAACGTGCTGGATTCGATGTTCTTCGGCGGCATTTCCGGCTCCGCCGTGGCGGATGTCTCCTCTCTGGGCACGATGGTCATCCCGATGATGGTCAAGCAGGGCTATGACGAGGATTTCGCCGTCGGCCTGACCGTCACCACGGCCTGCCAAGGCGTGCTGATTCCGCCGAGCCACAACATGGTCATCTACGCGCTGGCGGCCGGCGGCGGCGTCTCCATCGGAACGCTGTTCATGGCGGGCATGCTGCCGGGCATGGCGCTCGGCCTGGGCATGATCATCATGTGCCTGCTGATGGCCAAGCGCTACAATTTCCCCAAGGGCACCGGCGTGGCCAAGGGCGAGGGCAAGCGCGTGCTCATGGAGGGCATTCTGCCGATGATGACGCTGGTCATCATCATGGTGGGCACCGGCGCGGGCGTCTTCACGGCGACCGAGGCCTCCGCCATCGCCTGCGTGTATACGATGATCCTCTCGCTGATCGTCTTCCGCTCCGTGAAGATCTCCGAGATCGGTCAGGTGATCAAGAACAGCCTCAAGACGCTCGCCATCGTCATGACGCTTCTGGCGACGGCCAAGGGCTTTGCCTACATGATGACCGAGCTGCGCATCCCCGGCGCGATCTCAAACGCGCTGCTCTCCGTCACGGACAACAAGTACGTGCTGCTGCTGATCATCAACGTGCTGCTGCTGGCGCTGGGCTGCTTTATGGACATGGCGCCGCTGATCACGATCATGACGCCCATCCTGCTGCCCGTGGTCACGAGCGTGGGCGTCGACCCGGTTCATTTCGGCGTCATCATGATCTTCAACCTCGCCGTCGGCCTGTGTACGCCGCCTGTCGGCTCCGCGCTGTTCGTGGGCTGCGCCATCGGCAAGACGCCCATCGAGCGCACGGCGAAGAACATGCTGCCGCTCTACGCGGTTATGGTCATTGTGCTGCTGTTGGTCACCTACATTCCGGATATTGCCCTGATCCTGCCCAAGCTGCTGATGGGCTACGGCGGTTAAAATGAATCTTTCCGCGCGCGGGCATGCGTGCGGTTGGAGAATACAAAAATTGGAGGTAGTTTGTCATGAAGAAACTGCTCACTCTCGTCCTCGCGCTGGCGCTGGTCATGTCCGTCGCCGCGGCGAGCGCCGCGACGACCCTCAAGCTCAGCGAAGTTCACGCTGAGGGCTACCCGACGACCCTTGCGGATCAGGAGTTCGCCCGCCTCGTCGAGGAGCGCACCGAGGGCCGCATCAAGGTTGAGGTCTATTCCGGCGGCTCGCTCTATGGCGAGGAGACCGGCGCCATCGAGGCGCTCCAGCTGGGCGACATTGCGTTCTCCCGCGTGTCCGCTTCCCCGGTTTCCAGCTACGTGCCGAAGATGAACGCCATCCAGATGCCGTATCTCTACAAGAATGCCGACCACATGTGGGCGGTGCTCGACGGCGAAATCGGCCAGAACATGCTCGCGGACATCGAGGCCTCCGGCTCCGGCCTCGTCGGCCTGTGCTGGTATGATGCCGGCGCGCGTTCCTACTACACCACCAAGCAGGTCTCTTCCGTCGCCGACATGAAGGGCCTCAAAATCCGCATGCAGAACAACGCCATGATGGTCGACATGACCAACGTGCTCGGCGGCACCGGCGTCACCGGCATCGGCCCGAACGAGGTCTATTCCGCCATCAAGCAGGGCACGATCGACGGCGCTGAGAACAACTGGCCGACCTACCAGAACATGGGCGACTACGAGGCCGCGACCTACTATGTGCTCGACGAGCACACCCGCGTGCCCGAGGTGCTGCTGGCCTCCGCGGCCGTCTTGAGCGAGCTCGACCCGGCCGACGTGGAGATCATCAAGCAGGTCGCCAAGGAGACGCAGGAGTTCGAGAAGGAGAAGTGGGCCGAGAAGGAAAAGGCCTCCGAGGAGATCGTCCGCGCGGCCGGATGCACCATCACCGAGCTGACGCCGGAAGCCTACGCGGAGTTCCAAGCGGCGATGACGAGCCCGAGCGATGTGCTGGGCGGCATCAGCCTGTATGAGAAGTACGGCAAGGACTATCAGGACGTGATCGACGCGATCACCGCCGTCGGCGAGAACTTCTGATTTCGACCGGATTTCTGAACGGATGATCCCTTCGCTCCCCCGAAAGGGGGAGTTTTTTGCATTTTGCCGGGCGTTGGGCATGATTGAGGAGGATGCCTTGAAAGACGGTTGCATTTGGTGTAAACTGAGGATGATGAATGGGCATGTGGCGGGAAAGCCTAATGCTATCAATCGACAAGAAAAGGAGCGGCAACATGTGTACGGCGATTGACTTTACGACGAGGGACCATTACTTTGGGCGCAATCTCGATTTGCATGCCGATTACGGCGAGGCGGTGGTCGTCACGCCGCGGCGCTATCCCTTCGCGTTCAGGCGCATGGGGGAGATGAAAACGCATCACGCGATGATCGGCATGGCGCTCGTTGCGCGGGATTACCCGCTGTATTTCGACGCGACGAACGAGCGCGGGCTCAGCATGGCGGGGCTCAACTTCCCCGGCAATGCGGTCTATCGCCCGGAGGAGCCCGGGAAGGACAACGTGACGCCGTTTGAGCTGATCCCGTGGCTGCTCGGACAGTGCGCGACGGTGGCGGAGGCGAGGCCGCTGCTTGCGCGCATGAACCTTTTAAACGAGCCGTTCAGCGAGGAGATGGGCCTTTCTCCGCTGCATTTTATCCTCTGCGACAGGCGGGAATGCGTCGTCATCGAGCCCGTGAGCGAGGGGCTGCGCGTCTACGAGAACCCGGCCGGCGTGCTGACGAACAATCCGCCGTTTCCCTTCCAACTTTTTTCGCTGAACAATTACATGAATGTCACCCGGGAGCTGCCGGTCAATCGGTTTGCCCCGGCATTGCCGCTGGAGCGCTATTGCCTCGGCATGGGCGCGCTCGGGCTGCCGGGCGATCCGTCTTCCATGTCGCGTTTTGCGCGGGCGGTCTTCACCAAGCAAAACGCTGTCTGCGGCGAAACGGAAGCGGAGAGCGTCAGCCAGTTTTTCCATATTCTGGACGCCGTCGCGCAGCAGCGGGGCGTTACGGCCGCGGAGGACGGCGACTACGAATACACGCTGTATTCCTCCTGCGTCAACACGGACAGGGGCGTGTACTATTATAAGACGTATGATAGCGCCCAAATCTGCTGCGTCGATCTGCACAAAGAGGATTTGGACGCGGGCAAATTGATCAGCTACCCGCAGCTGCGGGCATGGAACGTGTGCGAGCAGAATTGAATCGGACGCGCCGCCGGGGTATGCCGGCGGCGCGTTTGGCATGAGAAAAACAGAAAAAGCCCTTGACTCTGCCACGGTGTCAGGGGCTATCATGGTTTTGAGCTCAAGAGAATCACATCGATGTGAGGAACAAAACATGTTAAAGATCGGAGAGTTTTCCAAGCTGTCCAGAATCAGCATCCGCATGCTGCGCCATTACGACGAGCTGGGGCTGCTTATGCCGGTGGAGATTGACCGGTTTACCGGTTACCGCTATTACGCCGAGGAGCAGCTGATCGCGGCGGGACGCATCACATCCCTGCGGGATATGGGCTTTGGTCTGGCTGCCATCGGCGTTATGCTGGCGCAGCGCGATGACCGGGAGGCGATGGAGCGCATGATGGATGAGCAACTGAGTGCGCTCAACGCTCAGGCGGCGCTCATCGCGGCGCAGATTCGGCTGCTGAGGACGGCGAAGGAACGGCTGAGAAAGGATGAAGAGATCATGCATTACGATGTCACACTCAAGACCATTCCCGAGCGCTACGCCGCATGCATGCGCATGACCATCCCAAGATATGACTGCGAGGGCATGCTCTGGAGCGCGCTTGTGAGTGAGACCGCGCATCTCCATATGCAGGACGGCGATCCCTGCCTGTGCGCCGTTGTCTACCACGACCGCGAATACAAGGAGCAGGATGTGGACTGCGAGGCGCAGAAGACGGTCAAAGGGCGCTATCCCGATACGGAGCATGTGCGCTTTAAGACGCTGCCCGCCGTGCGTGTCGCCTCCACGACGGTGAAGGGGCCCTATGACCTGATCGACGGGGCGAACGCCGCCGTCGCCGGCTGGGTGCGCGACAACGGCTACGGTTTCGACGGGCCGGCGTTTTTTATCTACCACGTCAGCCCGCACGAGACGCAGAGCCCGGAGGAGTTTGTGACCGAGCTGTGCTACCCGGTGAAGGAGGAATAAGGACGATAAACAGGGGCTGTCAGGATCAGAATCCGGATATTCCTCATAACACTTTGATTCGCATATAAGGCCTTTCCCTTTGCGGAGGGTGGCCGAAGGCCGGGTGAGGTCCCCCCTTGGAGCGTGTCGCCCACGGGGCGGGACCTCATCCGTCTTGCCCTTCGGGTTGCCAACCTTCGGCGTGAATCTCCCTCAGTTAAATGACGCCCGCTAATTTCCGGATGGCTTCTTCTTTGGTGGACACGAAGAAAACATCCTTTCCCTTATTGCTTTCATAGATGAAATCCTTCAGGGGTTTGCTTGTGTAACGGGAAAAATCACCGTATATCGCAATCTTCCCGCCATAGTTGATATACTTTTGAAGAATTTCTCCGGCTAAACCGGTGCTTAGAATAAAGAAATCTTCGGTGATGAGCTTTTTGTCCACGACGATATATTTCGTACCTGCTTCATACTGGGCGGACATCAACAGATCGAGCGCAGAATCGACATGCGTGATCACTTGCTTGTCGCTTGAAACAAGGGCAACGGTTCCACCGCCGCAATTGATTTTTTCAAACTCCATACGTGTGCCTCTCTTTCTATGTTTTTCCATGAACGGCGAACAAAATCCCGCATGACCGCAGTTGACAACGCTTCGGATAGGATGACATGGCGCTGAAACTGGATCGATATGTTTTGTTGTGACAAACAGCTCTTTGGATCTGCTGGCGTCACTCCGCCGGTCTCAGCATTTCCGTCGTATAGTATTGGCCGTCGCGCCAGAAATAGACGGTTGCGCTCTCGCCCGCGGCGACGGAGGCCCGGGCCTTGCGCAGCGTGGCGTCGCCGAGGATGGTGATGTCGCCGACGCCCACGATGATATCCTCCGGCTCAAGACCGGCATCCTGCGCCGGAGAGCCCTCCTCGACGGTTTTGAGCCAAGCGCCCTGCGGCAGGCCGTAATACTCCTGATACACGGGCAGCACATAGCGGCTGACGATGCCCATTTCCCACTTGGCGGCCTCGGCGCGCTCCGTGTCGCTGATCGTGATGGGCAGGGTATGCATGTAGCTTTCGCCCGCGCCGGCGCCCGCCTCGACGAAGATCAGCTGGTCGTCGTCGACATAGACGTTCTTTCCGCCGGAGCGATACCAGCTGACCGCCAGCTGCGCGCCGGTGAAGTAGATCTTGCGGCTGACCTGAAAGTGATGGGGCCAGATGCCGAATTCCTCGTCCTTATCGTTGGTGGCGAAATCGGAATAGGTATCGCCCCTGCCGATGGCGATGTCGTCCACCACGTATTCGCGCTCGATCTCCTCGGCAAAGGTCTCCTTCATGTCGGCGGGCGTTCCGTCCGTCATATAGGGGATGATCTTGAGGCCAAAGCGCGTCAGCTTCCCGCCGGAGCGGTTTTCCAGCGAGAGCTGGATGCTGCCGTAAAAGCTGAAGGAGGTGACCTCCGCGCGCTGGATGTAGAGGGGCGCGTTGGCCTTGTTGCTCAAATAGGTGATCTCCTGCGCGCTGCCCTCGCGCGCGAGCGTGCGGGGATCAAAGAGCATCGCCTGCGTGTGGGGGTCGGCCTCGCCGGTGACGGGCAGGCCGCAGTCCCTCTGGAACAGGCCGACGATTTCGGCGGTCGACTCGGTGTACAGGGCGTTCTCGTTGGGCTTGGCGTAATAGCCCAGCTCGTAAAGCCGCTTGCGCAGCGCGAGAACGGCGTTTGAACGGTCGCCCACGCGCAGCGTGCCGTATGCGGAGAGCTCCTCCTCCGTGTAGGTGAAGGGGATGATGGCCTTGATATCCGCAATGGGGTCAAACGAAAGCACGGGGAATTTCTCCCGAACCTCCGCTTCGGAGACGGGCTCGAGCACGGCGGGCTGAATCTGGCGGGTCAGGCTGGCGAGAATATAGCCCGATTCGCCGGTCTTTTCGGCGGTGATGTGCAGCCAGAGCTCGCCGCCGGACTCGATTTCGCCCTGAACGCTCATCAGCGCGTTCGCCTTCAGCTCGCCGATCTTGCCCCCGTCCGGCCTTTTGCGCAGGTTGGAGCGAACCTTCGTGCGCGCAAGGCGCGGCTCGTCATAGGTCACCTCGCCCTGGAGCGTGCCGGGAACGAGCGTAGGGGTGGGCGCGGGCGTGGCCGTGGGCACGGGTGTCGGCGTGGGAATGGGCTCCAAGAGCTCCATGAGCATGTAGCCCTCGCGGCGGCTCTTGCCGATGCGCACATAGGCCCAAGTTTCCCCCTCCAGCTCGCTCTGGCTGATCACCTCCACGCGTGAACCCGCCTTGACGCGCTCGAGAAGGTCGCTCTTGATGTCGGGAAGCTTGCGCAGATTGGCCTCCTTGGCGGTTTGCAGGGTCAGGGGATCGGCGGAGGGGGAAGCCGCCGGCTGCTCCGGCGTCGCCGTGGGCTCGGGAACAGGCGTGCTTTGTGGGGCAGGCGTCTGCGGAAGGATGAGTCTGACGGCGGGCGTCTCTTCGCCCAGCGCGCCTGCGCTGAGGCAGAGCATCAGAGCGAAAGCGAAAAACATCTTTTTCATCGTCATGTAGGCCTTTCTGAAGATCGCGGTCATTCTTATCGATCTGTGTCCTATCGATCTGTCCGGTCAATCTGTTTGGTCGGCCTGTCCGGCGCTTTGAACGGGGAAGGCCCGCGCCCGGCAGATCCTGCCTCTGATTATACCAGTTTGGGCCGCGGAGGGCAACTGCAGATTTGCGGGGCGAAAATCCAAAGCGGCTTGAGAGTTTTCCGGCGCGGCGTGAGGGGCAAAAGCGAACGAAATCCGCGCCGAACGCGCTTGGGCGGAGCGCGCGGACGCGGGACGGCGGCTTCGGGAGGCTCGTTGGCGGGTTCCAACGGATTTGTAAAATTGTTCACACATGGGCTTGCGTC
>JAUNPI010000191.1 GCA_030536875.1 Clostridia bacterium
GAAGAAAAAAGAAGGGAAATCGAGGAAGATGAGAGCGTTAAAAACTGTGGGCATCGTCGGTCTTGGCGCGCTGGGCGTCTTGTTTGGCGAGAGGATGCTCGCTTGCGGAACGGATTTGAGGATCATCGCCGACGGTGAGCGTGTACAGCGCTACCGCAGAGAGGGCGTGACCAGCAACGGACGGCCTGTGCCCTTTGTTTATGCGACGCCCGAGGAGGCGGCGGAAGTCGATCTCCTGATTTTTGCGACCAAGGAAGGCGGGCTTCGCGCGGCGATGGAGACCGCGGCGGGGTTTGCCGGCAAGCGGACGCTGATGCTGTCGGTGATCAACGGCATCACCAGCGAGGAGACGATCGCTTCGCGCTTAGGGGGCGAAAACATCCTCTACTGCACGGCGCAGGGAATGGACGCGGTGAAGGTCGGCAATGCGCTGACCTACGAGCATCCGGGCATGATCGTCTTGGGCGAGAGAGAACCCGGCGCGATCACCGAGCGCGTGCAGGCGGTTGCGGACTTCCTGAACGCGCACGGCGTGGCGGCGCAGCCCGTCGAGGACATGGTTCGCCGCCAATGGGGCAAGCTGATGCTCAACGTCGGCCTCAATCAATCCGTGATGGTCTTTGAGGGGGATTACGGCACCGTGCAGAGACCGGGCAGGCCCCGGGAGGTGATGCTCGGGGCGATGCGCGAGGTTCAGGCGCTGTCGCGTCTGGAGGGCTATCCCATTTCGGACGAGGAGTTTGACGAATGGGTGGCTCTTGCCGATTCGCTCGCGCCGGCGGGCAAGCCGAGCATGCGGCAGGACGGGGAGGCGCACAGAAAGACCGAGGTCGAGCTGTTTGCGGGAACGATCATCCGCCGCGCGGAGCGATATGCGCTGGATGTTCCGGTCAACCGCTGGCTGTATGCGCAGGTGAAGGCCATCGAGGCGAGGTATGCGCCGGAGGGCGTGCCGAAACCATAAAAGGACAGCAAAAAGGGGCTGTCAGGATGAAAAGTCCGATATTCTGAGGAATATTCGGAATGATCCTGACAGCTCCTTTTGGATTGCTGAAATAGAGCGGCGGTTTGCCGGGCGGATTACGGCTTGGCGAAGCGTCGAATCTGCGTAAGAACGGCCTGCGTGCCGTCCGCATCCGGCAGCGCCGAGAGCCGCTGCGTGAGCAGCGCGCGATCGGCCCACAGGGCATCCAGCGCACGCGCAAGCGATTCGCGGTTTAAATCGCTTTGAACCATCACGTGGGCGAGACCGCGGTCTTTCAGAGAGTTGGCGTTGAGCAGCTGATCGCCGCGGCCGCTGTGATAGGGAATCAGCAGCGCGGGCTTGCATAGCGCCATGATCTCGGAGAGCGAATTGGAACCCGCGCGCGAGAGCATCAGATCCGCACAGGCGAAGGCGTCCGGAAGATCGTCGGACAGGTATTCGAACTGGCGATAGCCGCTTAGCCCCTCGAGCGTTGGATCGAGATTGCCCTTGCCGCACACATGCAGCACGTCGAAGCGCTGCGTGAGCTCGGGCAGCGCTTGACGGAGGACGGCGTTGACCGACTGCGCGCCCAGCGAACCGCCGATCATCATGAGCACGGGCTTTTGCCCGCTAAAGTCCGCTAGGGAGAGGCCGCGCTCGCGGGAACCGGAGAAAACCGTCTCGCGCAGCGGCGTCCCGGTCTGAACCGCCTTGGCGCCCAGGAGCCGGGCGCACTCCGGAAACGTTGTGCAGATCGCCTTGGCGAACGGCTTGCAGAGCTTATTGGCCAGCCCCGGCGTGATATCGCTCTCGTGCATGACGACGGGAACGCGGCAGATTGCCGCGCCGACGACCACCGGAACGCTCACGAATCCGCCTTTGGAGAAGACGACGTTTGGCCGAAGCCTGCCGATGACGGCAACGCTTTGTAAGGCGCCCGCGATCACGCGGAAGGGATCGGTGAAATTTTTGAGATCGAAATAGCGGCGCAGTTTTCCAGAGCTCACGGCGTGATAGGTCACGCCTTGCATGGGCTCAATCAACGTGCGCTCGATGCCGGTCTTCGTGCCGATGTAGTGAATATCCCAGCCCTCTTTGAGCAAATGCGGGATCAGCGCCTGATTGGGGGAGACATGCCCGGCAGTGCCGCCGCCGGTCAAAACGATGCGCTTCACGTAAAAGACCTCCTCAACCTTGATCTTTCTACCGTATTATACCAAGCATCCGCTATTGTGGTCAAGCCCGGTGCTCAGAAACAAAATGTGTGGCTTCATGGGATGGCGTATGGATGCCAAGATGGTGAACGGTAGACGTAAAGAATGGGGTAAATTGTCGCAAGAGGACGAAAATTTCCCAAAAGAGCGAAAATGCGCGTTAGATGCTCGAAAGATGTGCTATAATAACATGTAAGCTTCTTAGAGTTACGGTCTCTACTGTCGCCTTTGAACTGGATTACTGAAGAAGGGGAATCAGCATGAACGAAAACGTCAACACCGAAGCCTCTCACAAGTTTCCGATGCGTCCTGTCGCGCCGCTGGGCATTATCGCCATGCGCGGCTGCGAGGAGATGGGCAAGCGCGTCAACGACTACCTGATGAACTGGCAGGTGGATAGCGCCACCACCGACGAGCGGCTCCACAGCTTCTATGGCATTGATGCCAGCGGCTTTTTGCTTGAGGCGCATTGCCCGCGCTTTGGCACGGGCGAAGGAAAGGGAATGCTGCTCAATTCCGTGCGCGGCTACGACCTCTACATCATCTGCGACGTAGGCGCTTACCAGTGTACCTATAGGATGTATGGCAAGGAAATCCCGATGACGCCGGACGAGCACTATGCCGACCTCAAGCGCATTATCGCGGCCGTCAGCGGCAAGGCCTACCGGATCAACGTGATCATGCCGATGCTCTACGAGGGCCGCCAGCACAGGCGTACCTCGCGCGAGTCGATGGACTGCGCGGTTATGCTCCAAGAGCTTGTGGCGATGGGCGTTTCCAACATCATCACCTTTGATGCGCACGACCCGCGCGTGCAGAACGCCATCCCGCTCAATGGCTTTGAGAGCATCATGCCGACGTATCAGATGCTCAAGGCGATGTGCCACACGTATGACGATCTCAAGTTCCACAAGGATCATATGATGGTGATCTCTCCGGATGAGGGCGCGATGGGGCGCAACATCTATTACAGCTCCGCGATGGGCGTGGATCTGGGTATGTTCTACAAGCGCCGCGACTACACCCGCGTGGTCAACGGGCGCAACCCGATCATCGCGCACGAGTATATGGGCAACAGCGTCGAAGGTAAGGATGTCTTCGTTGCAGACGACATCATTGCCTCCGGCGATTCGATTCTCGATTTGGCCTATAATCTCAAAAAGCGAAATGCCCGCCGCGTCTTTGCCGGGGCGACGTTCGCCTTCTTCACCAGCGGCCTTGAGGCTTTCAACAAGGCCTATGAGGAAGGCGTGATCGATCACGTCTTTGCCACCAACCTCACCTATACCCCGCAGAGCGTGCTCGAGGCGCCGTGGTTCTCTCAGGCGGATATGAGCAAATACATGGCGTATGTCATCGCGACGCTGAATCACGATCAATCGCTGAGCTATCTTCTCAACCCGTGGAACCGAATTGAAAAGCTGCTGACGCGTTACCGCGCAGAGCATCCATAATTTGTTTGATCAGCCCCCGATTGCCGCTCGCCCCTATGTGGGAGTTCCGGCGATCGGGGGGCTTTTAGTTCAACTTCATTTTACAATCAACCCTTGGTTACTACTCAGCCCTCGTATTCAAGCCCACGCCCAAAAGGCCCTCAAAGCAGG
>JAUNPI010000192.1 GCA_030536875.1 Clostridia bacterium
TCTCTTGCGTCTCTGTCGTCTCCGGCGGTTCTAAAAAATCGTCCTCCCTCCCCGACATTCTTTTCGAGGATTGAGGAGGTCCCTGCGCTCATGTAAAAAACGGGAGATATCCGCGCATGAATCGCTCTCTGCTCCCTGTTCCCATGTCCATATGATCACCGCGAGAGATAATGCAAAAAAGCTCAGAGTTATCTTCGAGCGAATAAAGCAGCCGCAAAACGGCCTCCGCATGCGGCAGAGACAGGAAAACGCCGTTCACATAACCGGCCATTTCCCATCGCGTCTCTATTATACCGTCAAATGCCTGCAGTGTCAATGATTATTTCGCTATTTGGAAGCAAAAGTCTGCTGTGCGATCCCGTGCGCCGCCCTCCTCGGCTCCGCTCTTTTCGTCAAAAAACTGCAAAAATCTTTTGCAAAATTCGCCCGCTCTCTTGCGCATCGTTCCCGTTTCGGGTATCATGAAAGCCGTCGCTGACGGAGCGGAACCTATCGCTCCATACCGCCAAAAGGAGAGGAAAGCTATGAGCCTGATCCATTCCGAATACAGGGCCCGCATCGATCACTGGCAGCGGGTATTGGCAGAGGATTTCTATCACCCTCTGGAAGAGATTCACTTTGAAGGCTTTACCACGATGGAGCATTTGACCCCCGAGCAGGCCCAATGCGGCCCCTTTGTCCCCTTTGACGAGGGCACGCAGTGGGGCCGCACATGGGAATACCTCTGGCTGCGCGCCAGCGTCACCCTGCCCCGCCAGGCCGAGGGCAAGCCCGTCGTCCTGTCCCTCGACATGGGCGGCGAGGCTACGCTGTTCGTAAACGGCCAGACCTTCGGCACCCGCCGCGCGGAGTGGGTCTCCGTGCCCCATCACTACATTTCCGACAACGTGCTGACCCTCTCCGGCGAGGAGGGCATGCGGTTTGACCTGCTCTTCGAGGTCTATGCCGGCCATTACTTCCCGGATGTGGGCGGCTGCGCCACCGGCCCCGTGCTGCCCGGCACGCTGGGCGATCCCAAGGAGGAAGGCCGCCGCGCGCGGGTGGGCCGCTCCACCTTCGGCATCTGGAACGAGGATGCCTATCAGCTCTGGCTGGACGTCTCCACGCTTCAAATGCTCATGGATGAGCTGCCCGAGGATTCCCTGCGCGCCGCCAGGATCGCCGACGGGCTGGAGGCCTACACGCGCATCGTCGATTTTGAGCAGTCCCCGGAGGGGCGCATCGCCGATTACCGCAGAGCGCGGCAGACGCTCCGCCCCTTGATGGAGGCGAAAAACGGCTCGACGGTGCCGACGATGGCCGCCGTGGGCAACGCCCATCTGGATCTAGCTTGGCTGTGGCCTCAGCGGGAAACCCACCGCAAGACCGCCCGCACATTCGCCGCGCAGCTGCGCCTGCTCGATCGCTATCCGGAGTATCGCTTTATCCAGAGCCAGCCCGCGGCCTATGAGATGTGCCGCGAACACTATCCGGAGCTTTACGAGCGCATCCGCGCCGCCGTCCGTCAGGGACGCTGGATCGCCGAGGGCGCCATGTATGTGGAGCCCGATACCAACATGCCCTCCGGCGAAGCCCTCATCCGTCAGCTCGTCTTCGGCAAGCGCTTTTACAAGGACGAGCTGGGCGTGGACAGCCGCCTCCTTTGGCTGCCCGATACCTTCGGCTACACCGCCGCGCTTCCCCAGATTCTGCGCGGCTGCGGCGTGGATTACCTCGTGACCCAGAAGATCTTCTGGAGCTACAACGAGGGCGATCCCTTCCCCTACCACTATTTCCGCTGGAAGGGGATGGACGGCTCCTGCGTCACCTCGTTCCTGCCCACCAGCTATACCTATCGCACCGATCCCAAAGAGCTTTGCGGCGTATGGCGTTCCCGCGTGCAGAAGCGCCATCTGGAAGACTTCTTGGTTCCCTTCGGCTATGGAGACGGTGGCGGCGGTCCCTGCCGCGATTTCATCGAATATGCGCTTCGCGAGCGCGATCTGGAAGGCATGCCCCGCGTGGAGATGACCTCGCCCCTCGCCTTCTTTGAGGATCTCGAGCAAAAAGGCGGTCCCGTCCACACGTGGGACGGCGAGCTGTATTTCAACGCGCACCGCGGCACATACACCACGCAGGCCGCCATCAAAGCCAACAACCGCCGCAGCGAGTTTGCCCTGCACGATCTGGAGGCGTGGGGCGCGCTCGCCGCGCTCCACGGCCATGCCTATCCCCGGCTCGAAGCCGAGCGCCTGTGGAAGACGCTCCTGCTGCATCAGTTCCACGATATCCTGCCCGGCTCTTCCATCGCCAAGGTCTATGAAGAGGCCAACGCGGCGCATCGCGCGCTTCAAGAGGAGGCCGCCGCGCTGACCCGCGCGTCCTGCGAGGCTCTAACCCGGCGCGGCGAGGGGCTTGCGCTCTTCAACTCGCTCGGCTTTGAGCGCGAGGAGGTCGTCAGCCTGCCCGAAAGCCTGTCCGGCGGCGTCTGCACGGCGGAAGGGACGCCCGTCCCCGTTTCGGGCGGAAAGGCGCTCGTGCGCGTGCCCGCTTTGGGCGTGGTCTCCCTCGTCTCCGGCGAGGCGGTCCCTCCCGAAGCGCTCGCCTCCGCCGAGCTGATCCCCGGCGGCGCGCTGCTTCGCACGGGGCAGCTGGAGGTTCGCCTGAACGATCAGGGCCAGATCGTCTCCTACACCCTCGGCGGCCGGCGGATGACGGCGGACCGGCCCATGAACGCGCTCACCCTCTATAAAGACGTCCCGCGCCTCTTCGACGCGTGGGATATCGACAGCAACTATCGGGAGCAGGCGTGCTCCTGCGCCCACGCCAGCGTGATGAAGGTGGATTGCGCCGCAGGTCTCACCGCTTCTCTCGTCTGGGAAGGCACGATCGGCCGTTCCTCCATCCGCCAAACCGTCTCCGTCACCGTGGGCAGCCCCGTCGTGACCTTCGATACCACCATCCAGTGGCATGAGCTGCATCGCCTGCTGAAGGTCGCCTTCCCCGTCGATGTTCGCGCCGAACACGCGCTGCATGAGATGCAGTTCGGCTATGTGGAGCGCCCGACGCATCGCAGCCGCGGCTATGATCAGCAGCGCTTCGAGGTCTGCAACCACCGCTACACGGCGCTCTGCGACAACGGTCATGGCTGCGCGGTGCTCAACGACTGCAAATACGGCGTGGGCGTTGAGCAAAACAGCATCGAGCTGACGCTGCTGCGCGCGGCCGCGTCGCCCGAGATGGCCAGCGATCAGGGCGAGCATCGCTTCCGCTATGGCTTCACCGCGTGGGAGGGCGATTTTCTGCACAGTCCCGTCGTCCGGCAGGGCCTGTGCTTCAACGAGCCGCTGACCGTCCTGCCCGGAACCGCGCCGCGCATGAGCGCCTTCTGGGCGGATCAGCCGAATGTGATCGTCGATACCCTGAAACCCGCCGACGACGGAAGCGGCGACCTGATCGTGCGCCTGTACGAGAGCAAAAAGGCCGACACCTTCTTCCGCCTGCTCAGCGGCCTCCCCGTCCGCGCCCTCCAGCCCTGCGATATGCTGGAAAACCCCGTGGGCGAGTGTCTCTGTGCCGACGCGCAGCTTCATGTAACGCCCTTCCAAATTCTCACACTCAGGGTGAAGATCGCCTGATCAATCAAAGCATAGGGGCTGTCAGGCTAAGGCAGAAAAAAAGATGGGAGCATCAAGATTATTTTATCTTGACACTCCCGTCTTTTTGTTGTAATTTGAAACTGTAATGAACCAAATACAACATGAGAAT
>JAUNPI010000031.1 GCA_030536875.1 Clostridia bacterium
CTGGAGAAGATTGACAGCGTAGAGGCGTACACGTCTTTGAAGAAGGAAAGCATCGTGGGGTGAGGGGTAGAAAAGTTGGGTTATTTCCGCTCAATGCGGTTGGAAGGCCCTTGGCGTTTTTTAAAGACGACAAAAAAGCCCTTGTAGATGTGCGAGGGGGCACGAGCCGCTTGCGGGCGGCTGCAATCTACAAAGGCTGGCTATAGTATAGCACAACGGTGAGGAAAAGAAAAGGGTAAAAAAACGATTTAGCCAATGCCCGCAGCGAGGCGGACGTCATGGCGAGGCTGGGCATCAGCGAAAGCGAGATCGATGCGGCAGAGGATGTGGAGAGTTTGACCGGAGCGGACGATGCCGTGGAGCAAAGCTAAAAAGCGCACAGCAAGGGGCTGCAATCGTTTGAATAGTCCGTTTCAATCAGATGCTCTGTGAAAGGACAAAAAGCGTTTCGCCGCTCTTGTTTTTTTGGCCTAAAGACGATATAATGAAGCTTGGGCTTGCTGAGCCCAGTTACGACAGGAATACAGAGGAGGCGCTGTTCATGGGCTATATTGCGGGCATCGGCGGCGCAAATATGGACATTCACGGAAGAAGCGACCGGCAGCTGATCATGCGCGATTCCAACCCCGGAACGCTGCATATGTCCTTGGGCGGCGTCTGCCGCAATATCTGCGAGAACCTTGCGCGGCTTGGCGAGGATGTGCGGCTGATCTCCGTCGTGGGGGATGACGTGCATGGACGCAGCATTCTGGAGGGCTGCGCGCAAGCGGGCATCGACGTGAGCGGCGTGCGCGTGCTATCGGGCGAGCGTTCCTCCAGCTATATTTCGCTGATGGACGGGGACGGCGATATGCTGCTGGCGATGAGCGACATGCATATCATCAAAAAGCTCGACGCGCGGCTGATCGACGAATACCGGGATGTGCTCTGCGGCGCGGAAATCGTCGTTTGCGACGGGAATCTCTCCGTCTCCACCGTGGAGCGGCTGACCGAGGTCTGCACGGCGCCCTTGTATGTCGACCCGGTGTCCACCGCGTGGGCGAGGGAGCTTGCGCCGCTGATCGGGCGGTTTGACACGGTGAAGCCCAACCGCATGGAGCTCGCCGCGCTGACCGGCTGCCCGGTGGACACGCCGGCGCATATCGAGGAGGCCTGCGACGCGCTGCTTGGCCTCGGCGTTCGGCGCGTGTTTGTGAGCTTGGGGCGCGAGGGCATGTTTTATAGGGGCCCGGAGGGCGGAATGCACCGCGTGAGCCTCCCGTTTGACGGCATGGTCAACGCGACGGGCGCGGGCGACGCCTCGATGGCGGGCATCGTCTGGGCGTCGCGCCGCGGGCTTGACGCGGAGCAAACGATCCGCGTGGCGATGGCCGCGGGCATGGTCGCCATTGCCTCACCCGACACCATTAGCCGCGAGATGTCTCCCGCGGCGATTGAGAATATGATAAAGGAGTATATCAAATGAACGATTGGAAGCAGTACATGGACGTTGCACCGGAGATCGAGGAGGCCGTGCGCACGGGCAAGCCCGTCGTCGCGCTGGAGAGCACGATTCTCAGCCACGGCATGCCTTATCCCGAAAACCTGACCTTCGCGCGCGAGGTGGAGCGCATCATCCGCGCCGAGGGCGCCGTTCCCGCGACGATGGCGATCATCGACGGCCGCCTCAAGGCGGGCCTCACCGAGGAGGAGCTCGTTCGCATGTGCGAGGCGAAGGGCGTGCAGAAGGTCAGCCGGCGCGACCTGCCCATCATCGTGGCGGAAAAGCTGACCGGCGCGACGACCGTCGCCACCACGATGATTCTGGCGAACATGGCGGGCATTCACGTCTTCGCAACCGGCGGCATCGGCGGCGTCCACCGCGGCGGCGAGGACACGATGGACATCAGCACCGATTTGCAGGAGCTGGCGCATACGCCGGTGGCTGTCGTCTGCGCGGGCGCGAAGATGATTCTGGACATCGGGCGCACGCTCGAATACCTCGAGACGATGGGCGTGCCCGTGCTCGGCCTGAATACCGACGATTTCCCGGCGTTCTACTGCCGCAAGAGCGGCTTTGGCGTCGATTTCAACGCCAAGACCCCGGCCGATGTCGCCGCAATTGCCAAGGCCAAGTGGGGTATGGGCCTTGGGGGCGGCATGCTGATCGGCAACCCGGTGCCGGAGGAATACGCGATGGACTTTGACAAGATGAGCGCCGTCATCGACAAGGCCATGAAGATGGCGGATGAGGCCGGCGTCAAGGGCAAGAACATCACCCCGTTCCTGCTGGCGCACATCGTAGAGCTCACCGGCGGCGACAGCCTGAAGACCAACATCCAGCTCGCCTACAACAACGCGCGCGCGGCGGCGAAGATCGCCGTCGAGCTGGCGAAGCTGTAAGCCGATTCAAAAAGGATCAGAATCCGGAACGACATCAAAAAAACGGGAAGAGCTCTTGGATGGAGAGCCTCCCGTTTTTTGGTTTTGGTTTTTTTGCGATCTTTCTTCCGCAGGCGGTTCAGCCCAGCCGGACGATTTCCATTCCTTCGGCGTCGCGCTCGTCGTGCGTGACGAGGATCAGCAGCTTATCCCGCGTCTGCTGATGGACAAGGCGGAGCATGTCCGCGTGGGCGCTCTCGTCGAGCGCGCGGAACGGCTCGTCGAGCAGCAGAGCCGGCGCGTCCATCGCCAGCGCGCGGGCGAGCGCGGCGCGGCGCTTCATGCCGCCGGAGAGGGAGGCGGGGAAGGCCTCGCCTTCGCCCGTGAGCCCCACGCGCGCAAGCCATTGCCGGGCCGCGGCAAGGCGCTCGTCGCGCGGCATGCCGGGAAGGGCGAGGGCGACGTTTTCCAGCACGGTGCGCCACGGGAGCAGCCTGTCCTCCTGAAAGCAGAAGGCGATGGGCGCATCCGCCGGGCGCAGCACGCAGCCGGATGCGGGCTTTTCCAGCCCGGCGATCAAGCGAAGCAGCGTCGTCTTGCCGCAGCCGGAGGGGCCGAGCAGCGCATAGCGGCCCGGCGCGTCAAAGCGAAGGGAAAGGCGGGAGAAAACCGTCTTGCTGCCGTAGGCCATCCGAACGTCGCGGAGCTCAAACATGGCGCACCTCCGAAAAGCGCTTCGCCGCGCGGCGCAGCGCGTGTTCCAGCAGCACGCTGAGCAGGACGACCGTCGCCGTCCACGCGAGCAGCGCGTCCGTTTCGAGATAGATCTTCGCTTCGTAGAGCCTGCTGCCGACGGCGAGCTTCGGCACGCCGATGACCTCCGCGGCGACGACGGCTTTCCAGCACAGGCCGATGGCGGAGAGGCAGCTGTCCACAAAGGCAGGCGTCACGGCGGGAATATACACGTGGCGGAGCGTGCCGGCAGCGCCGAGGCGATAGAGCCTCGCCATCTCCAGCAGCTTGGGGTCGATGCTGCGCACGGCGGTGACCAGCGCGGCGTGAACGACCGGTAACGTCATCAGGAAGCCCGTGAGCACGGGCACGCGCGAGCTGGAGAGCCAGACCAGCGCCAGCACGATGAACGAGGTGACGGGCGTGGCGCGCACGGCGGAGAGGAGCGGCGAGAGCAGCGCATCCGCCGTCCGAAAGCGGCAGCAGAGCGCCGCGAGCAGCACCGCGGCGAGAATGCCCAGCGCGTAGGCCGCAA
Source organism: Clostridia bacterium (assembly GCA_030536875.1). Taxonomy (GTDB): domain Bacteria; phylum Bacillota; class Clostridia; order Christensenellales; family Aristaeellaceae; genus Ventricola. The sequence goes on from JAUNPI010000031.1 coordinate 3,629, forward strand.
GCGTGCGAAGGAGCGTCCCCGTCAGCGTCAGCCAAAAGATGGCCTTGGGCAGCAGCGACGCAAGGCGCGCGATCACCGAGGCGGGCGAGGGCAGCAGCAGCGGCGAGTCGACCGCGCGGGCGAGCAGCGCCCACAGCAGCAGATAAAACAGCAAAACGCCCGCGCGCCGGGCAAAGGCTTGGGCGCGCGGGCGAAGGATGTCACTGGACGCCATAGTAGAAATCGTCTCCCGGCATCGCGCCGCCGATGGACTGCGGGTTCGCGGCAAGCAGCAGCTCGTAGAGAGGCTCGATCTGGGCGCGCATCTCATTGCCGTCGACGAAGACGATGTGGCAATTGGGGATCGCGCGCTTGGCGACGGCGGCCTTGGGCAGCACGCCGAAGCTCTCCACCAGCTGGCTGGCGGTCTCGATGTCGTCGTTCACAAAGGCGACGGAGGCGGCATAGTCCGCAAGGAACGCCTCGACCTTCTCCGGGTGCGCCTCGGCGAAGGCGCGGCGCACGATCACGCAGCCCATCGAGAGCACCATGTCGTCGTTTCCGGCCTGTTTCGCGGCCTCGTCAAAGAGCGCGGTCACGTCGAGCGCGGCGCGCAGGCTGTCGTTTTGCATGAGGGCGCTGGTGACGTGCGGCTCCGGAAGGATGCCGATGTCAGCCTTGCCGCTGGCCAGCAGCGTCGCCAGTTCGCTGTGCTCGGCGACGTATTCGATGGTCACGCTGTCCGACAGGCCGTTTTGCTCGAGGATGTAGGAAAGCACGTATTCCGGCACGCTGGCCTGGCCGGTCGCGTAGACCGTGCGGCCCGCAAGATCGTCGATGGAATCGATGGTCTCGTCGGAGGTGACCACGTGCAGCACGCCGAGCGTGTTGAGCGCCAGCAGCTGCACGCCGCCGTTGGTCTTCCGGTAGAGCGTCGCGGCGAGGTTGGTCGGGCAGGCGGCGATATCCGCGCTGCCGCTGGCGATGGCGGCGACGATCTCATCCGCCGCGCCGCAGAGGGTAAAGGCATAATCCTCCGGCTGATCGCGCATCACGCCGACCATGCCGATGCCGGTCGGGCCCTTGAGCGCGTAGACATTGGCGGGCTCATCCGCGAGCGCGGGGAGCGCGCAGAGCGCAAGCGCCAAGACAAGCAGCGCGCAAAGCATTTTTTTCATCGTTAAAACGGCCTCCTTGGTTCGATCTTGTTTGAAAGATGTGAAAAGTATATCACAAATGCGTGGGATTTACAACTTTGTTACAGAAAACGGACGGAGGATATGGTATCATATAGAGGGGAAGCGCGGCGAAAAAGGAGGGAAAAGAGCGATGGCGGATATCCTCATTGTCGAGGACGAGGCGTCCATCCGGCAGGTGTTGTCGATGCATCTCATGCTGGTGGGCCACGATGTGCGCGAGGCGCAGGACGCGCGGCAGGCGAGGGATATGCTCCTTGCCAGCAGGGCGCCCGACCTCGCCGTGCTGGATGTCATGCTGCCGGGGGAGGACGGATTTTCCCTCGCGGGGGCCTTTTTGGAGCGGGAGATTCCCATCCTGTTCGTGACGGCGAAGACCGCCGTGGCGGACAGGGTGTACGGCCTGCGCATGGGCGCGCAGGACTATATCCTCAAGCCGTTTGAGCCGGCGGAGCTGCTGGCGCGGGTGGAAAATATCCTGCGGCGCACGCGCAGGGAGGAAAGCGGGCTCGCCTGCGGGGCGCTGCAGATTGACTTCGCGGCGCGGCGCGTGCTGATGGCGGGCAAAGAGGTTTCGCTCACGGCGATGGAGTTTGACCTGCTGGCGATGCTCGCCAGACGCCGCAATGTCGCCATGAGCCGGGAGGAGCTGCTCTCCGGCGTGTGGGGCTACGGCTATGCGGGCGAGACGCGGACGGTCGACGTCCACATCCAGCGCCTGCGCGGCAAGATCGGGGCGGGCTATATCGAGACGGTCTATAAATACGGGTATCGCTTCTGCGAGACGGGGGGAAGGGCATGAGGAGGCGGATGGCGATGGCGATGATGCTGCTGGTCTTGCTGCTGTTCCCGGCGGGAACGGGGCTGATCGTCTCGCGCTGCTTCGAGCTCACGATGGCGCGCGAGCGCGAGCGCGCCCTTTCGGAGGAAGCGGCGATTGCCCGGGCGATGGTCATGGAGCTGGGCGCGCTCGACGCGGAGCGCGTGCAGGCCGTCGCCGAAAGCGCGCAGGCGCGCTATGGCTCCCAGACGCTTTCGGTCTATTTGGTTCGGGACGGAGAAGCTCTGGCGGGAGAGGAGGCGGATTTGCCCGAGGAGGTCGCCCCGCTGCTGACGGCGAGCGAGCGCGCGACGCTGCTCTTGGGCAAGAGGCAGACGCTCTACATCGCCCATCGCTTGGGCGGCGGTCTCACGCTGCTGCTGGGGTCGGACGTATCGCCCGTATACAGCCTGCGCCGGGAGCTGACGGCGTGGGCCGCGGCCCTTTTGGTATCGGGGGTGACGCTCGCCGCGCTGCTGGCGGCCTATCTGTCCGGCGTGCTGACGCGGCCCGTGTGCGCGCTGGCCCGCGCGGCGAAGGCGATCGCCGAGGGCGCGTATGACACGCCGCTGCCGCGCGCGCGCAGGGACGAGACCGGCGAGCTGACGCGCGCGTTCGCCGCCATGATCCGGGCCGTGCGGGAGCGGGAGGACGAGCTGCGCGAGCAGGCGGGAAGGCGGCAGGAGCTCATCGACGCGCTGGCGCACGAGATGCGCACGCCGCTGACCGCCATCGTCGGCGGAGCGCGGCTCATGCAGCACGCCAGATTGGAGGATGGGCAGCGCGACGCGCTGCTGGAGACGATGGCGCGCGAGGCCATGCGCCTTTCCGCGATGGACGAGCGGCTGCTCACCCTCACCCGCCTCGACCATGAAACGCCGCGACTGACCTCGTTTTCCTCGATGGAGATGGCGCGGGAGGCGCTGGATGTGTTCGAGGGCGTGGAGCTGCTGGGGGAGGACGCGCGGTTTACCGCCGAACGGGAGCTGACCATCCTGCTCATGCGCAATCTGGTGGTCAACGCGCAGCGCGCGGGAGGCTCGGAGCCCGTGCGCGTCGTGATGAAGGAGGACGGCTTTGCCGTGGAGGATTGCGGCTGCGGCATGACGCCCGAGCAGGCCGCGCGCGCGTTTGACCCGTTTTACAAGGCCGACAAGGCGCGCTCGAGGAACGCAGGCGGCGCTGGGCTGGGGCTGACGCTCTGCAGGAAGATCGCGCAGCTGCATGGCGGCGCGCTGGTCATCAGCAGCCGGCCGGGGCTGGGCACGCGCGTTGTTTACAGCTTTGATACAAGCCGGTGAGGACTTGGCAATAGCTTTTCCGCTATACTGAAGCCGCATCGGGGAAAGACGCCCGATGCGGAAAGGAGAAAACCATGATGAGAAAAAAGAAAGCTTGGGCCTGCGCGGCGCTCGCGGCCCTGCTCATGCCCGCCTGCGCGCTCGCGGTGACGGAGGGCATCGTGGAGAGCGCGCCGCCCGTCGCCCTGATGGAATGGGAGGCGCAGACGCAGGAGGGCTATTTGCCCGTGGCTGGTCATGAGGAAGAGCCGGCGTGGGAGGCGGAGGAGGCCTATGCCGAGCCGGAGCCGTTTGACTACAGGAATATGATCACGTCGCCGAGGCTGACCCGGGGCGAGACGGCGCGCGCCAAGCGGCTTTTGGAGCAATATGAGGCGGGCGAGGCGACGGGCGACGGCGCGAGCGTATTGGAGGCGCAAAAGGATGTCGTGGCGGGCGTCTACAGGGTCGATCCCGACGCATACGACGGGGAGAGCGTTTTGCTCCTGCTGCCGGGGGTGATGCTCTCCGACGAGCAGCTGCTGTCGATCATCGACGCCTATCATCAGCTGGGGCTGCGCTTTGACCCGGACGCGCTCAGCGAGCGCAACTGTGTGCGCGGGAGCGCCTCGGGGCGCTCGCTCACCGAGGAGGAATGGGAGCGGGGAGACCGCATCCGGCTTCAGATAGAGACGGGGGTTCTGGATGTGAAGAGCATCGACCCGGACGCGATTTTTCACGTGCAGGTGGACATGCGGTATCACTATGCCTCCTATGGGGCGGGCAATGAGGCCCTCGTTTTCCCGTACAGGCGGATGACGGACGAGGAGCTTGCGGCGTATCTCGTGCTCATGGGAACCCGCTGTGAGCTGGAGGGGCTGGATACGGTGCAGCTCGAGCGCACGGCGCGCGAGCTGCTGACCGGCAGGATGGGCTGCCCGATCAGCATGGAGCTGCGCAGATTTGGGGACAGACAGGGGTATCGCCCGTGGAGCCCGCAGAAGAAGGAATCGGGCGAGCTGCGCAAGTCGGTGACGCTTGCCTTCCATTTTGAGCAGGAGGACGGCAAAGACGCAAGCGCTCTGGCGATTTTGGACGGCGAGAGCGGCGAGATGCTCGGCCTCGACGTCAATTTGGGGCGGATCGAGGAGCAGGAAGACGAAGGCTGGCTCGGCGAAGAGGTCTATCTGCGCGTGGCTGAGGATTATGCGCGCGAGAAGCTCGGGCTTGAGGGGGTTCGATTCGCCGTCGCGAAGGCGAAAGAGGGCGGACGGCCCCTGCACGCCAAGGCGAGCGCGACGCTTGAGGAGGGGCAGAGGCTGTATATTCGCATGAGCTTTGAGGGCGAGGTGATGGAGGTCGGAATGAGCAGCGGCTTTCTAAGCGTGCCGGGAAGCGACATGTGAGGCTTATAAATCGAATTTACATATTTTCGTGTTCAAACTGCGCATTTCTTGGGAGCTTTATGCCTTATCATAGAGGAAAGAAAGACAAAAGGGGATGGGCAGGATGCTGCACGAAACATTTCACTACGACACGCTGAGCGATGTTCGGGAGACGGCGGAGAAGCTGGGCGCTTTTCTGCCCCTGTCGCTCAACACCAAGGCGCTGTTTGCGCCCCTTGCGCTGGGCGCGCATACGGCGCCAAACCGCATCGCCTTTCAGCCGATGGAGGGCACCGACGGCGCCGAAGACGGCGCGCCCGGCGAGTTGACCGTTCGCCGCTACGAGCGCTTTGCCAAGGCGGGCCCCGGCCTCATCTGGTTTGAGGCGGTGGCGACCGTTCCGGAGGGGCGGGCCAGCGCGCATCAGCTGTATTTGACGGAGAAGAATGTGGATCAGTTTAAGCGTCTGGTCGATCGGATCCGCGAGGTCAGCATGAAGGAGAACGGCTACGCGCCGGTGATCGTGATGCAGGCGACCAACAGCGGGCGCTATGCCAAGCCGCACGGCTATCCGGAACCGCTGATCGCCTACAACTGCCCGCCGCTGGAGGATACGCCCCTTGCTCCGGAGCGCATCGTCTCCGACGACGATTTGAGGCGATACGAGGCGGCCTTCGGCACGGCGGCGAAGCTCGCCCAAGAGGCCGGATTCGACGGCATGGACGTCAAGTGCTGCCACCGCTATCTGGCCTGCGAGCTGCTGAGCGCGTACACCCGTCCCGGCGAATACGGCGGCAGCTACGAAAACCGCACGCGCTTCCTCAAAAACGCCTATCGCGCGGCGCAGGCGGAGGTAAAAGGAGACTTCTTCCTCACCAGCCGCCTCAACGCCTATGACGGGTTCCCCTATCCCTACGGCTTCGGCGTGCATGAGGGCAGCTTGGAGGCGGACATGACCGAGGCGATTCGGCTCGTAGGCGAGCTCAAAGGGGAGTTTGGCATTCCGCTGATCGATATCACGATGGGCAATCCCTACAAAAACCCGCACGTGAACCGCCCGTATGACCACGGCAATTACGTGCCGGACGAGCATCCCTTCGAGGGCTTGGGGCGCATCATGAAGGGAACCGGCGAGATTCAGGCCGCGCATCCGGATTTGCCCGTATTGGGCAGCGCGTTTTCCTACCTGCGCCAGTTCGCCCCGAATTTGGCGGCGGGCATGGTGGAAGGCGGGCACTGCGCGATGGCGGGCTTCGGGCGCATGGCCTTTGCCCACCCGAACTTCGTGCGGGAGCTGCGAGACGGGGGCGCGATTGACAAGCGGAACGTGTGCGTGACCTGCGGCGGCTGCGCCGTGCTGCTGCGCGCCGGGAGGCCCGCGGGCTGCGTGGTGCGAGATCGGGAGGTGTACAAGCTGTGAAGACGGCGCTTGTGACCGGCTCCAGCCGGGGAATTGGCCGCGGAATTGCGGATTTGCTGAGCGAAAACGGCTATGCGGTCGTCTATTGCGGCACAAAGGCGCAGCGCCCCGGCGACCTGCCGGAGGAAAGGGACTATTGCGCGCTGAACATCGCCAGCGCGGAGCAGCGAAGGGCTGCCGTCGAACACGTGCTGGCCCGGTATGGGCGGCTGGACGTGCTGGTGAACAACGCGGGCGTGGCCCCGCTTGAGCGCAGGGATATTCTCGAAATGACGGAGGAGAGCTTTGACCGCGTGGCGGGCATCAACCTCAAGGGGACGCTGTTCATGTGCCAGCTGGCGGCAAACGCCATGATCGCGGCCAAGGCGGAGCTTTCCGATTATCGGCCGCGCATCGTAAACGTCGGCAGCCTGTCGGCCTACACATCGAGCACCTCGCGCGGCGAATACTGCATCAGCAAGGCGGGGGTGAGCATGGTGACCATGCTCTTTGCCGACAGGCTCGCGCAGGAGGGCATCCCGGTTTTCGAGGTGCGCCCGGGCATCATCGAGACGGACATGACCCATGTGGTGCATGAAAAATACCAAAGGCTCATCGACGAGGGGCTTTTGCCGGTCAGGCGCTTTGGCAAGCCGGAGGATGTGGCGAAGATGGTGCTGGCCTGCTGCTCGGGGCTGCTGGATTATTCCGCCGGTCAGGTGCTCAACGCCGACGGCGGCTTCGCCCTCAGGAGGCTGTGATGAAGGAGATCGTGACGCGCACGGCGGTGGTGGGCTCGGGCTGCGCGGGGCTCAATGCCGCGGACTGGCTCGCCTCGCTCGGCGAAGACTGCCTGCTGATCACGGAAAACATGCTTTCCGGAACGAGCCGGAACACGGGAAGCGACAAGCAGACGTATTACAAGCTCTCCCTCTCGGGGGACGACGGCGACAGCGTGGGGGAGATGGCCCGAACGCTCAAGCGCGAGGACGTGGACGGCGATCTCGCCCTGTGCGAGGCGGCGGGCTCGGCCCCGTGCTTCCTCAAGCTGGCGGGGCTGGGCGTGCCCTTTCCCCAAAACGATTACGGCGAATACGTCGGCTATCAGACCGACCACGACGTGCGCAAGCGCGCCTCCTCGGCGGGGCCGCTGACCAGCCGGATGATGACGGAGGCGCTCCAAAGGAGCGTCCTTGCGCGCGGGGTACACGTGCTCGATCACACGCTCGCCTGCCGCATCCTCACGGGGGAAAGCGGCGTCTGCGGCCTCCTGTGTCTCAACATGCAAAAGCGCGAGTGGCTTCAAATCCGCTGCGCCCACGTGGTGCTCTGCACCGGCGGGCCCGCGGCCATCTACCACAGCCGCGTGTACCCGGCGAGCCAGTTCGGCATGAGCGGCATGGCCTTTGAGGCCGGAGCCGAAGGGGAAAATCTCGACTGCTGGCAGTACGGGCTTGCGTCGGTGAAGTTCCGCTGGAACGTGTCGGGCAGCTATCAGCAGGCGCTGCCGAGGTATGTGTCGGTGGACGCGGACGGCGTGGAGCACGACTTCCTCACGGAGGCGCTCGGCGAGCGGGAGGCGCTTTTGAGCGTGTTCCTCAAGGGGTATCAGTGGCCCTACGACCCGCGCAAGGCGGAGGGCTCCTCCCGCGTGGACATCCTCGTCAAGCGGGAAAACGACCTGGGCCGCCGGGTCTACATGGACTTTAGGCGCAGCCCCACGGGCTTTTCCGCCCAAAACCTCGGCGAAGAGGCGCGGGAATACCTGATCAACTGCGGCGCAACGCAGGCTGCGCCGATCGAGCGGCTGCGCGCCATCAACGCCCCGGCGATCGCGCTCTATCGCGACCATCATATCGACCTTGAAACCGAGATGCTGGAGGTGCGCGTTTGCGCCCAGCATCACAACGGCGGTTTGGCGGTGGACGAGAACTGGCAGACCTGCGTGGAGGGGCTGTATGCCTGCGGCGAGGCGGCGGGCACGTTCGGCGCGTATCGCCCGGGCGGCACGGCGCTCAACAGCACGCAGGTGGGCTCCATGCGCGCGGCGCAGCACATCGCCCGCAGGAGCGCGCGGCGGATTCCGGAGGCGGCGCGCACGGCACAGATCCCCGAGGCCCCGGCGGGGAACGTTTCGGAGCTGACCCTCTCGCTGCAAAAGGCGATGAGCCGGCACGCGGCCTTCATCCGGGACGAGGCGGGCATTCGCCGGCTGCTCTCGGATTTGGAGGCGGCCGGGGCGAGCTGTGCGCCGGTCTCGGCGCAGGATCCTCTGGCGGCGCAGAGGCTGCGCCTGCAGGATATGATGATCACCCAGCGCCACGTGCTCGGCGCCATGCTCTACGGCCTTGCGCACGAGGGCGAGGGCGTCCTCATGACGCGCGGCGGCGAGAGCTATCGCCGCCCGGCGCGCCCGATTCCGGAACGGGACCAGTGGTTTGAACGCGTATGGAAAGCATACCGGGAGCAGAGGACGCGGGCTTGAGCGAGAGGTTAAACGGGAGGCCGGGCGGCGCGCAGAAGCAAGAAACGGTTCATTTTCATATATAGGTTTTTTGCATTGTGTTCGGAAACGGGCGCATGATATAATTGATTTGATCAAATAGGCTTTTCTTTCGGAGAAAGGCGAAAAGAAGATGGAGGAGAAACCGGCATGAAACTGCGTCTGGGCGTCATCGGGGCGGGCAACATGGGTTCGGCCCATATTCTCAACGTGCTGGAGGGAAAATGCCCCGGCATAGAGATCGCCGCTGTGGCGGACAGGAAGGAGAGCCGCCGCGCTTGGGCGCGCGAGCGCCTGCCGCATGCGGCCGTGTTCGGCGAGGGGAGCGAGCTGATTGCCGCGCGCGCATGCGACGCGGTGCTCATCGCCGTGCCGCATGACCAGCATCCGCAGCTGGCCATCGAGGCGTTTCGCGCGGGGCTGCACGTGATGTGCGAAAAGCCTGCGGGCGTCTACACGAAGCAGGTGCGCGAGATGAACGAGGAGGCGGACAGGCACCCGGAGCTGACCTTCGGCATGATGTTCAACCAGCGCACAAACTGCGTCTATCGCAAGCTCAAAGAGATGCTGGAGGCGGGCGAGCTCGGGCAGATCAAGCGCGTCAACTGGATTGTGACGGACTGGTACAGGACGCAGTTCTATTACGACTCCGGCTCTTGGCGCGCGACATGGGCGGGCGAGGGCGGCGGCGTGCTGCTCAACCAGTGCCCGCATCAGCTGGATCTGCTGCAGTGGCTCTGCGGCCTGCCCGTGCGCGTGCATGCCTTCTGCCACGAGGGCAAATGGCACGACATTGAGGTGGAGGACGACGTGACCGCCTATATGGAGTTCGCAAACGGAGCGACCGGCGTGTTTATCACCACCACCGGCGACGCGCCCGGAACGAACCGGCTTGAAATCACGGGAACGAGGGGGCGGGTCATCTGTCAGGACGACCGGCTTGTCTTTGACCGGCTGACGGAGGATGAGCGCCGGTGGTGCGTCTCCTGCAAGGAGGGCTTTGCCAAACCGGGCTGCGAGCGCGTCGAGGTCGAAACGGACGGCGAGAACCCGCAGCATGGGGGTGTGCTGAACGCGTTTGCCGCGCACATCGCCGGCGGCGCGCCGCTGGTGGCGGACGGGCGGGAAGGCATCCGGGGGCTCATGCTCTCCAACGCCATTCACCTTTCGGGGTGGCTGGGCAAGACGGTCTGCCTGCCGGTCGACGAGGAGGAATTCCTGCGCTTGCTGGACGAGCGCCGCGCGCATTCCCGCCATAAGGAGGATGCGGACGTGGTGATGGATACGGCGGGCAGCTACGGCAGCCCGGCCAAATGACGTGAGAGGAGGGGCGGTATGGACAGGGTCAGAACGGCGGTCATCGGCATTGGCAACATGGGCACGGCGCATGCCGTCTGCATCGCCGAAGGGAACGTCGATGGGCTGACGCTGGCGGCGGTCTGCGATACCGACGAACGGCGGCTTGCGGATTTCGCGCAGCGCTATCCGCAGGTTCCGGGCTATCGGAGCATCGAGGCGCTGCTTGAGGCGCGCTGCGCGGATGCGGCGGTGATCGCCGCGCCCCATCCGCTGCACAGCGAGCTCGCCGAAAAGGCGCTTGCCGCCGGGATGCATGCGCTGGTGGAGAAGCCGCTTGACGTGCGGCTCTCCCGCGCGCAGGCGCTTTGCCGGCAGGCCGAGGCGAGCGGGCGCGTCTTCGCGCTGATGCTCAACCAGCGGACGAATCCGCTCTTTGCCCGCGCGCGGGAAATCGTCCGGGGCGGCGAGCTGGGCAGGCTCAAGCGCTCGGTCTGGATCATCACCAACTGGTACCGCACGCAGCATTATTACGACTCCGGCACATGGCGCGCGACATGGGCGGGCGAGGGAGGCGGCGTGCTGCTCAATCAGGCGCCCCACAATCTCGATTTGTGGCAGTGGATCTGCGGCATGCCCGCATGCGTGACGGCTTACTGCGATGTGGCCAAGTACCACCACATCGAGGTGGAGGACGACGCGACGATTTACGCGCGCTATGCGGACGGCGCGACGGGCGTGTTCATCACCTCCACGGGCGAGCTGCCGGGAACAAACCGGCTGGAAATCTCCGGCGAGCGCGGCAAGCTGGTGCTGGAGAGCGGGCTGCTCAAGTGGTGGAGGCTGCGGCGGGACGAGAGCGAGGTTCGCTTTGGGTCAAACGAGAGCTTTGTTGCGCCGGAATGCGACTACATGGAGCTGAAGGCGGAGGGGACGGAGACGGCCCACAGGGGCATTTTGCAGAATTTTGCGGACGCCATCCGCAAAGGAGAGCCGCTCATCAGCCCCGGAGAGGACGGGCTTTGCGAGCTGGCGATTTCCAACGCCGCCTACCTGTCCGAATGGACGGGAAACCGGGCGGTTTCGCTGCCGATGGATACGGCGCTGTTTGACCGCCTGCTGGACGAGCGCGCGCGCACCTCTTCGTATATCAAGCGAGAGGCGGCCCGCCGGCCGGACGGCGCATACAGCAGGCGTTGGCAGGTCAACTGGTGAGGCGCATAAAACCGCGCGTCCATCCTCCTTCTTCGGGAGGATGGACGCGCGGTTTAGTGCGCCCGATCGGCGAGGGCCTGAGCCTCAAGGCAGAGCTGCGCGGCCCGGAAGGCGTGTTCCTGCGTCATGGCGTTTTCGGTTCGCTCGATGCAGTCGCGGATGAGGCGGGAGAAAAACGGGCAGCCAACCTGTCCTTCGGCGTTAAAGCGGAATTCGCCGTGCCGGTTGGCCCAATAGACCATGTTGCCCCCGGGGCGGCCGGAGGCCAGATCCACGTACTTGCGCAGCTCCACGAAGCCGTCCGTGCCGACGATGAACGTGCGGCCGTCGCCCCATGTGCTCAGCCCGTCCGGGGTGAACCAGTCGACGCGGAAGTAGCCCGTCGCACCGTTTGGCGCGGTCACGGTGCAGTCGCCGAAATCCTCCAGCCCGGGGTGTTCGGGGTGGGCGAGGTTGCATGCGCGGGCGGAGAGCACCCGCGCATCCTGCGAGCCGGTGAAGTAGAGAAACTGCTCGAGCTGGTGGCTGCCGATATCGCAGAGGATGCCGCCATAGCGCGCCTTGTCGAAGAACCAATCGGGGCGGGAGGCCGCGCCCAGCCGGTGCGGGCCGAAGCCGTCCATGTGGATGACGCGCCCGATTTCGCCCGAGCGGATGAGCAGGTCGGCGAAGGTCGCGGCCTCGCTGTGCAGGCGCTCGGAGTAATAGACCATGTACTTGCGTCCGGTTTTGCTCGCGGCGAGCCGCGCCCGCTCAAGCTGCTCGAGCGTCGTCACCGGCGCCTTGTCCACGAAGTAATCCTTGCCGGCGGCCATGACGCGAAGGCCCAGCGCACAGCGCTCGGAGGGGACGGCCGCCGATGCGACCAGCCGCACATCCGGCGCGCCGAGCAGCTCGTCGAGGCAGCGCGCCGGATGTGCCTGCGGAAAGGCGCGGACAAACGCCGCGACCTTCTGCGGATCCTCGTCCCAGACGGAGGCGAGCGTTGCGCCGGCCTCCAGCAGGCCGCGAGTCATGCCGACAATGTGCCCATGCGCCAGACCGGCGGCGGAAAAGCAAAATTCGCCCGGCTTGGCCGCCGGCATGGGCCTTTGAGGCAGCGGAAAGGCCGTCATGCGATGATCCCCCGGAAGGCGGCGCAGGCGGCGTCAAACGCCTCGTCGCTGCTTGCGTAGGCATAGGAGCCGACCGCGCCGGCATCGCCTTCGCGCTCGAGACCCTTGAACCCGTCGAAGACGCGCAGGTGCGGCTCGATGGTCGCGCAGCAGCCGCCCTGCGCCCGGAAGGCGTCCGTGATGCGCCGGACATGGCCCAGCCCCTTGCCCGCGGGAACGACGCTGCCGTCGGACAGCGCGTCCTTGATGTGCAGATAATGGATAAACGGGCTCAGGCGCTCCCATGCGCTGAGCGTATCCTGACCGCACTGGACGAAGTTGGCCGGATTGAACACGCCCCGCATGGCGGGGAAGAGGCGCAGGAGCTCCTCGCAGCGGCCGGCCGTGTCGCCGTAAATGCCCTTTTCGTTTTCATGGCAGAAGAGAACGCCGCTGCCCTCGCCCGCGCGAAGCATCTCGCCGAGTTGATCGACGACCTTTTGACGGCAGTCCTCGGGGCGCTTCCCCGCGGGAATGTAGAAGGAAAACATGCGCAGGTTCGCAGCGCCGAGCTCCCGGGCGACGTCCAGCGTGTGGCGCAGCAGCGTAAGATGCGCGGGGAAATCCCCGGCGTCGATGTCGATTTTCCCGATCGGCGAACCGACGGACCAAACCGTCAGCCCCGCGTCCTCGAGCTTGCGGCGCACCTCCCTTGCCTTGGGCAAGGAGATGGAGGAGACGTTCTCGCCGTCCACGCCGCGGATTTCGAGGCCGGAAAGGCCGTTGCGCTTCATAGCGGCAATCTGTCCGTCGACGGAGGGGGAGGCCTCGTCGGCAAATGCATAGATGTTCATACATCCTCCTGAAGCTGTTGTTGTAAAGGGGTATGCGTTCAGCGGTTAGGGTTTAGCGTTTGAAACGGCCGCGCCCCTTATCCCTTGAGGCCCTGAATGCTGATGCCCTCCACGAGGTTCTTCTGGAAGAAGAAGAACAGGATGAGCACCGGCACCAGAGAGAGCACGGACATGGCGAAGGTGGCGCCGTAATCCGCCTGAGAGCTGTCGTTGAACATCTTGAGCGCGTAGGCGACCGTATACATGGCGGGCTTGTTCAGGTAGAGCAGCGCGCCCATGAAGTCCTCCCAGCTGCCGATAAAGGTCAGCACACCGACGGTCACCAGCGAGGGGACGATCATCGGCAGGATGATCTTGGCGAAGATGCCGTACCAGCTGCAGCCGTCGATGGTGGCGGCCTCGTCCATGTCGCGCGGGATGCCGCGGATGAACTGCATGATGAGGAAGATGTTGAAGCCGCTGCCGAAGAAGGAGGGCGCGATCATCGGCAGATAGGTGCCGACCCAGCCCATCTTGTTGAAGAGGACGAAGCGGGGGATCATCATCACCTGCCCGGGCAGCATCATCGTGATGATCATCAGCACGAACCAGAACTGGCGGCCCTTGAACTGGATGCGCGCCAGGCCGAAGGCGACCACGGCGGAGGAGAAGACCATCCCGACCGAGGAGAGGACGGCGACGAAGAGCGAGTTGGAAAAAAACGTGCCGAAGGTGTAGTTGCCAAAGCCGCGCCAGCCGTCGATATAATGCTGAACCGTGAACTCGATGGGGATGAGCGAGGTGGCGTTGGAGAAGATCTCCCCGTTGGGCTTGAAGGAGGAGGCGATCATCCAGAGCACGGGGTAGAGCATGGCGACGCTGGTGAGCAGCATCAGCGTGTGATAGACCGCGCGGCCGACGTTTCTGCGCAGGGAGACGCTATGCAGCTTTTCATTCATGGCGGTATCCTCACTTTCCTTCGGACTCGTAGTAGACCCATGCGCTGGAGGAGCGGAAGATCAGCGCGGTGAAGAACGCGATGATCAGCAGCATGAACCACGCCATCGCGCAGCCGTAGCCCATCTCGTAGTGGTTGAACGCCCTGTTGTAGAGGTGAACGCCATAGTAGAGCGTGGTGTTGAGCGGCTTGCCCTGCGTGATCAGGTAGCTGGAGTTAAACGCCTGAAACGCGCCGATGACCTGATTGACGAGGTTGAAAAAGAGGATGGGCGTGAGCATCGGCAGGGTGATGGCGAAGAAGCGGCGCACGGGGCCCGCGCCGTCGACGATGGCGGCCTCGTGGTAGCTGGCCGGAATGTTCTTGATGGCGGCCAGAAAGATCAGCATGGAGCTGCCGAACTGCCAGACGCCCAGCGCGATCAGCGTGCCCAGAGCGGTGTTCGGGTCGCCGAGCCAGCGCGTGTTGCTGGGCAGGCCGAATACGCTCAGCAGCTGGTTGATGGCGCCGTTCGGGGAGAAGAGCTGCTTCCAGAGCAGGGCGATGGCGACGCTGCCGCCCATCAGCGAGGGGATGTAAAACGCCGAGCGGTAGAAGCCCGTCAGATGGGTGGCGCGGGAGAGCACCAGCGCGACCAGCAGGGAAACCGCCAGCTTGATCGGCACCTGAATGAAGGCAAACTTAAACGTGACCTTGAAGGAGGTCCAGAAGAGCTTATCCTCAAAGAACATCTTGCGGAAGTTCTGCAGGCCGACCCATTTGGCAGGGGTGAGCACGTTGTAATCGGTGAAGGAGAGGTAGAGCGAGGTGAAAAACGGGATGGCGGTAAAGACCACCAGGCCGATGATAAAGGGCAGAATGAACACATAGCCTGCCACGTTGTTCAGATTCATGGTCGAGCTGAGCGAGCGCGCAGGGCGAAGAGATTTTTGCATGGCGGCGGCTCCTTTCGTGAGCGATGTGAGGGAAAACGGCAGCCGGGGGAGAGAAATCGCGCCGAAGGGCTTCCCTCCGGCGCGAAGTGTTCATGTGAGCCGCTGCGCTTGGCCGCCGCGTGAGCGGACGGCGCGGCGCAGGGCGTGAGGTTGAGGGGGAAGCTTACTTGTTGGCAGCCTCGGCGAGGATGGCGTTCGCCTCGTCCATGAACTCGCGGGCGGCCGCCTCCAGATCGTCCACCATGCCGTAGCGAACCTGCTCGGAATACTGATCCAGAAGCTCCGAAACATTGGAAGCGGCGGCGGGGTCGGCGGGCATCAGCGCGGAGGACATGCCCGGCTGGCTGACAAAGTCGATGTACTGGATGACCTCTTGGCTGACCTCGTCCAGAGAGGGCGTCACATACTCACGCATCTCGCTGGAAATCGGAACGGCGCGCTCGATGCCCACGATGTCGAAGCATTCCGTGCTGTTGGTGAAGAAATCGATAAAGCGGACGGCGGCATCCTTGACGTCGCTCTCTTCGGCGACGCACCAGAACATGGCGGGCTTCAGGAACAGCGCGGGCGTGGTCGCGTCATCCATGCTGGGGAGCATCACCATAGCGATGTCCTTGCCGGTCGCGTCGCGATAGGCCTGCAGTTCGTTGGAATTCTGGAAACGGGACCATGCGTCGACGACCATCGAGTCAAAGGCGGTGACAGCGGTGGCCTCGCCCGGCTGCAGGCCCCAGCCCTCTTCCTGAGCCTGAAGCGCGATGTTCCACATGTTGACGAGATACTTGGGGTCGTCGAAGCCAAGGGCGGTTCCCTCGTCGTTGTAGAGATTGAGGCCGTAATTGCGCAGGTGGATGCGGAAGATGACCGCGCTGCAATCGGTCACGTAGGTATCGCGCAGGCCGGTCGCCTCGTAGACCGCCTTGGCGACGGCGGAATACTCGCTCATGGTCGGGTTCATCGGCAGGGTTAGGCCCAGCTCGTCGAGGATGTCCTTGCGATAGAGCATCGCGGGCGCGTTCGTGCCGGTGGAGATGGCGTAGGTCGTGCCCTTTACCTGACCGGAGGCGACGACATTCTCGGAAACGTTGCTCATGTCCAGCGAGCCGTCGGCGATATAGCCGTCAAGCGGGGCGAGCACGCCGTTTTCGGCATACTGGGACAGGTAAGCGTAGTCCATCTGGAAGACGTCCGGGGTCTGGCCGCCGGCCACCTGCGCGGGCAGCTTGGTCCAGTATCCAGTCCAGTCGGAATAGTCCATCACGACGTCGATGTCGGGGTTGAGCTCTTCAAACTTTTCGATGAGCTTGACGGTCAGATCGTGACGGGTCTGGGAGCCCCACCAGAGGATGTTGATGGTCGTCTTCTCCTCGGCGAGTGCGGCGGGCGTCAGCGCCAGGCAGAGCATGACGGCGGCGGCCAGAGCGGTTAGGATTCTCTTTTTCACGGGGAAGCACCTCCATGTGTGATTTATTGATTTTAATTATACGAAATTTGCATAAATTGTGAATTCAATTTTCAGACGTGTTTGTTCACATATTCGTCATACAGCCTATGAAATAAAAAGATAAAATGGTAAAATGAACAAAAAACAGGACAGAAAGAGGAAAAATCTCGAATTTCTGACCTGTTTTGCCGGGGTTATCGCGCCTGCGGCGGGGCGCCCTCCTGAAGCTGGCGCCGGTAGTCCTTGGGCGTCATGCCGGTGTATTTTCGAAAGAGCTGGCTGAAGTAATGCGGGTTGTTGCCCAGCCCGACCTTTTCGGCGATCTCGTAGCTGTGCAGGGTGGGGTCGCCGGCCATGAGAAGCTTGGCGCGCTCCATGCGGACGCCAAGAAGATAGCTACTGAATTTGCGGCCCACGGCCCGGGTGAACTCCCGGCCGATGTAATCCGCGTTCATGTAAACGACGTTGTCGGCGATGTATTGGAGGGTGAGCGCTTCGTCGGAAAAGTGCGCGTCGACATAGGCGGTCATCTGCTGGACAAAATCGCCGCCACGGGGGGGGGCGAGCCCTCCCCGCGCAGGCGGATCAGCGTGCGGGAGATCAGCGGTTCCAGCGATTCGCGCATGCGCATGGCGTCCATGATGACGTTCATGCTCCATTCGGTCTGCCCGCTGCCCATGTTGCCGGTGACCACACAGATCAGCGCTTCGCGCAGCAGGCTGGGGTCCTCGGCCGTTTTGGAGAGCTCATGCACCTGATGCTCCAGCTGCTGGGCGTCGAGCGGGGCTTTGAGCAGCGACTCGAAGGCCGCCACAAGCGTGCGCACGCGCTCGCTGCGTTCGCCGCTGAGGTAGAGCACATGCTGCCGCCGCCTGTCGACGGCGCGGCAGGCGCGCCGGATCGCTTCCGTCAATTCGCTCTGCGAACAGGGCTTGAGCAGGTATTCCTGCACGCCGCGCTTGACGGCCTGCTGCGCGTATTCGAAGGTATCGTAACCGGAGAGGATGATGGTCTGCAGCATGGGGTGGAGCGCCGCGGCGCGCTCCGCCAGCTCGAGGCCGTCCATGCCGGGCATGCGGATATCGGTCAAAAGGATGTCGGGCAGGTTATCGGTCATGCTGTCCAGCGCGGCGATGGCATTGCTGCACGAGGCCGTCAGCACGATGTGAAGACCGGCCCAATCGACCATCTTTTCAATGCCCTCGCGGATAATCTGTTCGTCGTCAACCAGCAGCAGCTTATACATCGATACCACTCCATTGTGCGTATTTGCGTCAGGCTCGGCTGTCGGGCAGGTGGACGATGATGCGCGTATGCCCGCTTTCGCATTTCACCCGAAGGCCATAGCTTTCGGAGAACGCGTACTGCACGCGGCGATGGATGTTGCGCATCCCGATGCCCAGCCCCTCCGGCTTGACCTCTCCCGATTCCAGCTTTTCCAAAATGTCTTCATCCATGCCCGGGCCGTTGTCCTCGACGACGACGTCGATGCAGCCGCCGGCGGCATGGGCGCCGATGCGGATGACGCAGGTGTCCAGCATCTCTTCCGCGGCGTGATGCACCGCGTTTTCCACCAGCGGCTGGATGGTCATGGCGGGAATCAGGCAGCCGGTCAGTGCCTCGTCGACGTCGTATTCCACGCGGAGGCGGTCGCCGTAGCGGATGAGCTGAATGCGCAGGTATTCCCGGGTGATTTGGAGATCCTCGCCGATGGTGACGATGTCGCGCTTGTCGCTCAGCGACGTGCGCAGCATTTTGCCCAGCGCGTCCGTCATCGTGGCGATGCGCTCTTCGTTGCCGGGGCTCTGGGCGAGGCAGTAGATGGATTCCAGCGTGTTGTAGAGGAAGTGCGGGCGCACCTGCGCGCGAAGCTGCTGCATCTGCTTTTCCTGAAGCAGCCGCTGCTGCTCCTCCTTGTCGCGGGTCATGCGATCCCATGCGCGGGTCATCTTGTCAAAATGACGATGCAGCTTGCCGATTTCATCCTGACGGGTCTGATAGGGGCTGGCTGTCATCTCCACGGGCTTGGCCGTGACGGCGAAGCTGTCGAATTTATCCAGCAGGATCCGCAGGTGCTTGAGGATGCTGTTGGTCAGCAGCATGCTGATGAGCAGCGCCAGAAGCGTCGCGCATGCGATGGCGCTCATGGTCACCCATGCGGCCTCGGAGAGGGTCGAGCGGATCTGGCTGTAATCCACCAGCGTGACGTATTGCATGCCGTTTGAGGCCGTGCAGCGCACGCAGAGCACATCCTGACCGTCGAGCTCCATATAGACATAGCCGTCCTCGCCGGGCGCGAGGCCGCGGATGGCGTCGTTGCTGGCATACAGGCAGACGCCGTCGCTGTAGATGGCGCACAGCAGGGGCGTGCCGATCTGCCGGATGCCCCGCAGGTATTTTTCCGCCAGCGCTTTGAAGTTGACCTCGATGAGCATGGTGGCCAGCGTGTCGAGGGTCAGCCCTTCGATTTCGCGGATTTCGCGGAGCAGGAACAGCTTGGGCTCGTCCCCTTCCTCCACAAGCCAGACCAGCCGCCCGTTTCGCCCGGAGGCGTAGGCCAGGCGGGCAGGGGTCAGCTTATCCTCGTTGACGGAGGCGCCGAAGAAATGGCTGTAGGTGGTTCCGGCGCTGGTCTTGAGCTGAAAGCTGATGGTGTTGGCAAACCACAGGCTGAAATAGGCCATTCGGTTGCCGACCTCGGTGTGCGCGCTGACCCATGCCGTTGTGCCCGGAGATGTGCGCTTCATGACGGAGAGGTTCTTTTGCAGCGCGTTATCCGTCAAAATCCGGTAGCTGATCGCCTCGTACTCGTGAAGCTCCGCCTCGATCTGCTTGGAGAAAAGCGAGATCATCTGCGCGTGGCTCTCGTAGAGCTGCTTGTCATAGGCCCGCTGCGGAATGCGCAGCGAGGCGACCGCGGTGACGCTGACCAGCGCGATGGCCAGCAGCAGGATGGTCACGAATTTGCTTCTTACGCGCAGATTGCGCCAAAACCCGATCAATTGATGCATGGC
Organism: Clostridia bacterium; assembly: GCA_030536875.1. Classification (GTDB taxonomy): domain Bacteria; phylum Bacillota; class Clostridia; order Christensenellales; family Aristaeellaceae; genus Ventricola. Next base: position 22,980 of record JAUNPI010000031.1, read on the forward strand.
GGCTTCCTCCGTGCCGTTTCCGGCAAATTGCGGCGATCATTCTTCCATAACTTATATATATCGGCACAAGCCGGCGAATGTCCATTCATATTTTCGGCGCAAATGGACAGTTTTCCTACATAATGAAAGAAGACGAAGAAAATCGAAAATTTCATGCATTTGCGACGAATTTTTGGCTTGCGCTTGGCCCCGTGCTCGGGTATGCTCCAATGGAGAAGCATACGGCGCGCAGGCCGAAGGGCGCGCGCCCAAGCAAAGGCAAATCAAGCGAAGGCAAA
>JAUNPI010000193.1:0-3361 GCA_030536875.1 Clostridia bacterium
AGCGAGATGAAGGACGTCACCAAGGTGTACTCGGTCGGCGGCGAGGAAGTCCGCGCGCTTGACCATGCGACGCTCACCATACGCGAGGGCGAGTTTGTGGCCATCATCGGGCCAAGCGGTTCCGGCAAATCCACGCTCATGAACATCATGGGCTGTCTGGATGTGGCGGACAGCGGCGAATACCGCCTCGACGGACAGGCGATTGAGCACTATTCGAGCGACGAATTGGCCAAGATCCGCAACCGGAAGATCGGCTTTGTGTTTCAGAACTTCAATCTCCTGTCACGCATGACGGCTGTAGAGAATGTGGAACTGCCGCTCATCTACCAGGGCATCGGGACGGCCGAGAGAAGGCAGCGCGCGCTGGATGCACTCGCCCGCGTGGGGCTGAAGGAGCGTTCCGGCCACAAGCCCAACGAGCTCTCCGGCGGTCAGCAGCAGCGCGTCGCCGTCGCACGGGCGCTGGCAACCCAGCCGGCGTTGATTCTGGCCGACGAGCCCACGGGCAATCTGGATTCCAAGACCGGCAAAGAAATCATGCGGCTGTTCGGCGAGCTCCATGACGCCGGAAAGACCGTCGTCTTGATCACGCACAGCGAATCCGTCGCGCGGCAGGCGCACCGGCGCATCCGCATCATGGACGGAAAGGTCGAAGAATGCGGCAACGACACCTCTCCATTCGGTCAAAAGGACGGTGAGTAAATGTTTCTCCAATCCATCAAAATGGCTTGGGAGGCCATTTGCGCAAGCAAAATGCGTTCCTTCCTAACCATGCTCGGCATCATCATCGGCGTAACCGCGCTGGTCGTGCTGGTTTCCCTCGTTCAGGGTGCAACCGGGCTGATTACAGACGAGGTGAACGCGCTGGGCAACGATATGCTGACGGTCACCATCGCAGACGATAAAGGCGCGCCGCTCCGGCTGGAAGATCTATCCGATCTGGCTCTGCTGCCGCAGGTCGGCCGCCTCGCGCCCACAGGCAGCATGCACGCCGCGGCCAAGTATCAGGCGGCGGATGCTTCCGTCACCGTTTATGGCACGACGCCCGCCTATTATGATATCTACGGGCTGCAGCTGGAAGCCGGGCGCTTCCTCAAAGCGGCGGATCTCGACAATCGCTCTTACGTGGCCGTCCTCTCGTATCAAACCGCCGTCGAGCTCTTTGGCAAAGCGGATGTCGTCGGCAGTCGGTTTGCCATCGACGGGCGCTCCTTCGACATCGTCGGGGTTCTGGCCGAGGATACCTCCATGATGTCCTCCATGATGAGCGAGCTGGCGGTGTATATTCCCTTCACCGTGGAGAGCCGCATGGCGGGCGAGCCCTACGTCACGTCCTTCGCCGTTTCCGCCGGCAGCGACTGCGACCTTGCCGAACAGAGCGTCTCCAACGAGCTGCTTTCGCGCTTTCAGCATGACGACGAGGCCTTTTCCATCGTCAATATGTCCAGCATTTCCTCCACGATGGAGACCGTCACCGGCACGCTCTCCCTTCTGCTGGGCGGCATTGCGGCCATTTCGCTGCTGGTTGGCGGCATCGGCATTATGAATATCATGTTGGTTTCCGTCACGGAGCGCACCCGGGAAATCGGCATCCGCAAGGCGATCGGGGCGGATCATCGCAGCATCATGGCGCAATTTCTCATCGAGGCGCTGATGATCAGCCTGCTCGGCTGCTTCTTTGGCCTGCTGCTTTCGGGCGTGATTCTGAGTGCCGCGTCCATGCTCGCCGCTTCGATTACGTTTTCCATGTCCCCGAATGTCGTCTTGTTGTCCGTCGGCTTTTCTTCCGGCGTGGGCCTGCTCTTCGGCCTGTATCCCGCCCACAAAGCGGCCAAAAAGCAGCCGATTCAAGCGCTCCGATATGAGGGCTAAGCCCAAAACAGGCGCTCAACAGGCGGATTTTATAACCCATAACCCAACGGCTCCCAAGAGATTTTCCTCTGGCGCCGTCGGGTTATGGGTTCATTTCTTTCTTCTGTTTCATCGAGCAGGTCTGTTTGGGCGCCGCCTTTCTTTTTAGATAGAGGTTCTGTTGACCGTATGCGTCCTGACGCCGTCGTCAATTATGACAGCCAGCGTTTCAACCCCAAAATGCAAAATGGTCAATCTCTCGTTTTTATTCAATCGCCGATGCGCGCTTTCCATTCATGACGAAGCACCCTCATCATCACAAAGTCGCTGTATTCATTGTTATAGTAATATCCCTGTTCCTGAATTCCTTCCTGCTTAAACCCGATTTTCCTGTAAAATGCCAGCGCATAGGTATTCAGTCCCACTACGCCGATAGAAACGCGATTCATATGATATTGATCAAAAGCCATATCCAACATGATACGAATGGCGTCCGTTCCGTACCCTTTGTGTTGCATCTCTGGATTGGGAATGATTATCGAAAGATCCGTACAGTTCCACGCTGGCCACATGCGGAGCAGCCCGGTTTCACCAATCGTATTGCCATCAAAATCCGTGATTGTAAACCAAATCGAGTCTTTCGATTTGTGGCTGATGATCGCGTTTTTCTCTCTTTCCTCATCGGTCAATTCCGTAAAACCACATTGAAACATCACCTGTTGCTGGTTGTACCAATAGGCGAAAAACGTTGCATCCTCGATCTTTTGCTCGCGCAGTATAACTCGCGCTCCTCTTATTTCTTTATCCATACGATTCTATAAACCTCCCGACATTCTGTTTGCGGTAACAGCTTGGCCATTTGCCGGCATACCGCCGGCGGCATCCCCTCCAAAACATTGTCAATTCTGTCGCTTCTCAGTCCGAGACTAAAACTGATCAGAAAAAATAGCTTCCATTCGTATTATATCATTTTAGCAGCTAATCGACAAGAGCATAAAAACAAGACCCGCACATCCTTGTGTACGAGTGTCAAGCATAGGTTACACTTAACCCTTGGAGAAGCAGTCAAGGGAAGGGTGAAGATTTGCGAAGCAAATACAACCCGACCTTGACTGCGGTAAGACAGAAGTAATACCATTCTCACGCTAAACAATAGTAAAATGTATCAGAATATGTTATAATGGAAACGGTGATGCAAGATGAAACGTTTTCAAATAACAGAAACTGAATACGAAGCGATCAGAGCAAAAGAAGCAAAAACGAAGGATAAAAACATAAGCCGTCGTCTGCGTGTATTGATGTTGCGCTATGAAGGGAAAAAAACGGAAGAGATTGCGAAGATGCTGAATTGAATAAGGGAAGCATTACGAGGATGTGCCGTCGGTATAAAGAGCAGGGCTTGGATGAATATGCACGCAACAAGTATCAATCCCACAGATGGCTTTTGAGTTGGGAACAAGAGGAAGAAATCCTGAATCAATTCAAGGATAAAGCCGGAAAACAGGTTACT
>JAUNPI010000193.1:3371-3688 GCA_030536875.1 Clostridia bacterium
GCCAATAAAATTAAGGCGGTACTGGACGAAGCATGCGGGAAGGATACCGGGCGGGTTTACGTGTATAATGTGCTGAAACGGCATGGATGGCGCAAGAAAATGCCCCGGTCGAGACATCTGAAGGCAGCGGATCATGAGGCCTCAAAAAAACTAACGCTAGTGTTCTGGCTGCCAGATCCAAAAGCAGAAATCAAACTGTACGATTAATGTTCGAAGAAGAAGCGAGACCATCCCAAGAATTGTGTAAACCTACAAGCTGGTGTAGAAGAAACGTTTAACTTCTCCGCCAGCTTTTCCTGCGTTATACCCGATGAAGA
>JAUNPI010000194.1 GCA_030536875.1 Clostridia bacterium
CACAGTGGAAGAGACGCCGGCCCGCGGCTGGTAGGCGATGCGGTCGCCTTCCTTCAAGCCGCCGGTCACTTCCGCATAGGTTCCGTCCGAAAGCCCGGTTTGGATGTATGTCTTGGTCTGCGCATTGTCGCTGCCCAGAACATAGACGAACGAACCGCCCTCGTCCTCGCCGACGGCCTCCAGCGGAATGACGATCACGTTCCGCGCGCTTTCGGAGAGAATGACGGCGCTTCCGTTCATGCCGTCCATCAGCCGCTCATCGTATGGAAGGCGCAGATCGGTTTCATACACGGTGATGCTGCCGGACGCCTCGCCGATATGCGAAATGCGGGTGACGGCTGCCGCAAATTCCTCCGTGGAAAAGGCGTCCAGCGTGACCGTCGCGCTCTGCCCGACCGCGACGGAACCGATATCTAGCTCGTCCACGCTGACCGTCATCTTGGTGGCGCCGCCCGTTCCCAGCGTAAAGGCGGAAACCTCGCCGGAATCGTCGTCGCTTGCGAGCTTCTTCTGCTCGGTTACGCCGATCTCCGAAACCGTGCCGGAAACGCCGGCCAACACGCTGGGGCTGTTTTGATACATCAGAATGGTTTGGAGCTGAGCGGCTTTTTCGTTCCTATCCGCCAACGCTTGGCGGTATTTGTCCGTTGCGGGCTCGTTGTCGAGCGTGAAAAGCGTGGCGTTGGCATCCACCTTTGTCCCCTCGCGGTAATGGACGGTCTTGATCGTTCCGCCATTGCCGAAAATCGCGACCGGCGCATGCATGTCCAGCACACCCGAGCCGATCAGGGCCGCGTCGTCATAGACATCTGCAGGGGAAAGGTATGGGGCGCTTGCGTCGTCCAGCGTGATCAAATAGCCGCCGTCGATTCGGCTGGCGACCTTGCCCGTTTCCGAGCCCCCGTTCCACCGGACTTGGACGCTTGCGTTTAACGTCAGCTTGGCCTCCGTCTTCAAAGCGACCTGCATCATGCCGTCCGTGGAGAGGATGGCCAGCGAACCGTATTGATTGACCGCCTCGATGACGTCGTCGCCCTGCGCGGCGGGCAGGTACTTGATTCTGCCGCTGACGGGCGCCTTGATGGAGCTCGCCGTCTTTCTGGCTCCAAGCTCCTGATCCAGCGCCGTCAGTTCGGCGGAGAGCTCGGCCGCGCGGTATTGCAGGGACGCGACGTCCAGCGTCGCCAGCACATCGTCCTGCTCGACGGTATCGCCCGTCTTCACAAAGATGGTTTCCACCTTGATGCCTTCGGGAAGGAGAATTTCCGTGCTGTCCTCCGCTTCCAATTGGCCGCTTCCGGTGATCGTCGCCTTCACGTCGCCCCGGCCGACGGTGTAGCTGCCAGTGCTTGCGCTATCCTGCGAGGCCGAAGAGGAAGGGAATGCCCGCAGCGCAAGGCATACCGCGGCGGCCAGTACGATCAGAACGATCAGTCCGATGAGCCCTTTTTGATGTTTTTTCATTGTTTTATGTTCCTCCTGTCTGATGGATCGGCTTTTCAAGCCGTCTGTTGGGTTAACCTGTTCGGATGCTACGAGCGCAGTTTAACGCAGGTTTGTCAAATGAATTTGAAATTTTTCACATTGCTGCAAAAAACAGCAAAAAAAAACGCCTGCAAGCATGCCTTGCGGGCGCGTGCCCGTCACACGGGCAGGGTGACCGTGAACACCGTCCCTTTTTGAACCTCGCTTTCAAAGGCGATGGTTCCGCCCAGCTTTTCGACGATTTTGAGGCTGAGCGAAAGGCCCAAACCGCTGCCTTCCTGATTTCGAAAGCGATTGCCGGAGTAAAAAGGCGTGAAGAGATGAGGCTGATCTTCCTTACTGATCCCGATGCCGTCGTCGGCGACTTTGCAAATGAGCGTGCCGCCTTCTTTTTTGAGAGAGACGGCGATGCTGCCGCCCTGCCCGGTGAATTTGATCGCGTTTCCGATGATGTTTTGCCATACTCTGAACAAAAGCGCTTCGTTGCTGACGATTTCGAATTCATCCAGCTCGGGATTCATATCGATCTGCTTTTCTCCCCACAGCGTTTGGAGATCGAGGATGACGCTGCGAATTTGGGCGGCGGGGGAAAAGCGGTCGTTCTTTTCGATCAATGTGGTGCTGTCGAGCCGGCACAGCTCCAGAACGTTCCTGGAGAGCGCCGTCAGGCGATCCGCCTCTGAAATGATGACGTCCATGTTCCGCAGCGTCTCTTCGCTGCCGGCATCGTCCTGTGTGATTTCCGCGTAGTTTCGAATCACCGCCAAAGGCGTCTTGAATTCGTGGGAGATATACCGCACGAAATCCCTGCTCAGGAAGGCGTTTGCCTTTAATTCAGCGGTCATCCGGTTAAAGCTCTCCGTCAGGCCGGACAGCTCGTCGCAGCCCGTGACGGGAACCGAAACGTCATAGTTTCCCCCGGCGACCTGCTCCATCGCGCTGTTCAGCTCCCTCAGCCTGCGCAGAATCAGCTTGTTCACATTGCGATACAGCAGAGCGATATTGATGACCAAGATGGCGATAAAATGAAAGGGCATCAGGGCGTAAACCCGTTCGATTCCCCAAAAAAGAGAGAGAATTCCCACCAAGAGGTTGACCGCCATCGCGCTGAAAAGCCCGGAGGAGAACAGCAAAAACAGCATCTGTCCGGAAACGGTTTTTTTGTGCGCTTTCGAACTCGTTTTCTTTTTTTGATTGGTTTTCATTGAAGCACCGCCTTGTAACCCAAACCGCGCACGGTCACAATCTTAAAATCCTCATTTTCGGCCTTGTCGCGAAGCCACTTGATATGCGTATCCACGGTGCGGTCAGAGCTTTCGCTGTCAAACCCCCATATTTCATCGATGAGCTGTTCTCTGGAGAAGATGATGTTGGGATGGGAGAGCAGCTTAAAGAGCAGCAAAAATTCCTTTTTGGTTAGTTCGACCTTCCGCCCGTTGATCATCGCGGTATTGGTGTTGAAATTCAGCTCGGTATGGGGGAGCGAGATTTTGCGTTCCGAAACGGACTGATACCTGCGAAGGAGCGCTTTTGTCCTCAGAATCAATTCCTTCAAGACAAACGGCTTGACGAGGTAATCGTCCGCGCCGGAGCCGAACCCCCTTTCCTTGTCGTCGATGGTTTCCAAGGCCGTCAGCATGAGGACGGGCGTATCTTCGGACAGTTTCCGGATCTCCGCCGTCAGCTCGTTCCCATCCATGAAGGGCATCATGATATCGGTGATGACCAAATCAAATCGCTCCGCGCAGAACTGGCGATAGGCCGCGCGGCCGTCCGCGGCGGCAAAGACCGTATAGCCCGCGTTTTTCAGGGATTTTTCGATGACGTGTCTCAGATTGGCGTCGTCTTCAGCCAGCAAAATATGAAACATACGGTTTCGCCTCCGTGTGAAAGGACTGACAGAGAGAAGCATAGCAAACGAATGTGAAGCCAATTTGAAAGTCTCCTTGTATTTTACATCGCCGCGGCGAAATTGGCAATGCTCAGAGGCGGATTGGCGCGGGCGTCGCTGTTGCAGTGAAATGCTGAACGCGGCGTATGCCGGAAGCGGCTTGTACCTGATCGATCGAAGGTAAAGAGAATCATATATGACGGCCCGCCGGTATCCCTCACAAGGGACGGCGGGCCGTCTGCTTTTGCCGTTGTGCGAATGGCGGCATTTTAAATGGCGACGG
>JAUNPI010000032.1 GCA_030536875.1 Clostridia bacterium
CTGCGTATGCTGCTCACGCACACCTCCGGCCTTTGCGACGAGGGCAGCTATGGCACGCGCGGCATGCAGCCCGGCTGCACGCTCGCCGAGCTCCTTTCCGATCCGCAGAACTGGCTCCCCCAGAGGCCGGGCGAGTCCTTCCACTACAGCAATCTCGGTGCCGGCGTCTGCGGCGTTTTGATGGAGCGGGCCTCCGGCCTGCCGTTTGACGAGCTGATGCGCATGCGCGTGTTCCGTCCGTTGGGCATCCGCGCCACCTACGATCCCCGGCGCGTGGAGCCCTCCTCCGATCTGGCCGACGGCTACAGCGTGCGCCCCTTCCTGCCGCCCCTGCGCCGCTATGACGCGGCCAAGCTCGCCGCCCGCCCGCCTGAGCCCTTCGATCCCGACCGGGATTACCTCATCGCCGCCGGGCGGCTGATTCTGGACAGCCGCGCTATGGCCCATCTCATCCGCCTGCTCGCCTCCGAGGACGGCATGGGCATTCTGCCCGTCAAGCTGCTAAACCTCATGCGCACGCCGCAGGACGGCCTGGGCGGCATCGCGCATGCCGGGCGCGGCCTGAACGTCGCGTTTTTGCCCGGCGTCTTCCCCGGCGGCGGCGCGCTCGGCCATCAGGGCGTGGCCTATGGCATGTGCAGCGAGCTGTTTGCCGATCCCCTGCGGGGCTGCGGCGTGGGCGTCATGACAAGCGGCGCTCATCTGGCCAAAACGCCGCCCCTCATGCGGGTGGGGTTCGACCTGCTCGCGCTGGGCTTTTCCTTGCTGAGCTGACCGCCGCGGAGGACTTCACAATCCCGCCACAATCTTTCAATCTTTTCCCCAAGAATCCATCATTTTTCCTCCACAGCCCTCGCGTATACTATGACCATCGCCGGTGAGGCGATCAAAAAGATTCTCTACACCCGAAAGGAGCATGATAACAATGCGTACATCTCACAGCTTCCGCCGCCTGATCGCCGTTGCAGCCGCGACCGCTCTGCTGGCGACAGCTTCCATGACCGCGATGGCGACCGCCGAATCGGGCCGATTCGCCATCGTCCAAAATGAGGAGACCGGCACGCCCCTCACCACCCGCGAAATTGCCAAAAACTGCCGGACTTCCGTCGTCGCCATCGAAACCGAGACGAAGGTCGTCTACAACGACAGCAGCAACTACTATAACCCCTTCGGCGGCATGTTCGGCTATCCCTACGGCTATCGGGACGGCGGACGCCAGCGTGAATACACGCAGACCAGCGCCGGCTCCGGCATCATCCTCTCCGAAGACGGCTACATCCTGACCAACAACCACGTCATCTCCGGCGCGGATAAGATCACCGTCTACGTCATGTCCGACGATGAGGACGGCGAAGAGAAGACCTACGAGGCGACGCTGATCGGCTCCTCCGAGAGCAACGACATCGCCGTGCTCAAGATCGACGCCACGGGCCTGAACCCGGCCTCCTTCGGCGACAGCGACGCCATCGAGCTGGGCGAGCCGGCAGTCGTCATCGGCAACCCGATGGGACAGGTTCACGGCTCCGTGACCGCGGGCGTCATCTCCGCCACCGAGCATGAGCTCACGATCGACGACGTGACCATCAACGCCATCCAGACCGACGCGGCGATCAACCCCGGCAACTCCGGCGGCGCGCTGTTTGACGAATACGGCAACGTGATCGGCGTGGTCTACGCCAAGTCCTCCTCCGTGTCCATCGAGGGCATCGGCTATGCGATTCCGGTCAACAACATCAAGGAACTCGTCGAATCCATGATCAACGATCCCGAGTCCGTGCAGGCGCAGACCAAGGGCAGCCAGATCATGCTGGGCATCACCATCCAGAACGTGACCGAGGAGCTTGCCGAGCGCTATTCCATGCCGGTGGGCGTCTATGTCAGCGAAGTCTCCTCGATGAGCGCGGCTGAGCGCGCCGGCCTGACCCGCGGCGACATCATCGTCGAGTTTGCGGGCAAAGAGGTCACCGACGCCGATTCCCTCAACGCCATCAAGGCCGAGCAGACGCCGGGCGATACGGTCACCATGAAAGTCGACCGCAACGGCAAGGAAGTGACGCTGGAGATCGTCATCCCGCAGCCGACCGAGGTCGAGACGACGGACAGCAAATAATCCGTTCGTCGCCCCAATGATTCAGCCCTATTCTTCTTCATTCTTTCTTCCTTCTTTGTGACAGCCGCGGCCTTTGGAGCCGCGGCTGTTATTTTTTGATTTCTTGCGGTTTGCGCGCGCATATGCTATCATAGGGGTGTCTCTACATCTTCTTACCGCCAAACCGCGCGCGCATATGGAGGCCCCATGAAACGCATTTCCCTGCTTCTTTTGTCTCTCTTTTTGCTCTTTCCCGCCGTCTGCCCGGCGGAAACCATCCTCTGGGAGGATGAAAAAGGGCAGGTCCTTCTCGGCGACGACGGCGAGATCGACTTTGTGCCCGTAACGCAGGAGGAGCCTGAAACGGCGCTCTTCTTGGAAGCGCCCGAGGAAGCCCCGGTTTCCCCCACGCCGTCCGCGACGCCTGCCCCCACCGCATCCCCCGCGCCGACCGCAACGCCGCTCCCGCCGCCGGACAAGACGCTGCAATACGGCGATTCCGGCGACAGCGTGCTCGCCGCGCAGGAGCTGCTCACGGATTTGGGCTATTATCACGGCAAGTGCTCCGGCGATTTTCTCGAGGGCACGCAGAGCGCCGTCCGCCGCTTTCAAAAGTACAACAACATGCCGCAGACGGGCAAGCTCGACGCGGCGACGTGGATCGTCCTCTTTTCCCCCGCCGCCATCGCGCGCGACGGCTCAACACCCTATGCCACGCCTTCCCCCGTGCCCGAGCTGACGCCCACGCCCACCCCCGCGCCGTTCACCTACACGCGCAAGCTGGCCTACGGCGACTCCGGCGATCTGGTCAGCGCGCTGCAGACGCGCCTTGCCGAGCTGGGCTTCTACGAGGCGAAGGTCTCCGGCGGCTATTACAAGGTCACGCAGAGCGCCGTCCGCGCTTTCCAGGCGCACAACGGCCTGACCTCGGACGGCATCGCCGGGCGCGAGACGCAGGAGGCCCTCTTCTCCGACTCGGCCGTTCCCGCCGGCGCGACGCCCCGCCCCTCGCCCACCCCGCAGCCGGCCAAATACACGCTGATGGTCGACGTCACCAACCAAATCACCAGCGCCTACACCTATGACGAAAACGGCGAATACACGGTGCTCGTCCGGGAGATGATCTGCTCCACGGGCACGGAGAGCAACCCCACGCCCTTGGGCACGACCATCATGCCCAAGAAGCGCGCGCGCTGGGGCTATTTCCCCACGTGGGATTCCCACGCCCAATATCTGACGCGCATCGACTCCGCCAACGCGTTCCACTCGGTGCTCTATTCCGCCCCGGACGAGAGCACGCTGTCCGTCAAGAGCTTTGAGGCCTTGGGCACGCGCGCCTCCCACGGCTGTGTGCGCCTGTATGTCTCGGATGCCAAGTGGATCTACGACAACTGCGAGGCCGGAACGATCATCACCGTCTTCGAGGGCGAATATGACCCCGAACACACGATGACCCTTCGCCGCACGCTCAACCGCACGACGCTGCGCGAAAACCCCCTTCCCGAGCCGACGCCCACGCCGACCTATTCCCGCGAAAACTGGCCCACGGAATACCGGACGCTTTCGCGCGGCAAGGAGGGCGAGGATGTCTACATGCTGCAAATGCGCCTTCGCGAGCTGGGCTACTATTCCGGCTCGATCACGGGCGGCTACTACGGCGGCACCATCGCCGCGGTCGAGGCATTCCAGCGCGACTATGGGCTGAGCGTCGACGGCGCGGCGGGCAAGCAGACCCAGTCCCTGCTCTTCTCCTCCGCCGTCGATCCCACGCCGGAGCCCAGCCCCACGCCTGCGCCCACGGCGGAGCCCTCCCCCGTTCTGCTCGTGCCAACCACGCCCGAGCCCGCGCTTTTGCTGACGCCCGAGCCGACGTCCGAGCCCCGATTGCTTCTTCCCGGAGCGGATAACGTGGGCTGATTGCGCCTTCTTTCGCCCCTTTGGCTTGCAAGCCAAAGGGGCGCTTGCTTGCAATGGGCCTGTCGATAGTGTATAATAAAGTGATTGTTTATGCGCTTTCACGCGCATGCGTTCGGAGTTTGTCGTCCCTCGATTTTTTTTCTTTTCAAACAGATGCGGTGTTCGGCATGGCATGGTATAATGGAAAAGGCATATGTGTTTTGAGCATCGTCCTCCATCTTTTCCGGCCCATCGCCGGTCATATCAAAGGAGATTGTCTTCCATGAAAAACGTCGTTATCATCGGCGCAGGCCCCGCCGGTCTGACCGCTGCCTACGAGCTGCTGCGCGAGCCCGGCGCATACCGCGTGATTCTTCTGGAGGAAAGCGAACAAATCGGCGGCATCTCCCGCACCGTGCGCCATAACGGCAACCGGATGGACATTGGCGGCCACCGCTTTTTTTCAAAGGATGACCGGGTGACGGCGTGGTGGTCGGACATCTTTCCCACGCAGGGCGCGCCCGCGATGGACGACCGCCTGCTCGGGCAGAGCGTTTCGCTCGCTAAGGGCGGGCCCGATCCCGAAACGAGCGACGAGGTCATGCTCTCGCGCCGGCGTGTGTCCCGAATCTATTACCGCCGCAGGTTTTTCGATTATCCCGTCCGCATGAACGCGTCCACGCTGCGCAACATGGGCCTTCCCGCCACCGTGCGCGCCGGAATGAGCTATGTAGCCGCCTGCGCACACAAGCTTCCGGAGGATTCGCTCGAGAATTTTTATGTAAACCGCTTCGGCAGAACGCTGTATTCCATGTTCTTTGAGGGCTATACCGAAAAGCTCTGGGGCCGCCATCCGAGCGAAATTTCCGCGGACTGGGGCGCGCAGCGCGTCAAGGGCCTGTCCATTCGCGCCATTATAAAGGATATGCTCCGCAAGCTCTCCGGAGGGAAGGGCGAGGTGGAGACCTCGCTCATCGAGTCCTTCCTCTACCCCAAATATGGGCCGGGCCAGCTCTGGGAATCCGTCGCCCGGCGCATCGCCGCGCGCGGAGGAGAATTCCTCATGGGCGCATGCGTCAACGGCTTTCAAATGGACGGCGACCGAATCGCCGCCGTGGAGTTCATGCAGGGCGGGAAACCCCGCTCTCTTCCCGCGGATATCGTCGTCAGTTCGATGCCCGTCAAGGATCTGGTGCGCGGCATCCCCACAGCCCCGCAGTACGCTCGCGAAATCGCCGAGGGGCTGCCCTACCGGGACTTTGTAACCGTCGGCCTTCAGGTCAGCCATCTCGCCATCCGCAACAGGACCAAGCTCAAGACGCTCGGCGGCCTCGTGCCCGACTGTTGGATTTACGTGCAGGATCCCGGCGTGACGATGGGGCGCATCCAGCTGTTCAACAATTGGTCGCCCTATATGGTGCGCGATCCCGAGCATACCGTTTGGATGGGGCTTGAATATTTTTGCGCGGAGGGCGACGCCATGTGGCGCATGAGCGACGAAGAATGGGTCGCGCGCGCCGTCGGCGAGCTGATCGGCATGGGCGTGCTCGACGAGGCGACCCAGCCGGACGATTTCCATGTTGAGCGCGTCAAAAAAGCCTATCCCGCATACTTTGACACGTATGCGCGCATGGAAGAGCTGCGCGCCTATCTCGACGGCATCGGCAACCTTTACTGTATCGGCCGAAACGGGCAGCATCGCTATAACAACATGGATCACTCGATGGTCACGGCCTTCGAGGCCGTTCGCTGCATTCGGGAGGGAAGGACGGATAAGTCTGCCATCTGGAATGTGAACACCGAAAAAAGCTATCATGAGGAGAAAACCGCCTGATTCTTCGGGCTCTGACAGGAGGCATCCGTCCGTGATCACCCTCTCTAGGCGTTTCTTGCGCGGCGCGGCGTTTGCGACGCTCCTGCTGCCCTCGATCGTCTTTTTGCTGACGTGGGTGCGCCCCGTCTTCGCGCTGCCCGCGGCGGCCGCGCTCCTGGCCGCCTTTGTGTCGGCCATGCGCCGCCCAAAGGCCGAACGCGCCAATCTCTTCGGCGAGCAGGACGATTCGTTCTCGCTCTCCCGCTGGGCGCTTCTGGCGGTCGTCGCCTGCGCGCTTGTGTGGACGTTTTTCTCCGGCATCGGCGGCATGTTCTATCAAAACGAGGATCATTACGGGCGCAACGCCATCCTGCATGATCTGCTTGAGCATCCGTGGCCCGTTCGCTTTGAGGGGACATCCTACGCGCTCACCTATTACATCGCCTATTGGCTGATTCCCTCATTCGTGGGCAAAGCCGCCTCCGCGCTTCTGGGCGAGGGCGCTTGCTGGGCGGCGGCCAACGCGGCGCTCTTTTTGCAGACCGTGTGGTTTCTCGTCCTGATCTTTTTGTTTTTGCTTCGGCTTGTCCGCGCCCAAACGCTGCTCCCCGCCTGTCTTTCTCTCCTGATCTTCGTCATGTTTTCCGGCATGGACGCGCTGATGGCGGGCTTCATTGATGACTGGAATAACCAGATTGAGTGGTGGGCGGGCACATATCAGTTCTCTTCCAACACAACCTGCCTGTTCTGGGTGTACAATCAGGCCGTTCCGGCGTGGCTGGCCATGCTGCTGCTTCTTTCCTCTCCGTGGGAGATCGGCGTTTACGCGCTCGTCGGCCTCGCCGCTCTGCCCTTTGCCCCCTTTCCGTTCATCGGCCTGTTCGTCTGCATGGTGTCGTTGGCCGTGTGTTTGCTCGCGCGCGAAATCCGCGCGCAGGGGGTGTCCCGCGGAACGCGCGCCTTTTTTCGCCGCTGTCTGAGCGCCCCCAACCTGCTCGCCTGCGCCGCCGTTCTGCCCATCTTCCTGCCCTATTTTGCCTCCAACCAAGCTTCGAGCGAAGCCCCTTTTCGCTTTGAACCGCTGCTGCATGCGTTTTCGCTCCGCACGGCGTTTTTCCGCCTGCTGCTCTTTGAGCTGATCGAATTTGGCGCGCTCGCGCTCGTGCTGGGCTCGCGTTTTCGCCGGGAGCCGCTGTTCATCGCCTCCGTGGCCGTGCCGGTCCTCGCCCCGCTGTTCCGCATCGGCTTTAAGGCCGACTTTGGCATGCGCGTCTCCATCCCCAGCCTGACGCTTCTGTGCGTCTGCTCCATTCGTTTCCTGCTGGACGCGCGCTCCAGAAAGCAGGACCGCTATGCGGCAGGCGTACTCGCGCTTTTGCTGCTCATCGGCAGCGTCACACCCCTGCTGGAGTTTGAACGCGGCGCATACAAAGTGAAGCTCGCCGGCACAAACTTCATGTACTCCGACCCCTACAAAACGGTGCTCTGCGAGGACGCGGACACGTTTAACTTCATCTGTGAAGATGTCGATTCCAGCTTCTTTTATCGCCACTTGGCGCGGCGCTGAGCCCGCCGCCGCCCATCACGAGGTTTAGCCGCATGAATGCATCCGCCCTGCGCCCGCTGAAAACGGCGGGCAGCGCCCTCATCGCCCTGCTCGTGGCGCTTTACTGCGCGATTGTTTTGCTGCTCTCCATTCGCGCTATCCTCTCTCCGCTCGTTTTCGCCATGATCGTCGCGGCGTTTTTTGCGCTGATCGCGTGGGGCGCGCGCCTCCTGTATGGGGCGGGGCTTCGCATCCCCGCCCAGCCTGACAAGCTCGCCCCGCGCGCCTTTTGCTTTGGCGCGGGGCTCTGTCTGCTCTCCATGCTCTGCTACTGGGTGGCCTATTATCCCGGCGGCGTCTCCTCCGATACGCTCATGCAATGGGAACAGGCGCATCAGCTGCGCTTCGACGATTGGCACCCCGCGCTGCACTCGATGATCCTTTGCCTGCTCATTCACATCGTCGATCATCCCGCATTTGTGCTGCTCGTGCAGATGGCCGCCTATGCCGCGGCCGTAGGCTATGTCACGGCGGTGCTGCGCCGCTGGCGCTTTCCCCGTCCGCTGTGCGTTCTGACCGCAGCGTATCTCAGCCTGAGCCCCGCCATCTGCAACACGATGACCTTTATCTGGAAGGATTGCGCCTTCGCCATCTGCGCGCTGCTGCTCGGGACACAGATGCTGGAAATCCATCTCTCGCAGGGCATGTGGCTGCGCCGGCGCGCGCATCTGGCCGCACTGGCGCTCACCCTTGCGTTGACCTCGATCATGCGGCATAACGGCCCGGCCATGACGCTTCCCGCCGTGGTTTGGCTGTTCGTCAGCTTTCCCAAGGCGTTTAAGCGGATTTTTACCGTCTCTCTCGCCGCGCTCCTGCTGGTTTTGGGCATAAAGGGGCCGCTCTACAGCGCGCTGAGCGTTCAGCGCTCTCAAGCCTCGCTGAGCGAAACGTTTGGCGTGCCGATGGTCATCCTCTCTCACATCTTTGCCGAAGCGCCGAACGCGCTCGATGAGGAGACGGTCGCCTTCCTCACCCGCTTTGCGCCGCAGGAGACCTTTGCCCAGCTGGATGCCTGCGGCGATTGGAATGAAATCAAATGGTATGTCTCCTCGCCCGATTTATCGGATAAGACGCTTTCTCAGGTCTCGGCGATGGCCCTGCGCGCCGCGGCCAAAGAGCCTCAGCTGGCGCTCGATGCGCTTGCCGGCCTCTGGCAGCTTCCGCTTCTTCCCTTCGGCGAGGCGTATTGGCGGCTTTCGCCTTACACCAGTCAGGAATTTGTTTTCAGCTTCCGCTATGAGCCGGGCGGCTTCGCCCCGCTTCAATATCTCTTGGGCGGGCTCTGCCGTCTCTTTTCCAAGCCCGCGCTCTCCTGGCTGTCGTGGTGTCCGGGCTTTGCTCTTCTGACGGTGATGCTTGCCTGCGCGCTGCTTTCACAGGGGCGGCCTGCCAGCGCGCTGCTTCTGCCCGCCATGCTCATCGCTTATGATCTGGCAACCGCTCTGGTGCTCTCCAGCCCGACGGATTTCCGTTTCTTTCTCTCCACGCCGATGCTCGCCCCGCTGTGCGTCTTCGGCCTTCTCGCCCGCCGCACCGCCGGCCGCTAATCTTCCCGAAAGGAGCGCCTTCATGTCCCGAAAGCAATGGGTCGCGCTTTCCCTGTCCATGCTGCTCGGCGCCATCGCGCTGATCATCGGCGTGGTCGCCGCAATCGATCCGTTTGAAATCTATCATCAGGCCACGGCCTTTACGCCGCCCATCACAAACGGCACGCAGATCTATTCCAACGCCGGCATTGCCAAATCCTACGCTTACGACAGCATCGTCATCGGCTCCTCCATGACCGAAAACTTCACGCCCAGCCAATTGGACAGCCTCTTCGGCGGGCAGTTTGTCAAGCTGCCCATCAACGCCGGTTCGCCCTACAACCACAAGCAGATGATGGACATGGCGTTTGCCACCCATGACGTGCGCCGCGTGCTCTACGGCATCGACGTGGAGCTGTATACCTACTTTTATCTGACGCCCAAGTGCGAAATGCCGGACTATCTCTATGACGACAAGCTGTTCAACGACGTGCGGTATTGGTTCAACCAGAGCGTTTGGCTGCGCTATATTCCCCGCTGCCTCGCCGCCTGGGGGAAGCGCGATCCCGATCTGAGGGACACGATGTACACGTGGGGCGACCTTTATCCCTACGGCAGGGAAGCCGCGCTCGCCGATACGACGATCACAGGCGAGATTTTTGAGCAGGAGCCGGCTCAAGACGACCCGCAGATGTCTCAGCAGACCATGCTCAACGTCACAAACAACGTCCTGCCTTTTATTCAGGCGCATCCGGACACCGAGTTTCTCTTCTTTTTTCCGCCTTATTCGCTGGCGATGTGGTACGGCTTTTACCGCTCCGGCACGCTGAACGATCACCTCAATCAAAAAGAGGCCATCGTCAAAGCGCTTTTGCCCTACGACAATGTGAAGATCTACGACTTTCAAGCCCAAACGGACTGGATTACCGATCTGGACAACTATATCGACGCCTCGCACTACGGCCCTTGGATCAACGCGGCGATGGCCGAGGCCATCAGCCGCGACGAGCACCGCGTGACCGACGTCGCCTCCGCACAGGCCAACGACGCCGTCATTCGCGCGGGCGTCATGCAGATCGTAAGCGCCGGAACGTGGCCCGATTCCTTCACCTTTTAAGCCCAAAGGAGATTTGCGACATGCTGTTCAATTCCTACGTCTTTCTGCTCGCCTTTCTGCCGCTCGTGCTCATCGTCTATTTCCTGTTGGGCCGCCTGCCCGAGCGCCTGCCTCTCAACAAGGCGTTCCTCGTTCTGGCCTCCTTCGTCTTTTACGGCTACAACAACCCCAGCTACGTGCCCATTATCGCAGGAAGCATCCTCGTCAACTACGCGCTCAGCCAGCTGATGCTCGGCAGCGAGAGAAAGGCCGTGCGCCTGCCGCTCATGCTGCTGGGGCTGTTTGCCAACCTCGGCGTGCTCTTTTACTTCAAGTATCACGACTTCTTCTTTGAGAACATGAACAGCGCGTTCGGTCTCTCTCTGGCGCTCAACCGCGTCGCTCTGCCCCTCGGCATTTCGTTTTTCACCTTCCAGCAGCTCTCCTACGTCATCGACAGCTACCGCAAAACCGTTCCGCGCTACAACATGCTGGACTATGCGCTGTTTGTGACGTTCTTCCCTCAGCTGATTGCCGGGCCCATCGTGCTCCACAGCGAGATCGTTCCGCAGTTCGCCGCCCCCAAGAACAGAAGGCTGAACTTCGACAACTTCGCCCCCGGTCTCTACGCCTTTGCGCTCGGCCTGTTTAAAAAGGTGGTCGTCGCCGACACGTTTGCCGGCGCCGTGGATGCGGGCTTTGCCGCCGCGCAGACGCTCAACACGGCGGAAGCCTGGTTTGTCGCCGTCGGCTACACGTTCCAGCTGTATTTTGACTTTTCCGGCTACTGCGATATGGCGACCGGCGTCGGCCTCATGTTCAACATCAAGCTGCCCATCAATTTCAACTCGCCTTACAAGAGCATGAACATCCGTGAATTCTGGCAGCGCTGGCATGTGACGCTCTCCCGCTTTCTGACCACATACATCTATTTTCCCCTCGGCGGCAGCCGCAAGGGCATGGCGCGCACGTGCGTCAACCTGATGATCGTCTTCCTCGTCAGCGGGCTATGGCACGGCGCGGGCTGGCTGTTCCTGCTCTGGGGGCTCATGCACGGCGCGATGAGCGTGCTCTATCGCCTCACGCGCAAACGCTATGACGCCCTGCATCCCGCTCTGCAATGGATGATCACCTTTGGCTTTGTCGTCGTGGCGTGGGTCTTCTTCCGCGCCGCGAGCATGGCCGATGCGCTTGCCATCGTCAAATCGATGTTCATGATGAACTTCGGCGCGCTGCGGGAGGGGATCACCTCCGCCTTTGCCCTGCCCGGCGGCTTCCATCCCGGCTACAACGCGCTGTATATGCTCGTCTGGTATGCGCTCTCGCTGTTTGCCTGCTTGGGCATGCGCAACACCTATGAAAAGGCGATGGATTTTAAGCCCACGCTCCTGAACGCGTGCTCCACCGTGCTGCTGATCCTCTACTGCACGCTCTCGCTCTCCAACGTCAGCGTATTCCTCTACTTCAACTTCTGAGCATTGTGAGGCAAGATGAAAAAAGCAACTTGGGCGCGCCTGACGCTCGGCGCGCTGATCTGCGCCATCCTCCTTCTCTGCGCGCTTGTCGTCTTCGTCGATCCGTTCCAGATCTACCGTCTGGCGACGCGCTATGTGCCCCCCATCGACAAAACCACACAGGTCTATGCCAACGCGGGCATCGTCCGCCAATACGATTACGACGGGGTGATTGTCGGCACCTCCGTGACCGAGAATTTCCGTCCTTCTCAGCTGGACAGCCTCTTCGGCGGGCGTCACATCAAGCTGAGCACCTCCGCCGGAACGGCCTATAACCACGCCTTGCTGATGAATTTGGCCTTTCGGACACACGAGGTCACGCATGTGGTCTACGGGCTCGACGTCTATTCCTTTATCGCCAAGCTCGACCAGACCGGCAGCGACGTGCCGATGTACCTCTACGACGACAGCCTTCTCAACGACGTCCAATATTGGCTCAACCGTTCGGTGCTCGGCAGCTTTCTGCCGCGCTGCCTGCGCACATGGGGCCAGCGGCAGGACGATTCCATCCGGGACAGCATGTACTGTTGGGCAGGCCAGGACGAATACGGCTATGCGATGCTCTACAGCGCGCTCTTTGCCCAGCCCGAAAGCGTCCTCCCCGCCGACAGCCACACGGAGATCGCCCGCCAGAATTTGGCCGCTCATCTGATTCCCTACATCGAAGAGCACCCTCAAACGCAGTTTGATATCTTCTTCCCGCCCTATTCCGCCGCCGAATGGTCCAACATGGCCAGCCGCGGAACGCTGGAGGCCATGCTCACGCTGCGGGGCGTGTGCTATGACGCGCTCAGCGCCTATGACAACGTGACAATCTACGACTTTGCCGCGCGGGAGGATTGGGTGCTCACCATCGAAAACTACAAGGACACGCTGCACTATGGCCAGTGGATTAACGACGCCATTGCCGAGGCCATTGCCCGCGGCGACGGCGCCGTGACGGACCGCGCTCAGCTGGACGCGGCGACGGATACCCTCCGCCGCTGGGCAGGCGAGCTGCTCGCCGCAGGCGATTGGATCTATTAAGCAGCATCGAGAAGGAACCATGCCGAGCCTTTCCACCCGCCCGCTTGAGCGGAACAGCACACAAAAGAGCGCCATCCGAAGGAAGAAAAGAGCCCGACGCCGGGCGCTCGTGCGCGTGCTTCTCGCCGCGCTCGGCGTCGCGGCGGTCGTCGCGGTCTGCGTCGCGCTGACCTCGCTGATGCCCAAGCCGGATCCGGAGCTTCTCTCCGGCGCGCAGGGCTCGTCCTCCGGCGAATCGGAGCCGGCCGGCGAACCCATGCCCTCCCCCGAGCCGACCATCACGCCGACGCCGCCGCTCTATGCGCCCTTCGGCGCGCAATACGGCTTTGGCGGCGCGGAGCTGATTCCCGAGACGCCGACGCCCGAGCCCACGGTCCTTCCCTCGACTGCCTCCGCTTCGACGCCGGAGCCCACCTCTGCGCCGGCATCCGAAAGCTACACGACGCTGAAAAAGGGCTCCAAGGGCGCGCAGGTGACGCGCCTTCAGCAGGCGCTGATCGAGCTGGGCTACCTCTCCGGCGCGGCGGACGGCGACTTTGGCCAAAATACGCAGGATGCGGTCGTCCTCTTCCAGGCCGTCAACGGCCTGAGCGCCGACGGCATCGCGGGCACGCAGACACAGCGCACGCTCTTTAGCGGCCAGGCGCTCTCCGCCGACGAGGCGCCGGAGATGGATTATCTTCTGCTCGTCAACCGCGACAACAAGCTGGATCAGAACTACGTGCCCACCGATCTCGTCGCCATCGCCGACATCATCCCCTCCAGCGTGCTCAAGGTCAAATATGAGGGCACGAGAGCAAACCGCACGGCGACCGAGGCCCTGCTGCGCATGCTCGAAGATGCGATCGCCGACGGCGTGGACAATTGGCAGGTTTCCTCCGCTTATCGCGGATACAGCGAACAGCAGAGCCTCGTCGATCAATCCGTCAGCAAATATCAGAAGAACAACCCAAGCTGGTCCCGCGAGCGCTGCCTGTCGGCCACCTACCAAACCGTCGCTCCCGCGGGGACAAGCGAACACATGACCGGCCTCGCCTTCGACATCACCGTCCCCGGCGTCAGCTTCACCGGCACCGAGCAGCAAAAATGGCTCCATGAGCACTGCTACGAGTACGGCTTTATCGTCCGCTTCACCAAGGACAAGGAGAAGATCACGGGCTTTCTGGCCGAGTCGTGGCATTTCCGCTATGTCGGCACCGAGGCCGCGCAGATCATGACGTACAACAACTGGTGTTTGGAGGAATACGTCGAAAAGATGGGGGCATAAGCGCAGTCAAAGAAACACAGTCAAAGAAGCAGCTGTTCGGAACGCGTCTGAACAGCTGCTTGCTCATAGCCCCAGCTTTGCGATCAAAAACCCCCTGAGCCTTTCCCTGTACGCGAGCTTCATCTGCGGGATGCATCCCCGGTTGGGCTCCAGAAAGCCGACGCCCTCCATATCCTGCGAGAGGCTGTCCAGCGGCCAGCCCTCGCGCGGCGGCGCATCGCAGCAGGGATGATCCAGCATCACGAACGCGCGCTCCCGCGCCTCCTCGCGCGTCGCCTGAAAGCCGAAATCCCCTCCGGCGCAATGCACGGCGGAGCCGTCGAGATAATACGCCACGGCTCGCCCGCCCAGCTCATGCACGAGCGCGGCATAATAGGCGCGCATCTGCTCGTCGTCAAGCCGCGCGCAGCCTCCCGGCGTGCGCACGTGCAGCCCCGGCTGGCGCGGATCATCGAGCTCCAGCGCGTCAAAATACAGCCCGGAATCCGCGCAGATGACCGCGGGCGCATACCGCCCGTAGAACCGCGCCTTGATGACGGCGTTCTCCTCCGGCGTGCGCCCGCATTCCTCCGGCTCCCAGTCGACGTCCAGATCGCGCAGCGTCACGCAGCGCACCGGCAGCCCCTCCAACAGCGTTTCAAAAAAGAGCACCTTGGAGGGGTTCGTCGTGCCGATCAGCACCTGAAGCATCCCCCGCTCCTCCTGTTCCCGCGCAAAGAGCACGGGCGTGATCGCCGGATAGGTGAGGTTTTCCGGCAGCGCGTCAAACGCGCGGGTTTCCGCCATCTCGCTTTCCGGCAGCGCCCCGAGCGCGCGGATCTCGGCCGCATAGACCACGCCGCTCGCGCCCCGGCCCGTCCGCTCGTCCCCTGCCCAATAGTCAAACAGCGGCCGGATGTCATAATCCGCCGCGCCGGATTCCTCATAGAGCTCGCGGCGCGCGGCCTGCATCGGCGTCTCGCCCAGCTCGATATGCCCGCCCTGCGTCTCCCACGTCGCGCGCTCCCTGTGCCGGCTGAGCAGAATCCTTCCGTCGTCCATGCGCGAGAGCACCACCACATAGCGATAGGGCGCGAGCGCGCCGAGCTTGTCCGTCCTGCAGATCATGGGTTCTTCCCCTTTCGCATTCCTTATGAACTGCATTTGATCATACTCGCTTTGCCCGGCGCTGTCAACCCTCCGCGCGAAAGCTCGCCCATTCGCCCGCAAAAGCACAGGCGCAGCCGCGGCATGGCGGCAAAGTCCTGCGGGCGCAGCAGGGAAGGCTCCTTGGGCAGCGCCAACGCGCCGCTCTCCTCGAGCACTTTGCCCACCAATTGGGAGCAGAAGAGGCGCCCGGGCCGCGTCCACGCGATCCCAAGCCGGCAGGCAAGCAGCCCCAGCACGCTGTAGCGATAGGCGCGGTTTCTCGTTTCCCTCTGGCGCAGAAGCATCGCCCGAACACATGCGCGCGCACGGCCATAGGCGGTGTCCGAAACCTCCAGCGCGTAGAGCGCGCAGCACACGTCCGGATGCGCGCCGAAATAGCCCGCCTCCGGCGACTCGCCCACAAGCCCCGCCGGAAGAGGAAACCGCGCGTCAAACCGCGCCATGCTGCACAGCGTTGTGAGCCGGGCGTCAAAGGCGATCGAGCAATGCGTATAGGCGTCGCCCGTCGCCAGCGACACGGCGCGGGAGAGCAGCGTCTTGGAGCGCGAGAGCAGCACATAGATCGTCCTCATGCAAAAAATCCCCTTTCGCTTGGAAAGAGGATAGCAGCCAATCTTCAACTTTCTTCCAAAAAAGCCGGTCAAGCCGGCCAAACCGGCGCAAAACCGTTCGGCTTCGAGGACGTTACAGACGCTTTTCGTTCCCGGCTTTCCGGGCCGCCGCCCCGCTCTCTGCGGTCTGCGCGCCGGTCAGGGCGCAGCCCAAGCCGGCTCTCACCCGCGTGCCGCCCTCGGGCTCGTTGAAAAGCGCAAGCGTCCCGCCGCAGCGCTCGCACAGCAGCGACGCGATGTTCAGCCCAAGCCCCAGATGTCCCTGTTTCCCCGTCTTCTCCTCGCTCCAGAAGGGGGATGTCGCATGCAGCAGCGCCTCCTGCGAAAAGCCCGGCCCGTCGTCGCGCACGGTGAGCACAAGGTTTCCCTCCGCGACACGCAATGAAGCGGCGACATGCCGTCGCGCATAGCGCACGGCGTTGCCGGTCAGGTTGTCAAACACCCGCTGCACGATCTGCGCGTCGGCAAACAGCGTCTGAGGCAGACCGGCATCCTCCAGCTCAAACGCCTTGCCCCACTCTCGCGCCAACGCCTCGCCCGTTTCCCGCAGCGAGGTAAGCAGCTCCGCCGCGCTCACCGCCTCCCGCTGCGCGGCCGCGTCCTCCAAGCGCCGCATCTCGCTCAGCCCCGCGACATAGCGCTCCATCCTCAAAATGTGCCCATGCATCGTGCGCAGCATGTCCTTCGTCCTGTCCGTCCCCGCCGCCGCCTCGAGCATCTCCGTCTGCCCCTTGAGCACGGTCAGCGGCGTGCGCAAATCGTGCGTCAGCGCGTCCGTCTGCCTTTGCCTCTCCTCCATCGCGCGCCAAAGCCCGCGCTCGTGGGCGAGCACACCCCTGCGCATCTGTTCAAATTCTCCGCACAGCCGCCCCAGCTCGTCCGGCGCGTCGTAATCGATGGTGAAATCGAGGTCGTTCCGCCCGATGCGCTGTGCCGCGTCCCTGAGCACGCCAAGCGGCACGCGCAGCTTGCGCCGGTAAAATCCGCGCGCCGCCAGCGAGAGGCACACGAGGGGCCACACGACGATGCAGAGCATCTCCGCCACGCCGCAGAGCGTATACAGCGGCTCATCCTCCGTCCTGAGCACAAGGCGGTATTCCGCGTTCCCGTTTACCTCCGCGACCACGGCGGCGTTGATCAGCGCGCAGGAGATGCGAACCACCCTGCCGTCCTCCCCAATGACCTCCGCCGTGGCGTTGTAAACCGCATATTCCCGAACCCGTTCGCAGAGGGACACCGTACACGCGATCAGCAGCAGCGCAAGCAGCAGATATGCGGTCACATACGCGACCAGCGCACGCCTGAGCGGCAGCCTCGACAGAAGCCGGCCCACGCGTCCCGTTTTGTTCATCGTTTTGCTTATCGCTTCGCCCATCGGTAGCCCACTCCCCAAACGGTCTCGATCACCGGCGCACAGCCCGCCGCGTCGAGCTTCATGCGAATCCTGCGCACGTGTTCGGAGACGGTCGCGCTGTCGCCTGCGCCGTCCAATCCCCAGACATGCTCGTAGATGCGCTCCCTGTCAAACACCTGCCCGGGATGGGTGGAAAGCAGCGCCACGATGTCAAACTCCTTTTTGGGCAGCTGCACGCTTTGGCCGCGCACATACAGCACCCGCCGGCCGTAATCGATAACCAGCTCTCGGTCAAAGCGAATCTGCGTTCTGTGGTGGGCGCGCTCTTCCCTTCGCAGGTGCGCCTGCACGCGCGCGCCGAGCTCGCGCAGGCTGAACGGCTTGAGGACGTAGTCGTCCCCGCCGGGCGCAAATCCCTGAAGCTTGTCGGCCTCGCTGACGCGCGCCGTCAAAAACAGGATCGGGCAGGGCAGGTGATCCCGCAGCGCCCGGCAGACGCTCAGCCCGTCCATGTCCGGCAAGCCCACGTCCAGCAGGATGAGATCCGGCGAATGGCGCGCGCCGGCAATGGCCTGAGCGCCCGTCGCCGCGCACAGCACGCCGTATCCCTCCGCCTCAAAATAATCTCGGAGCATGCTGAGAATATCCGGCTCATCCTCGACGATCAATAATTTCATGTGGCGCGCCTCCTACGGGAAACGATACGGTGAAAATCTCTACTTTTTTTCAACTTTTGGCCTTGGGAAACAAAAAGCATCGAAAAGCAAAGACTCCCCCTCAAAAGGGGGAGCCCAAAGCCCGGCCGTCAGAGGATATAGCGATGGATGTCCATCTTCTTTCCCTCTTTGCCCAGGTGCTCGGCGACATAGTCGCCGTTGATGACGACGTCCACATCCGGCATATCGCCGCCCGCGTTGAAGGAGATGTCCTCCAGCATCTGCTCAAAGAGCGTATGCAGACGCCGGGCGCCGATATCCTCGCCCGTCTCGTTGGCCTGATAGGCCGCCTCGGCGAGCGCGTCCAGCGCGGAATCCTCAAAGTGCAGGCGAACGTGATCGACGGAGAGCAGCGCCTCGTATTGGCGCGTTAGCGCGTTGTCCGTCTGGCTGAGGATCGCCTTGAAATCCTCCCGCGTCAGCGGCTTTAAGTTGACGCGCACGGGGAAGCGGCCCTGCAGCTCGGGGATCAGGTCGGTGACCTTCGCCACGTGGAAAGCGCCCGCCGCGATGAAGAGCATGAAATCCGTCTTCACCACGCCGTACTTCGTGTTGACCGTGCTGCCCTCGACGATGGGCAGGATGTCGCGCTGCACGCCCTCGCGGCTGACGTCCGGGCCGTTCGTCGAGCGGCCGGCCACCTTGTCGATCTCGTCGATGAAGACGATGCCGTCCTGCTCCGCCCGGCGCACGGCCTCTTCGGTCACGGCGTCCATGTCGATGAGCTTGCTCTCCTCCTCCGCCACGAGCACGCGGCGCGCGTCGCAAACCTTCATGCGGCGCATCTTCGTCTTCTTGGGCAGCATGTCGCCCATCATCGAGCCGATATTGACGCTCGCCCCGTTGATCTCCACGTCCTTGGGCGAATCCTCGACCTCGATTTCGATTTCGAGGTTCTCCAGCTCGCCGCGCATCAGCTGCCCGCGCAGCTCCTCCGCCTGCTTGGCCACGCGCGCGCGCTCGCTCTCGGGCAGCGCGGGCTCCTTGGGCTTGTTGCCCAGCAGCACGTCGATCGGGTTGACCGGCTTGCGGTTCGGGTGCTGAATGATGTCGACAAGGCGTTCCTCCGCCAGCACCGCGGCGCGCGCCTTCACCTTCTGGCGGGCATTCTCCTTGCAGATGCGCACGCTCGCCTCCACGAGGTCGCGGATGATGCTCTCCACATCGCGCCCCACGTAGCCGACCTCGGTGAACTTCGTCGCCTCGACCTTGACAAACGGCGCGTCGACCAGCTTGGCCAGCCTGCGCGCGATCTCGGTCTTGCCCACGCCCGTGGGGCCGACCATCAGAATGTTCTTGGGAACGATCTCGTCCCGGATTTCGGCGGGCAGCTGAGCGCGGCGATAGCGGTTGCGCAGCGCCACGGCGACGGCCCGCTTGGCCTCGTCCTGCCCGATGATGTAGCGATCGAGCTCGCGCACGATCTGTTTGGGTGTCAGCTCCATATTCTCACCTCTTACGCGTCTTCCACGATGACGTTGTGATTGGTGAACACGCAGATGTCCGCCGCGATGTGCAGCGCCTTCTCCGCGATCTCGTGCGCGGAGAGGTTCGTGTTCTGGGCGAGCGCCCGCGCCGCCGCCATCGCGTAGTTGCCGCCGGAGCCGACCGCCGCCACGCCGTCGTCCGGCGTGATGACCTCGCCCGTGCCCGAGACGATGAGCATCGTCTCCCCGCTGGCGACGATGAGCATCGCCTCCAGCTTGCGCATCGCCTTGTCCGCGCGCCACTCCTGCGCCAGCTCCACCGCCGCGCGCTCCAGATTGCCGCCGTATTGCTCCAGCTTCGCCTCAAAGCGCTCGCAGAGCGCAAAAGCGTCCGCCACGGAGCCCGCAAAGCCCGTGACCACCTTCCCGCCGTAAATCCTTCTCACCTTTTGCGCCGTGGCCTTGAAAATGGTGCTCTCGCCCATTGTGACCTGCCCGTCGCCCGCGACGGCGATCTTGCCGTCCTTGCGCACAGCGCATATCGTTGTGCCTTTCAGTGTCATAGCATCCTCCTTGCGCGCTTGCTTCGCGCACCGCCATCATTATAACACGCCCTTCGCCGTTTGGGTAGGGGCAGTTAACGCCAGTCAGCGGGCTGTCTCCCCGTCGAAGTCGCACGAGAGCGGATTGCTGCGCAGCGCCTCAATCGTGTCCAGAGCGCGCGCGGCAATGGCGCCGTAGCGCTCCTGCTTGTTGCGGATGCGCCGGTCAAACGGCTCGATCAGCCCGAAATTGGCGTTCATCGGCTGGAAATCGCCCGCCGCATGCGCGACGTGATGGGCAAGCGCGCCGATCGCCGTGCGCCGCGTGAAGTCCACCTTGGGCAGACCGAGCATCCGCCGCGCCAGCGAGATGCCCGCGACCATGCCGCTGGAGGCGCTCTCCACATAGCCCTCCACGCCGGTCATCTGCCCGGCGAAGTAGACGCCCGGGCGCGCGATCATCTGATACGTCTCGTCGAGAAAGCCCGGCGAGTGCAGGAAGGTGTTGCGGTGCATCACGCCGTAGCGCAGAAATTCCGCGTGCTCCAGCCCCGGGATCATGGAAAAGACGCGCTTTTGCTCGCCCCATTTGAGCCGCGTCTGGAAGCCGACGAGGTTGAACATCGTCCCCTCGCGGTTCTCCGCGCGCAGCTGCACGGCGGCATAGGGCTCGCGCCCCGTCCGCGGGTCGACGAGGCCGACCGGCTTCATCGGCCCAAAGGCCATCACCATCTCGCCGCGCGCGGCCATCACCTCGATGGGCATGCAGCCCTCGAAGACCTGCGTGCCGTCAAAGCCGTGAACCTCCGCCTTTTCCGCCTCGAGCAGCGCGCGGTAAAACGCCTCGTATTCCTCCCGATTCATCGGGCAGTTGAGGTAATCGTCCCCCCGCCCGTAGCGCCCTTGGCGGAACACCTTCGTCCTATCGAGCGATTCGCCGGAGACGATCGGCGCGGCGGCGTCGTAAAAGTTGAGCGTCTCAAGCCCCGGCAGCGCCGCAATGCTCGCCGAAAGCGCCTCGCTGGTCAGCGGCCCCGTCGCGACGACGGCGTCTTGCTCCGGCACCTCGCAAGCCTCGCCTACGATCGCCTCGATGAGCGGATGCTCGCGCACCGCGCGCGTCACGCTGTCCGAAAACGCCTGCCGGTCGACCGCCAGCGCGCCGCCCGCGGGCACGCGCGTCTCGTCCGCGCAGCGCATGATCAGGCTGCCGAGCTGGCGCATCTCCTCCTTGAGCAGGCCGACCGCGTTGGTCAGCTGGTCGCTGCGCAGCGAGTTGGAGCACACCAGCTCCGCAAACCCCGGGCTGTGATGCGCGGGCGTGTACGCCTTGGGTTTCATCTCGATCAGCGTCACGGGAATCCCGCGCCGGGCGAGCTGCCACGCCGCCTCGCAGCCCGCAAGGCCCGCGCCGATGACTGTCGCTTTGTTCATGGATCGCTGTCCTCTCTTGTCATTCAAACGGATCATTCCCTCTCCGGCTCGCCCTGCGCGCCCGCTGCGGGAATCCAGCCGGATGCGCCGCGCAGGCTCACGACAAAATAGCCGTTCTGCTCAGCGATGATCGGCAGCTTTTCGCCGCCGTCCAGCAGGCCGACGCGCGGGGCGTCCGCATCCCCATAGGCATAGACGGCCGTCTGCGTCTCGGTGACGTAGTACGCGGGATCCACCAGCACATAGTCAGAACGCACCCAGCCGGATCTCGATCCGTCCGCATAGATGCAGTGCGTCCAGCCGTCTCTCTCCTCATCGGTCACAAACGGGTCGCCGAAGCGCAGCGTGTCGATCACCTGTCCCTCTCTCTCACCGCACACGCTCAGGCTCTGGCAGAGCACGACCGCGCTCCGCGCCTGAATCCCGGTAAATTCCAGAAAATCCGCATCGGTTCCCTCCGGCGGGATCACCTCGGCGAGCGCGCCCGCCGCAAGTGTGACCAGCGTCAGCCACATGATTAGGGTTCGCTTCACTTTAAAGTCCCCTCTCTGTCCAAATTTCATCTTTATTTTATCCGGATACAGCTGAAAGCGCAATATCCGCTTTCATATTCGTCCCGATTACCTCCTTCCCAGGTTTGACCCCTCGCAGCCTCTATGTCACAATACGCAAAGCACATTGATTCGGGCTGATGTTGATGAAGCGCCCATATCCCGCCGCACATCCGATTCATTGCAATTTATGTCCCTCTATGCTATACTAATTAATGTAATGAACTATTCAATCACACGTTGGAGCTATCAACATGTATACCACGCTAGATCTATTTTCAGGTGCCGGCGGAATCACCGAGGGCTTTAAAAAAGCAGGGTTCCGGTGTATGGTCGCTAATGATATTGACGAAGAGGCACGGCACACCTTTCTCTTTAACCATCCTGAAGTTTCCTTCATTCTGGGGGATATTAGACAGCTATCCGCTGAGGATTTTCTCAAATCATCCGGCTGTGATCCTACAGATATCGACGTTATCACAGGCGGCCCGCCCTGCCAAGGCTTTAGCCTTGCAGGGAAACGTTTTTCAGATGACCCACGCAACACATTATTTAAAGAATATGTTCGTATTGCAAAAGAAATAAAACCTAAAGTCATCTTTTTTGAAAACGTTCCCGGAATCATGAGCATGCAAAACGGAAACGTTCTGGAAGCCATTACCTCAGCATTTAAAGAAATCGGTTATGCCTGTCGTTATGCCTTAGTCAATGCCGCCGATTACGGCGTTCCTCAGACACGTCTGCGTTTCGTCCTCATCGGCAGCCGCGATTACAGGTTCCCGCCCAGCTTTCCTCCAGCAACACACGGTAAAGCTCTCGGTCAGCTTGATTTATTCAGCTCATCTTCCTTGCCCTATGTCACGGTTGAGGAAGCGCTTTCCGGTTTACCGGCAATCGATCAAGGCGAAGGCGAAGAAGCATGCTCAAACTCTTTGACAGGCCAAAACTCTTACAGCATTGCGAGGGCTGGAAACCGTAACCCGGGCATGGTTTATAATCACCGCGCGACAAAGCATTCCAAAAAAATCCAAGATCGATACGCTTTGATTCCGCAAGGTCATTCGAATGCCGTTTTGGCACCGGAAATACGCACGAAAAAGCAAAATGCCTTCAAGCTCGATTTAGCGCAGCCGGCTAAAACCGTGACCTGTAACTTTAGAACCGATCTCATCCATCCCATCATGAACCGCGGTCTCACCGTTCGAGAGGCTGCCCGCCTGCAATCTTTTGACGATGATTATCGTTTCTTCGGAAATCTAACTCGAAAAGCAAAATGGTTGACACAGGATGATCAAGTCGGCAACGCTGTTCCTCCTTTGCTTGCCTACGCCTTTGCCCGTCATATTCAAGATACCCTTCTTCCCTATCTCTAACCGTTTCGGAGGTGTTCAAATTGGCAAATTCCGCCTCGCATCAACTCGGCGAACAGATTGGCTCCCTTGTATTATAGAGTAGTAGTTTTTAATGTCCCTCTCCAAGGACATGTGC
>JAUNPI010000195.1 GCA_030536875.1 Clostridia bacterium
CGTGTCCCCGCTGTCGCTGATGGAGACCATGTATTCCGGGTGCGCGTCGGTAAAGGAATAATACGCGCTCTTTATGCCGTCTAGATAGCCGCTGTTGTTGATCTTGAGCTTCTGCTCCGGCAGCTTGTCCAGCGTCACGTCGCGGCCCACGACGCCCTCGTAGCTCGAGAGAATATACAGGTCGCCCAGCACCACGGCGGCCGTATCGCTGTAGGCCTCCAGCGGCATATCGCCGAACTCCTCCGGCGTGCCCACGCCGTCCTCGCTCACGTCCGCGCGATAGACGCTGCCGCCCAGCGTGTAATAGATCTTGCTGCGCGCCTCGTCAAAGGCGATGCCCGCGGGCGTGTTCCAGCCCTCCGCCGGCAATTCGCCCAGCTCGGTGAGCTCCTCGCCTTCGATGTCGTAGGCCATCAGCATCGTCGACGGCGTATCCTGCGTGTAGTCGACGGTGACCACCAGCAGCTTGCCCTCGGTAAACGGGGCGAGGCCGCTCACATCCGCCTCGATATCCAGCGGCAGCGGATCGCAGGTCTCGTTTTCCAAATCCAGCGCGACGAGCTCGCGCCCGTTGTCGCCGTAGCTGACCGCATAGAGGATCCCGCCGGCATAGCAGGGCGTCATCAGCGACTTGGTGCCGTAGTAATCGCCGCCGTAATCCTCCAGCAGCAGATCGCCCAAATCGATCACCTCGCCGAAGGAGATCGCGCCGTCTTCGGCGATGACCATCTCGGCAAGCAGCACGCGGCTGACGCCCTGCTCGCCGTAGACGTTCGCGATGCGATAGAGCTTGTCGCCCATCGTGAGAATCGTGCTGTCCAGCGAGATGCTCTCGCCCTCCTCCAGCTCAATCTGCGTGTCGCCGATGGTGACGGCGGAGCCGTTTTCCGTCTCCCCGTCGATCTCCTCGGCGGAGCCGTCGCCATAGAGCTGCTCCTGAAGCTGCTCATAGCCCTCGACCTCGACGAGCTCCGGGCTCTCCGGCGACCACGTGTACATCTTGTTCCAGCTCGCCAGCAGCAGCCTTCCGTCCCAGACGAACATGCTGGAAATATAGTCGTCAAAGCCGTTCTGCCCCTGCACGGCGATGGTCGCGTTGCCCGCCGCCATCGCGCAGGAAGCCGCCGCCAGCAGCATCAGCGCCGCCAGCAGCAGAGAAATGATCTTCTTCATGACTTTTCCTTTCTCGCACATCAATGCACGTAAACGACGACCGTCATACCGATGCGGACGGTCTCGTCCGGCTCAAAATCGATATAGGCCACATAATTCGCCCCGGAGGAGGCGCTGCCCTCCTCGGCCTTTTCGCTCATGTAGGAAATGGAAGAGACGACGCCCGCAAAGCGCCTGCCGCTGTCCGCATCCCAGTTAAACTCGATATCCGCCTGCGCGCCGACGGTCACGTCCTGCAAATCGGCCTCCGAAATGACCATCTTGACCTTGATGTCGTCCTCGGGGTAGATGGTCGCGATCTTTGCGCCCTTCTCCACGGCCGTGCCGTTGCTGGCGTCGACGGAGGCGATCACCCCCGCGCGGTCGGCGACGACCTGCGTGTCCGGCGCATAGAGTCCGTCCAGCGTGCCGGTCACGGTCTCAAAGAGCAGCTCGCCGCGCTCGACCTTGTCGCCCGCGCGCACGTGCATCTTGAGCACGCTGCCCTCGCCGGTGACGGCGACCGGCGCCGTCCTGCCGACCGTGCCGCGCCCAATGCGCGATGCGCTGGCGTAATCCTCGCTGCGGAAGATGTTGACCGTCTCGCCCATGTAGAACTCGCCGCCCGTGACCTCGACGGTGAACTTGCTCTCGTCCTCCTTGTCGATGGCGGTCACCATGCCGCGCCCCTGGTGGCTTCCGTCCTTCGTGCAGGAGAGATACACGGTTTCGCCGATGTGAATATAGCGGTTTTCGCTGGAGTTATAGGCCTTCTCCGTGCTGCAATCCAGCGTAAACCGGTTGATGGGCTCGATGTACACCAGCGCGCCGTATCGCTCCTTGATCCCGTCGGCAGAATCGCCCTCGCTGGCAAAGACGCCGCTGACCGTTCCGTCCGTCATGGCATACGTCCGCGTCGTCTCCACCACGGCGATGGGGTCGCCGATTTTCACGCTGTCTCCCGCGCGCACGCTCACCTGCTCCACCACGCCGCCATACGGCGCAGCGATGACCTGCGTGTTGCCCGCCGTCACCTCGCCGCCAAACACGGTCTCGCCCAGCGCGCACGCCGGGAGGGCGAAGGCCAGCGCGGCCGCCGCCCAAATGCGATGCTTCATCCGGTTTCCTCCTCGTCTTCTCACTGTCCGTCAGCTTTTGTCGTCTCTTCATCGGCATTGCCCGCCTGAGCCTGCGCGTTCTCCGGCATATAGCTCTCATAGGGCTTGCCCATCATGTCCTTGGTGCCCACCAGCACGTCGTAGCGGTACATCGGCTGGTCGCGCTCCTCGCCCAGCAGGTAGGTCTCCCCCTCGACGGTCACGCTCATCGTCGTCTCGCGCAGCGCCTCGTCCTGGCAGAGCGTGTAGGCGAATTTGCGCGTGGATACGCCGGAGGCTTTGAGCTTGGCATATTGCGTGCCGCCCGTAAACCCTGCCGTCGGAATCGCGGTCATGTATTCGCCGCTGGTCATCACCAGGTAATCCACGCCGCTGTTATAGAGCAGCTTGTACACGTCGCCCGTAAACGACCACGTGTTCATCCCCTCGGCGTTCTCGGCGCTGAGGACAAGCGCGTTGGGCCTCTCGGGGGCGCTCTCCTCGTCGCGCTGCCACGTATCCAGCTTCGCGGTGAACAGGCCCGCCTCGCCGTCTTCGGCGTCCTCGCCCGTCAGCGCGAGGGCAAGCGTCGTGTCCCCCGCCACCAGCTCGGAAACCGGCTCCTCGGGGAACTTGAGCTCCAGCGCGTTGTAGTTGGCCAGCGAATAATCCATCGTCTCCTTGACGTGCTTGATCGCCGGTTTCCCGCCGCTCGTGCCGCCCGTCGAGGGCAGCAGGCCGTTGATCTTGAGGCCGAACGTAAACTCCTCCGTGTTGCTTGAGATGTGGCCCGCGCGGTCGCGGACGACGACCTGGCCGACCTTCACCACCTCGCCCTTTTCGCCCATCATGGAATACGGCTCAAAATCGGGGTTATACGCTTCCCACGTCTCGCCAAAGTCATAGGAAATCGCCTCGATGCCGCTTTCCCCATCGTAGATGTTCAGCCACGCGATCGTGTCGGCAAAATCCGCCTGCTCGAGGTATGGGCCGGACGGCGGGAAGGCGTCCACCCGCACGTCGTATTGCTGGGAGAGGGCGACGATATCGCCCATCATGTCCAGCACGGCGAAGCGCAGGCTGATTTCCCCCTGCTCCTCGAGCATATACGTGTTCTCGCCGTTCGCCAGCAGAATCAGCCGCTCGTTGCACACAAACACGCCGTATACATGGTCTTGGTCTCCCTCTTCAATGCCCGAAAGGGTGAACGTGGGGATCACCGTGCTCCACTGCCCCTCTTGGTAGCCCTCCGCGGTCACCGTCAGCGTGACAGGCGGCTCCGGCGTGGGCGTCGGCTCCTCGGTGGGTTCGGGCGTGGGC
>JAUNPI010000033.1:0-9483 GCA_030536875.1 Clostridia bacterium
GGAAAAATGGGCTTATATAGGTTCTGTTTTCTCTTCATCAAGTGGCAAACTCGGGAGGAGGGCGGCAAACCGGCCGGACGAATCGCGGGCAAAGCGCTTTTCCCCCTCGCCGCCGTATACCTGAGGCCGTCGCGATGCGAAGAGGATGAATCTTACAAAAAAAGTAGCGCGAAAAGTGGCGCGAGATGAAAAGAACACTTGTTCCCATATTAAAACTATGCTATAATGGTCACGCTATAGGATCATCGGGAGGAGGCCGTGCGATGCAGGAGGGCCGCTTTGTACTCAAATCCCCGTTTAAGCCGCAGGGCGACCAGCCGCAGGCCATCGAGGCGCTGGCCTCGGGGGTCGCCGCGGGCATGCCCTGTCAGGTGCTGCTGGGCGTCACCGGCTCGGGCAAGACCTACACGATGGCTTCGGTCATCGAGCGTATCCAGCGTCCCACGCTGGTGATCGCCCACAACAAGACGCTCGCCGCGCAGCTGTGTTCGGAGTTTCGGGAATTCTTTCCCGACAGCGCGGTGGAGTACTTTGTCAGCTATTACGACTACTATCAGCCGGAGGCGTATATTGCCTCCACGGACACCTATATCGAAAAGGATTCCGCCGTCAACGAGGAGATCGAGCGGCTTCGCCACAGCGCGACGGCCGCGCTACGCGAGCGGCGGGATGTGATCGTCGTCGCCTCGGTGTCGTGCATCTACTCGATGGGCGATCCCTCGGAATACGAGGGGATGATGATCTCCCTGCGCCCGGGAATGGAGATGGAGCGCGACGCGCTGGTGCGCGCGCTGGTGGAGATTCAATACGACCGCAGCGACATCGAGTTTGAGCGCGGAACGTTCCGCGTGCGCGGCGACGTCGTGGAGATCTTCCCGGCGGGCAACGAGAAAAACGCCATCCGCGTCGAATTCTTCGGCGAGGAAATCGACCGCATCTCCTCCGTCGACGTGGTCAGCGGGCACACGCTGATGGTGCTCTCGCACATCGCGATCTATCCGGCGACGCATTACGCGACGCCGAGGGACGTCATCGACCGCGCCATCGGCGACATCGAGCGCGATCTCGAGGCGCGCGTGGCGGAGTTCAAGCGCGAGGGAAACCTGCTCGAGGCGCAGCGCATCGCTCAGCGCACGCATTACGACATCGAGATGCTGCGCGAGCTGGGATACTGCACGGGCATCGAAAACTATTCCCGCTACTTTGACGGGCGCAAGCCCGGCGACGCGCCCTACACGCTGCTGGACTACTTCCCGGACGACTACATCGTCTTCGTCGACGAGAGCCACGTCACGCTCCCGCAGGTTCGCGCCATGTACAACGGGGACCGCGCCCGCAAGGAGGCGCTGGTCTCCTACGGCTTCCGCCTGCCCAGCGCCTTTGACAACAGGCCGCTCAAGTTTGACGAGTTCGAGGTGCGCGTGGGCCAGCTGATCTGCGTCAGCGCGACGCCCGCGCCCTACGAGCTCGGGCGCGCGGGGCAGGTGGTCGAGCAGATCATCCGCCCGACGGGGCTGCTCGACCCGGAGATCGACGTGCGCCCGGCGACGGGGCAGGTCGACGATCTCTATGCCGAAATCGTGAAGGTGACGGGCGAGGGCTTCCGCGTGCTGGTTACGACGCTGACCAAGAAGATGGCCGAGAGCCTGACGGACTACCTGACGGACATGAAGGTCAAGGTGCGATACCTGCACTCGGACGTGCAGACGATGGAGCGGCAGGAGATCATCCGCGACCTGCGCCTGGGCGTATTCGACGTGCTGGTGGGCATCAACCTGCTGCGCGAGGGCCTCGATTTGCCGGAGGTGGCGCTCGTCGCGATCCTCGACGCGGACAAGGAGGGCTTTTTGCGCAGCGAGGTCAGCATGATCCAGACCATCGGCCGCGCGGCCCGCAACGCGAATGGGCGCGTCGTCATGTACGCCGACGTGATGACGGAGAGCATGAACCGCGCGATCTTCGAGACGCGCCGCCGCCGCCGGCTGCAGCAGGCCTTCAACGAGGCGCACGGCATCACCCCGACGACGGTCATGAAATCCGTGCGCGATCTGCTGGAGATCGGGCGGGCGCCCGACGAGAAGGACGCGCGCAGAGCCGAGCGCAGGCGCTCGGAGATGAGCGAGGACGAGCTGCATCTGCTCATCTGTTCCACGGAGGAGAGGATGCTTCAGGCCGCTGCCAATCTCGATTTCGAGCTGGCCGCCAAGCTGCGCGACAAGCTCTTTGAGCTGCAGGGCAAGGGCGAGGCGCCGGCGGAGACCGTCGCCGTGCCGCAGAAGAAGCGCAGGCAGAGAAAAAAGGGCAAGTATCTCAAGGCATAACCGGAAGCCCCCAGCCATACCGGCAGGATGCCGGTTATATCCCCATTCAAAGATCCGTGAATCCCACCGCCTTATACACGGGGCCGGCTCCCGGCGGGCGTATTGACATCACAAGGCGCAGGAAGGCGGGCGGCTGCCGGCGTGCCTTTTGCGCAAAAGGAGTTTCTCATGCAGGAAAACATCGTCATCCGCGGCGTGCGCCAGAACAACCTCAAGGGCTTTGACCTGACGCTGCCGCGCAACAAGCTCATCGTGTTCACGGGCCTGTCCGGCTGCGGGAAATCCTCGCTGGCGTTTGACACGCTCTATGCCGAGGGCCAGCGCCGGTATGTGGAGTCGCTCTCCTCCTATGCCCGCCAGTTTTTGGGCCAGATGGAGAAGCCGGACGTGGACACGATCGACGGCCTTTCGCCCGCCATCTCCATCGACCAGAAGACGACGAGCAAAAACCCGCGCTCGACCGTCGGCACCGTCACGGAGATTCACGACTATCTGCGCCTGCTCTACGCGCGCGTCGGCGTGGCGCACTGCCCCAAGTGCGGGCGCGAGATCAGCAAGCAGACCGTCGACCAGATGGTCGACCAGCTGTTTGCGCTGCCCGAGCGCACGCGCCTTCAGCTGCTCGCGCCGCTGGTTCGCGGCAAAAAGGGCGAGCACGTCAAGCTGTTCGAATCCGTGATCAAGCAGGGCTTTGTCCGCGTGCGCGTGGACGGCGAGATCTATGACGCCGGCGAGGTGCCGCCGCTTGCCAAGCAGAAGAAGCACACCGTGGAGGCCGTCGTCGACCGCCTGATCCTGCGCGAGGATGTGAAGAGCCGCCTGACCGACTCGCTGGAGACGGCGCTTGCGCTCTCCGGCGGCATCGTCATCGCGGACATCGGCCCCAGAGAGCGGGAGATGCTCTTCTCCCAAAACCTCGCCTGCCCGGAGTGCGGCATCTCGATGGAGGAGCTCTCTCCGCGATCCTTTTCCTTCAACAGCCCGTTCGGCGCCTGCCCGACGTGCGCGGGCCTCGGCGTGCAGATGAAGATCGACCCGGATCTGATCGTGCCGGACTGGACAAAGTCGCTGAGGGAGAACCCGTTTGCCGTCATGGGCTGGGCGAACATCGAGCCTGGCACGCAGGCCGGGATGTTCTTTCAGGCGCTCAGCGAGAAATACGGCTTTTCGACGGACACGCCGCTGTGCGAGCTGCCGCGCCAGGCGCTGGACGTCATCCTTTACGGCACCAAGGGCGAGCCGCTGAAGATCGCCTACACCCGCCCGAACGGCGACACGCACACGTTCAGCGCGCCGTTTGAGGGCGTCATCGCGACGACCGAGCGCCGCGCCGCCGAGACGACGAGCGATTCCACGAAGGCCTACTACGAATCGCTGATGAGCCAGACGCCCTGCCCGGACTGCCGCGGCAAGCGTCTGCGCCCGGAGATTCTGGCGGTGACCGTGGGCGGCAAGTCGATCGCCGACGTTTCCGATATGTCCGTGGAGAAGGCGAGGCAGTTTTTCGCAGGACTCACGTTTGGGCCGAAGGATGAGATGATCTCCGGCCCGATTCTCAGGGAGATCGACGCGCGGCTGCGCTTCCTTTCCGACGTCGGGCTGAGCTATCTCACGCTCTCGCGCGCGGCGGGCACGCTCTCCGGCGGCGAAGCGCAGCGCATCCGGCTGGCGACGCAGATCGGTTCCAGCCTCGTCGGCGTGCTCTACATCCTCGACGAGCCGTCCATCGGGCTGCACCGGCGCGACAACGCGCGCCTCATCGAGACGCTCTGCCGCCTGCGCGATTTGGGCAACACGCTCATCGTCGTCGAGCACGACGAGGATACCATGCGCGCCGCCGACCAGATCGTGGACATCGGCCCGGGCGCGGGCGAGCACGGCGGCCGGCTCATCGCGCAGGGCACGGCGGAGGAGATCATGGCCTGCCCCGAGTCGATCACCGGCGCTTATCTCTCCGGGCGGCGCGGCATTCCCGTGCCCGCGAGGCGGAAAGCGCCGTCGGGCTATCTGACAGTGCGCGGCGCGCGGGCGAACAACCTCAAAAACATCGACGTCGAGGTGCCGCTGGGCGTGATGGCGGTGGTCACGGGTGTGTCGGGCAGCGGCAAATCGTCGCTGGTCAACGAGATCATCTACAAGACGCTTCAGCGCGACCTCAACCGCGCGCACACGCGCCCGGGAGACTGCGACGGCCTTTCCGGGCTCGAACAGCTGGACAAGGTCATCGCCATCGATCAATCGCCCATCGGGCGCACGCCGCGCAGCAACCCGGCGACCTACACCGGCCTGTTTGACATGATCCGCAAGGTCTTCGCCGCCACGCCGGAGGCCAAGGCGCGCGGCTACCGCGAGAACCGCTTCTCCTTCAACGTGCGCGGCGGGCGCTGCGAGGCCTGCTCGGGCGACGGCATCCTGCGCATCGAGATGCATTTCCTCGCCGATATCTACGTGCCCTGCGAGGTCTGCAAGGGCAAGCGATACAACCGCGAGACGCTGGAGGTCACCTACAAGGGCAAATCCATCGCCGATGTGCTGGATATGACCGTCGAGGAGGCGATCTCCTTCTTCGAGGCGTATCCGCGCATCTCCCGCAAGCTGCAAACGCTCTACGACGTGGGCCTGGGCTACATCCGCCTGGGCCAGCCCTCGACGACGCTCTCCGGCGGCGAGGCGCAGCGCGTCAAGCTGGCGACGGAGCTCTCCCGCGCCTCGACGGGCAAGACCTTCTACGTGCTCGACGAGCCGACGACGGGGCTGCACATGGCGGACTGCGAGCGCCTCGTCGGCGTGCTGCGCAGGCTCGCGGAGGGCGGCAACTCCGTCTTGATCATCGAGCACAACCTCGACGTCATCAAGGCCTGCGATTACGTGATCGATCTGGGGCCCGAGGGAGGCGACGGCGGCGGCACGCTGGTCTGCGAGGGCACGCCGGAGGATATCGCCGCGTGCGAGGCGAGCTACACGGGGCGGTTTTTGAAGCCGGCGCTGGAAAAGAGCCGAAGGGCGTAATCAAGATCAGGTTCTCCGCGGGCGGTTTGGGCCGTCTGCGGGGGGACGTACACACACGAAGAAGAAGGAGGTCTTACCATGACGTATATTCCTGCCGAGAACCGCTATGAGACGATGACCTATCGCCGCTGCGGCAGAAGCGGCCTCATGCTCCCGGCGCTCTCGCTCGGCCTGTGGCACAACTTTGGCGACATCACCCCCTTTGGCACGCAGAGGGACATTCTGCGCGCGGCGTTTGACCACGGCATCACGCACTTCGATCTCGCCAACAATTACGGCCCGCCCTATGGCGAGGCGGAGCGCAATTTCGGCATCCACATGCTGCGCGACTGGAAGCCCCACCGCGACGAGCTGGTGATCTCCACGAAGGCGGGCTACGACATGTGGCCCGGGCCCTACGGCAACTGGGGCAGCCGAAAATACCTGATGGCCAGCCTCGACCAGAGCCTGCGGCGGATGAACCTCGACTATGTCGACATCTTCTATCATCACCGTCCCGACCCCAATACGCCGATTGAGGAGACGATGGGCGCGCTCGCCGACATCGTGAAAAGCGGCAAGGCGCTCTACGCCGGCATTTCCAACTACAGCGCGGAGCAGACGAAGGCCGCCGCGCGGACGCTGCGCGGGATGGGCGTGCCGCTGCTCATCCATCAGCCGCGCTACAACATGCTCGACCGCTGGATCGAGGGCGGGCTGACCGACGTGCTGCGCGAGGAGGGCGTCGGCTCCATCGTCTTCAGCCCGCTCGGCGGAGGGCGGCTGACCGGCAAATACCTGAACGGCATCCCGGCGGACAGCCGCGCGGGCCACGACCCGCGGTATTTGAAGCCCGACATGATCACGGACGAGCTGAACGCGCGCGTGGCGGCACTCTCTTCCATCGCCCAAGAGCGCGGGCAGACGCTCGCGCAGCTGGCGCTGCAGTGGGCGCTGCGCGACGGCGTGGTGACCTCCGCGCTCATCGGCGCGAGCCGCCCGTCGCAGATCGAGGAGAACGTTCGGGCGCTCGCCTTCCCGGCGCTCACGCAGCAGGAGCTTGCGCGCATCGACGAGGCGCTTAGAGGCTGAACGATACCATCACAAACAGAGGTGCAACATGATTTCCGAAACCTATAAGGCCATGCTCGGCGGCAAATCGGTCATCCGCCAGCTGAGCGAATACGCGAGCGCGCGCGCGGCCGAGATCGGCGCGCAGAATGTCTTCGATTACAGCCTCGGCAACCCGTCCGTGCCCGTGCCGGAGGCGTTCAACCGGCGCGTGATCGAGCTGCTTGAGACGCGCAGCTCCATCGAGGTTCACGGCTACAGCCCGAGTTTGGGCATTTCGTCCGTGCGCGAGGCCGTCGCCGCGTCGCTGAACCGGCGCTTCGGCATGCATTATACCGCCGCGGACATCTTCATGACCAGCGGCGCGGCGGGCGCGCTGGCGCATGCCTTCCGGCTGGTGACCGGCCCGGGGGACGAGATTTTGACCTTCGCGCCGTTCTTCCCGGAGTACCATCCGTATGTCGATCTGACGGGCGCGAGGCTCGGCGTCGTGCCCGCGAGCGCGGATTTCCAGATCCATTTCGACGCGCTTGAGCGAATGCTGACGCCCGCGGTTCACGCCGTGCTGGTCAACACGCCGAACAACCCCTCCGGCGCGGTCTATTCCGAGGCGACGCTCATGCGGCTCGCCGCGCTGCTTGAGGAAAAAGAGCGCGCCTTCGGGCATGACATCTGGCTCATCTCCGACGAGCCGTACCGGGAAATCGTCTTTGGGGGCAAAGAGGCGCCGTATGTCTCGCGCTTTTACCCGAAGACGATTGCCTGCTACTCGTTTTCCAAGAGCCTGTCGCTGCCGGGCGAGCGCATCGGCTATCTGGCGGTGAACCCGGAAAGCGGCGTGTCCGCCATGCTGGTGAACATGTGCGGCCAGATTTCGCGCGGCATCGGGCACAACTGCCCCTCGTCGCTGATCCAGCTGGCGGTGGCGGACGTGCTGGAGCTGACGGCGGATCTCTCCGTGTACGAGACCAACATGAACATCCTCTATGACGAGCTGACGGCGCTGGGCTTTGAGATCGTGCGCCCGGGTGGCACGTTCTACATATTCCCCAAGGCGCCGGAGGCGGATGCCGTCGCCTTCAGCCAGAAGGCCCTTCGGCACGATCTGGTGCTCGTGCCGGGAGACACGTTCGGCGCGCCGGGCTATTTCCGCATCGCCTACTGCGTGGAGACGGAAAAGGTTGTCCGCTCGCTGGAGGCGTTCCGCCGCCTGATGCGCGAAGCCTATTGAGCCCGCGGGGCGGCAAAGGAGGGGTTTTCATGACGTCAGCGCAGGATGAGAGCCGGCACATCGGCCTCACGGTCAGCGACCCGGAACGGCTCTGCCCCGTTGCCAAGGCGCTCGCCTCTCCGATTCGCGCGCGGATGATCGCGCTGCTCGGCGCGAGGGCCATGAACGTGGGCGAGCTTGCCGAGGCGCTCGCCATACCGGTTTCCACGGCGGCGCTGAATGTGCGCCAGCTGGAGGAGGCGGGGCTGATCGCCTCCGAGATTCAGCCGGGCATTCGCGGCGCGATGAAGCTCTGCGTGCGCAGAATCGATTCGGTCAGCGTGTACCTGATCCCCGAAACGGGCGGCTCCGACGGGGCGCTGACGCTGCGCCTGCCCATCGGCAGCTATTCCGAGGCGCGGGGCATCGAGCCGGAATGCGGCATCGTGTCCGAACACGCGTGGATTGGGGAGAGCAACACGCCGCGCACGTTTTACCACCCGGACCGGTTTGGCGCGCAGATGCTCTGGTTTCACGCGGGCGAATTGGAATACCGGTTTTCGCTCGGGGAGGTCGACCCCGCGCAGGTGAAATGGCTGGAATTTTCGATGGAGATTTCCAGCAACGCGCCGCTGTATCGCGACAGCTGGCGAAGCGACATCTTTCTGGCCGTCAACGGGCGAGACCTCGGCACATGGGTCAGCCCGGGGGACTACGGCGGGCGAAGGGGAAGGTTTAACCCGTCGTGGTGGAGCGACACGTCGAGCCAGTTTGGCCTGCTCAAGACGTGGCGGATCGACGAGACGGGCTGCACGCTCGACGAAGAGGCCTTTTCCGGCGTGACGCTTTCGGAGCTGGCGCTGACGCAGGGCGACTACCTTTCCCTGTGCATCGGCGTGCGCCCGAAGGCGGAGCATGTCGGCGGGCTGAACCTGTTTGGCGAGAAATTCGGCGACTATGCGCAGGGAATCGTCATGCGCGCGGGCTATGATACGAGCCGCTAAGATCTGCGATGCGACGTTTGAAGGCGTATTCACCCTGAACGACACCAAGAAGAAAATTTGAAAAAACGCGAATACCACGAATACAAAAAAAGCTCCCTTTGTGAGAGGCCGTGCAAGCAAGCGCGGCTCATCATCAAGGGAGCTTTATAGCTTTTTGAGGGTGTTGTTTCGGTCTGCTTCGGCAGCCGCTTATTCGATGCCCACGACGCTGTCGACCGGGATGGAGAGCACGATGCCCTGCGCGTCGCTGTCCATGCCGCATTTCTCGCAGATGGCCTTCATAATCGCGAGCTTTTCCTCCTTGCGGGAGAGGATGATCACGGCTTCCTTTTCCTGCTGCACGCTGATGCCCCAGAACTGCGTGCTCTGTTCGCTGCTGACGCGGCGGCTGTGGAACACCGTGCCGCCCGCGGCGCCCGCCGGGCGGGCGGCGGCCATGACGTCCTCGCTGAAGCCCTGATTGACCATCGCGACGATCATCTGATACTCATTCTCCTGCATATTGTTCCTCCTTGTTCCCTGCGCTTCGCCCTGCGCGCATGCGTATTCGACCATCTGGATCAGCCTGCTGTTGCCGCCGGAGAGCGGGAGCGTGCAGGCGACGCCCGTGTTGGAGGTGCCCAGCCGCAAATCCTTTTTGAGCTTTTTGAGCATCTCGTCGGCGGACGGCTTGGTGAGCAGCGTCATGACCACGTTCTTTTCGCCGCTGTCCAACCCCAGCATATCCATCATCTCCCGCGAGGCTGTGCCCCGGCCGTAGAGCTGATGCTGGATCGGGACGCGCGAGCGCTCAAAGAGCGCAGCGGCCTTTTCGGCCAGCTTTGGCGCGATGATCAGCATCAGCAGCCGGAAGGGTTCCCGTTTTTGCTCTGTCATCTGCCGTAATCCT
>JAUNPI010000033.1:9493-12493 GCA_030536875.1 Clostridia bacterium
TCTAGCTCGATGATCTCGTCAGGCCCGTCGAACACCGGCTTCACAGCGGTGCTCATCCGCCTGCGCTGCTTGTTCTGCTTCATCTGGTAGCTCAGCCCCATGATCTGCACGGCGATCAGGGGCGTCAGCGCGACCAGAGCGACCACGCCGAACGCGTCCGTCATGACGTTTCCGCCCAGCGTCTCGCATGCGCCGATGCTCAGGGGCAGAAGGAAGGTCGTCGTCATCGGCCCGCTGGCCACGCCGCCGGAGTCGAAGGCGATGCCCACAAAGATGGGCGGCACGATCCTGGAGAGGATCATGGCGATCACATACCCGGGAATGAGGATATACTGGATCGGCAGCCCTGTGATCACGCGCAGCATGGCCAAGCCGACGCTGACGGAGACGCCGACGGACAGGCAGCGGTTCATCGCCTTGGCGGAGATGGCGCCG
This sequence comes from Clostridia bacterium, assembly GCA_030536875.1. Lineage (GTDB taxonomy): Bacteria > Bacillota > Clostridia > Christensenellales > Aristaeellaceae > Ventricola. Next base: position 9,929 of record JAUNPI010000033.1, read on the forward strand.
TTTGTCACCCCCTGAATCTGATGATTCAGCACCTGAATGGCGGGCTCGGCCTTGACGATGTAATAGCCGATCAGCATGCCGATGGGCACCAGCAGCCACTTGAGATGCGGCTGCGCCAGATCGCGCCCCAGCAGCGTGCCCACGGGCCCGAAGCCGATGTTCACGCCGCAGAGGAACAGAACCAGGCCGACGTAGGTGTAGGCGAAGCCGACCAGCACGCGCATGCGCTGGCGGCGCGGGTAGCGGTGTGTCAGCAGCTGGAAAATCGCGAAGACGGCCATGATCGGCAGAATGGACACGGCCACTTCCAGCGCATAATGCGGGATGCCGAAGAAGAACTCGCCGGCGACGTCCCGCGTGGTCGTCACCTCCGCGACGGTGACCGGGGTATAGGCGGCGTCCTGCGGGTTATAGAAGCAGCCGAGGATGAGCACGGCCAGAACGGGCCCCACGCTCGAGAGCGCGACAAGGCCGAAGCTGTCGTTCGCCGCGTTTTTATCGCCGCGGACGGAGGCCATGCCCACGCCCATCGCCATGATGAACGGCACGGTGATGGGCCCCGTGGTCACGCCGCCCGAATCGAAGGCGACGGCCAGAAAGTCCTTGGGCACAAACAGGGATACCGCCAGCAGAACGGTATAGAGCACGATCAGCAGCTTGGAGAGATTGATCTGCGCCAAGATGCGCAGCACGGCCAGCGCCAGAAAGAGGCCCACGCCCACGGCCACCGACCCGATCAGCACCTGATTGGGGATCGAGGGCACCTGCTGGGCCAAGACCTGCAAATCCGGCTCGGCCATTGTGATGATCGCGCCCATCAAAAAGGCGATGAGCAAAATGACGGGGAGGCGCTTTGCGCGCTCCATTTGAACGCCTATGCCCTCGCCCAAAGGGCTCATGGCCATTTCGGCGCCCAGCTGGAACAGGCCCATGCCCACCACCAGCATCACCGCGCCGACCGCAAACATGACCACGGGCCCCAGCTCCATCGGCACCAGCGTGACGCTGAGCGCCAAGACGATCAGCGTGATCGGCAATACCGCGGAGAGGGATTCCAGCGTCTTTTCCTTTAGTTTTGGGTTCATGAATCAGCAATCCTTTCCGTCCGCCGCCAGGAGCGGCCCACCCTTGTCTCACTTCTTTCAAAGATCTTTATTATTATATATTATTACAAAGTGTTCCGTCAAGCCCGCGAAGCGTGCAAGTCAATGGATTGTATGTAAAGAACCCGTTAAAAAGAAGGGCGCAGAGCCGAAAGTGGCTTTGCGCCCGATGACGTCGTGTCGGTAAAAGATGAAGGCTCAGGGAAGGAGATTGTCCGCCAAACGATCAAGCTCGGCCCTCCTTTGCGGCTTCATTGGAAAGGCCGATCATGTGGACTTTTGCGGCGTTCGGCAGGCGATGGCGCAGAGCTGCGTGAGAAGGGAAAGCTTTTTTGTCATGGGCAGAAGGGAAAACAGGGCAAAGGCGGTGAGCGCCGAGAAGCCGTTTTTCCCGTTTTCAAGCGATGAGCAGGCCTTTGTGGAGATGCCGAGCTTTTCCGCCAGCTTCTCCTGCGTGACACCCGGTAAGGCGTGATATTCCTTGAGGGCTTGGCGAAGGCGGTCGTTCATCTGTGCTTTGCGTTGAGATTGGTTCATTGGTAATACCTCCTGATACAGATTCTGGATTATATTACAATCGATGGAAGCAAACTACAACGAAGTACACTTCATGAATAGGGGGAATCCGTTAAAATTTTGCTAAATATCTATTAAAATACTTTTTAAAAATAATTTAAGTTCGAGCATAGAACAAAAATAGTCATTGAGACCAAAAACAAGCCCTTTCGCATCCATTTACCCTATTGTACGCGAAGATTTGTTAGAATATACATGCTCGAGCGAACACCGGTTCAATTGAAGGACGTAGAAGCGGGGGATGCGAGAAAAGGGGGAACGCCATGATTTAAGTTTTTGTGAGCATTTTAACTTGGTTCAAGGAGAAGAACAGCACTCCTGTTCTTCAAAATCAGTCGTAATGGTGTGGAATCTCATAGAATTTTATCACGGTAGGAGGAAATTAATCATGAAACGAGTGCTTTTTGTTTGTGCTTTGGCATGCATGCTCTTTGCATGCAGCGTTGCTTCTGCGGATACGGTACCCATTGAAGATAAGCTGAGAAGCTATTCTGAAACGGGGATTACATCGGCGTCTCATAAAAATGATGGAGAAGACAGGTTTTATATTACGCTAACGGATGGCACATTCCGCGATGGCAAGAATAACTCTGTTTTCGGCGGCCGTGCGAGACTCAATAATTCGGAAGGAACGGCAGTAAGTCACTATGAAACAATGGATAATTTGGGAAAATATAATTTTCCATATATCCAAAATATGAACGCTAAACAGGGTGTAAAGTTTAAGTATAAAATTGACAGCACCAGTAAAACGCCGTATATGAATGTATGGGGAAGGTTTACGGCGTAAGGAATTTTATGGTCCAAAGCAGGGGCTTTGGACCTTTTTGCGGAGGATACTATGTGGTGGAAACTTTGCAGAATATTATCAGGCCTCGTTGCCGCT
>JAUNPI010000033.1:12593-22527 GCA_030536875.1 Clostridia bacterium
AGCGGAGAACGGATTGTACTATATCGAGTTCCAAATGTGTATCGACGGGGTTCCCATATGTTCAGACGAACAAGCTTTAGAAATCCAGTATACCATTTATTCAGAAAGCTCAATTGTGGGTATAGAGGCGGTGATGGTTTTATCCAAAGACCGCGTCTTGTATGCTGATTTTTCTTATGAATATGATTTGAGCGGCATACAAAAGGTGGATGTGCTCTCTGAGGAGGAGATCGGGCGGATTATACGAGAAGAAGTGGAGGATAATCTTTTGATAAGCGCCCCTGAAAAGGCTGAAATGGAATTTATGTACTTATATATTCGGCATGGCACTGGAAAAAACGCAAAATATGAGCTTCGCCCTGTGTGGCGCGTGTATGCCGAGGGGAAAAGCGATAGGAACTATATTGCTTTTTTCGATGCTGAATCAGGAAAGATTCTGTTTTAGGGGCTAATCGTTCACATGGGGGAGGATACTATGTGGTGGAAACTTTGCAGAATATTATCAGGCCTCGTTGCCGCTGCGCTGATCATTTTGGTTGGGCTTAAAGTGAAACAGTGGCGTTATGCCGAGGGTGTGACGGCGGACACGAATTCTCAGGCGGAGGCTGTATTTGCCTACCCGTCCCATGAGGTTACGCCGTTTTATACGGCAGCGCCGAATGACGGGGATTTTGGGAATGAAGCCGATCAGAGCGTTGTTTACAGTGAAACGCCGGAAATTGAACCCAATGAAGAGCGGCAGATGTATGCGGGCGCAATCAGAACGAGGCAATATGAATGGAGAGACGTCTATCAAAAATTGTCGCAATATCCCAATGCGAAGACCAGCGTTTCAAAAGGTACTTCATCAACCTCTGTTTCTAATGCATATGGTGAATATTTTTTGATACAGGCGGGCGGAATATATTATTCACTCAATGATTCTTCCAACCAGCTATTTGAATTGACCTCCTATCCTGCCAGAGCGACCGATATGGATAGAGCACTGAAAAAGGAAGGCGAAGCGGCGCTTGGCGTCGAGCTCGACGGCATGAGCCGGGAGGAGGCGAAAAAGCGAGCGGAAGAGGTGTTGGATTCCCTGTTTATGTCTGAACGCTATCACGCCGAAGCGATAGATATATACGGGTATACGGGAGAAGACCTCCGAAAGATTCACAAGATGCTGTATCAAGAGAGGGATACTTGGCGCTATTTCTACAAAGATATTCCCGAAGAAGCGGAGAACGGATTGTACTATATCGAGTTCCAAATGTGTATCGACGGGGTTCCCGTATGTTCAGACGAAGCATCTTTGGGAATTCATTATTCGATTCACTCGAACGATGAAATTCTGGGAACAGAGATGAGGATGGTTTTGGCCGGCAATCGCGTGGTGATGTTGAATTCCATTTTTGAGTTCAATTTGAAGGATATTCAAAAGGTCGATATGCTCTCCGAGGAGGAAATCCGCCCAATTGTTGAGGAAGAATTGAACAATACGCTTTCGATCAGCAATCCGGAAGATTTTGAAGTAGAATGCATGTATCTATATGTTCGGCATGGAACGGGGAAAAACGCAAACTTTGAGCTTCGCCCCGCGTGGCGCGTGTATGTCGAGGGGAAAAACGACGAGGACTATATTGCTTTTTTCGATGCCGAATCGGGAAAAATTTTGTTTTGAGGTGTTGAATAGATGCGCCGAAGAAAAAGTTGGGCTTTAGCCATTTTGGCTGTGTTGGCCGTATTGGCCGTGTGTTTCTCTCTCCGGCCCCGTCATGATGAGACAGGATCGTTTTCGAACATATGCGAGCCGGTTGACGAGGCGTGTGCCGGGCGTCAATGGGATATTTCCGATGTGCGCATGGCGTTTGACAACGTTGTCGTTGAGGCTGATATACGAAGCACGGAGGATGGCGGTTTTCGATATATGGCAGAGCCTGTTGTGTTTGACAAAGAAACCTGCCAGAGCGTATTGCTGGGCAACCCGCATGAACTGCATGCTTTGGAAGAAGAGGGACACTACGCGGGAGATCATGGTGAAGAACTATGGCTGTCGGAAGGATGCCTGCTGTTTGATTGCGGCGATGAGGCGAAAACGATCCGCGAGGTTTTTGAGTTTGCCGAGATCTATGATTGGTATGGCGACGCAAAGGACAACGAACCGCAGGAGGATGAGGCGGTTTCTTTGCTGGGGGAAAAATCCAAAGAGATGGCGTATGCGTTGGGAATACCGCTGTGCTGCGACATCGTAAGCGCGAAAAGGATCGATTCGGATCACTTTGAAAAAGTGCGAAAAATCGTGGAAATGACAACTGTGAAGCCTGAAGAGGAACGGACGGTTTTTTATCAAATCGATTTGACGGCCAGCGCCGGGGGAGTGCCCATCCTTTCGCAGTATTCCTCGGCGACGGGAGAATATGTCGGCAATCTGGTGGAGGAACCGGTCTTGATTCGGTTTCTGTATAAGGATCAGGAACTGATGGCATGCGAGATGATGGGATGCACGACGCCGACGATGGTGGAAAACCAGACGTATGATCTTACGACGGAAGCGGCGCTCGACGCGCTGCACGAGTATTTTTCGGAAATCATCTTTGATGGAATGCTGAACATTCAAACGATCTATCCGTCTTATCATATGCGCTTTGAATTTTCTTACGGCCAACTGCTGTGGGAACCGCTGTGGTGTTACGAAGGGGAACTGATTTATCCGGACGAACAGAGAGAGAAAATCCTTGTCTTATTGACAACGGAAAGGAGAGCGGCATGATATGATCAAAGCGATAAAGGGCGAATTCAGGCGGGCCATATCGCTGCGCCTGTTGGTTATTTTGCTCATTCCCATCTGCCTGCCAATGGATACCATCGTCGATTGGCAATGGTTTTTTCAATCGGAACGCCTGAGCGTTTTCTATTTCTATTTTCACGCGGTGCAGTTTGGCGGGCTCTTTGGCCGGCACTTTGTGAGCGTGTTCAGCGCGGTGCCGTTTTGCCTTTCTTTTGTGGACGAATACAAAAACGGCATGAGTCCGTATCTTTACATCAAGAGCCGAACGCCAAAGCGGTACCTGATGGCAAAGCATATCGTGTCGGTTGTGACGGGCGGGCTGACGATGGCCGTCGGAACCGCGCTGTTCCTTGGCGGCCTCGCCTGCTTTTTGCCGTTGATACACGAAAACGATATGCTTGAGAGTTTGGCTTATTATCCGCTGCTGAGGGCAGGAAACGGGGAAGGGTATTTTATCTGCGCAGTGTATTTTGCGTTTTTATCGGGTGCGCTGTATGCCGGCGTCGCTTCCGTCGTATCGGCCTGCGTTCCAAACCGGTATATCACAGCTGCGTCTCCGCTGGTTTTTTCTTTCCTCTTGTCGCAGAGCGGTATATCCGAAAACAGCATGTTTTTGTTTCATTTAAGCAGAGTGCTCAGTATGAGAATGAGGCTGGGATCGGGGTCTATCGCCATGTCGATCCTGTATGCGACGGCTATCGTATTTTTCATCGTTGCGGTGCTGGGCATGGTGTTTGTATGGAGAGCCCGAAGGAGGATTGTCTATGATGCATAAAGCGATGCGCATAGCGGCTATACGGATGAGAAAGGAGCTGCTCTCTGCCAGAGTGCTTTGCACCTATGTCGTCATTGCGATTTATTTCTGGTGCCTGATGGAACCCGTGAACGAATTTGCCAAAGACTATGCATGCAGGGTCGGGCCATACGGCGCGGTTTTTATCTTCAGCAGCATTGGCTCGCAGGTTGTCTTAGCAATTGGCGCCGTGTTTTTGTTTTGCAATGCGCCCTACAGAGACAGCAATTATCCGTATTTGGTCTTGAGAAGCGGCATGAGGTCGTGGACGCTGGGAAATGCAATCTATATTTTCCAAATGGCGGGAATATATGTTCTGTTTATGATCTTGGCGAGTGTTCTCCCGACTGCCGGAAACATCGAGTTTACCGGTTCATGGGGAAAGGTATGGACTACACTGGCCAGAACGTATGTAGACGACAAGTATGTTATCCTTTTTGAGGTTTCAAACGGCATTCGCTCTAATCTGCAGCCGGCAGAAGCGCTGGTGCTCAGCGGTATATTGGAATGGCTTTGCTTTTCTCTGATGGGGCTGATCGTATACTTTGGAAACAGCATAGACGGAAAGGCGACAGGCACGCTCATGAGCGCATTCTTTGCGTTTTATGATTTGATTATCTATAATATGCTGGGCAATCGATATTATAAAATCTCACCGGTTTCATTGGCGCGGCTATCGCTGGTCTACGAGGGCGCAGGCATAACGCTGGACTATGCCCTGCTCGCTTTAATGGCCGCCGGCGTCGCGGCGGTTGGGCTCTGCTATTTGATCGAGAGAAGGATGAGAAGTGGAGGAAAATTATGAGCAATATCATTACGGTAACAGATGCGTATAAGGAACTGGGAAAGCGTTGTGTTTTGGATCATGTTCACGTCGGCTTTGAAGAAGGGAAGATCAGCGGCATCATCGGCAGAAACGGTTCCGGCAAGACGATTTTATTGAAGGCTATTCTGGGTCTGCTGCCTCTTGACAAGGGAGAAATCAGCGTAAGAGGCAAAGTCATGGGAAAAGAGATCGAGTTCATGGAGGACGTGGGCTTCATTGTCAATGAACCGGGCTTTTTGCCGTATGAATCCGGAAGACGGAATTTGCGCTACATCGCCTCCATTCAGAACACGGTGAGCGACAGGGCCGTCGACGAGGCGATGGAAAAAGTGGGGTTGAACCCAAGGGATCGAAAGCGTGTGGGACAATATTCGATGGGCATGCGGCAGCGTTTGGGCATTGCGCAGGCGATTATGGAATCGCCTTCGGTTCTGATCTTGGATGAGCCCATGAATGGATTGGATAACGACGGCGTAGGCGATATCCGGGTTTTGCTCATGAAGATGAGAAAGGAAGGGCGAACCATTCTATTGACCAGCCACAGCAAAGAAGACGTCGATTTGTTGTGCGATACGGTTTACCGCATGGATCGCGGCGTGCTGACCCAAGAGAGATAGCCGGAGGAAGCGTATGAAAAGGGCGGAGTTTTCGGCCAGACTGAAAGACGAGATGAAGAGCATCTGCATGTCTATGGCTTTGCGGAGAAGGGTTTTCAATCAGATTTGCTCATATGCTCAGGCGACAAAGGCGAAGACGAGACGGGAAAATGCGCTAAAAATGCTTGTGCTCAACCATCATCGTAGAGGCGGGCGGAAGGGCGACTGAGGATCACGGTGCTTGGCTGCCAGGGGAGGGACGCTGTGCGCATGGTACGGCGTCATACTCTTCTGGTATTCTTTTGCGTCCGAAGGGGCCGTGGGCGCAAAGACCGCAGACAAAGAGGCCCAAATCGACAGAAAATGACGAAAAGGCGTAGATGTATTAAGAATAACATGATACAATATGTTTGACATCATGAAAATGGCTTGTGTTTGATCAGGACAACTTCAAAATACAAATGCTGCAAAACGTTGGGGTTGTTTTGGCGCAAAATAACGCGGGCCTTCGGCACGCGCTCAATGCATGCCCAAACCAAAGAGAAGCTGTTTTGTATATCGCGGGTGTCATGCAAAGGGGCAGGCCCGATGAGAGTGGGATACAAGAGAAGATCCCGATGAGGAGGACAATACGATGATGAATATTCTGGTCTGTGAAGACAGTCCCTTATATCAGCAATCTATTCGTCAGAAAATCGAGAGTTGGTCAAGGCTGACGGGGCATTGCGATGTGGAGATTCACATGTTTCATTCTTCCGAAACACTTTTGGAACAATGGGAAAGAGGGCTAGCGGCGCATATCTTTTTTATCGACGTGCAGATTCCAAACGAGATGAGCGGGATAGACCTCGCGGCGGAGATCCGCAAGAAGGATCAAGAGGTGCCCATTGTTTTTGTGACGAATTACGCTGAATATGTGTATCAAGGATACACGTTCAATGCGCTACGTTATTTGAAAAAGCCCGTCACGGAAGAGGACTTTTATCCCTGTTTACATATTGCATACCGCCGCTATTCGCTCAGGAGCGATCAGCGCTTGGTTCTGTCTTTGCCCAAAGAGAAAATCGTTCTTCGTTACATTGAAATCCTGTATATCGAGGCGCAATCCCCCGATCTTTATATTCACACGCTCGCATTTGAGAAACCAATTGTGATACACTATAAGCTTTCAAAGCTCTTGGAGATGCTTCCGTCCACGCTCTTTGCCTTGTGTCACAGAAGCTATATTGTCAATGTGAGCCAAATCAGGGCTTTGCGCAAGACGAATGTGTTGATTTCCAGCGGCGAGGAGTTGCCTGTGTCTAACCGGTGTTTAAGTGCGCTGCATGCCTGTTTCAATCAATATCACCAGAAAGGATAGGGGTCAAAATGGCTGCTAAGCTGGTTGAAATCGCCGTCAATATTTTTCAAGCATGCCTGATTCTTTTCTTCATGAAAAGTCGTTTGAACATTCCGAGGCCGAGCCGGATAGCCGATGCGCTCTGCATCATTTCGTGTGCCGCGTACTACAGCGCGTGCCTGTTTGTAAAAATGCCAAACGATGTGTTCACGATGATCTTTCCGCTCCTCTACGCAGTCGTCATGGCGTCCGACCCAGTCAGCGTAAGGATATTCTGGACGGCGGTTCTTGCGTTATTTGTTACGTCCGTTCCCGGGTTATGCCTTCATCTCATGATGGCCGTCTTTTCGGTTCAAATGGAAGATCTGATGCTGCCCGGCCTGCTGCGCTATGTGGCTATGTTTGCAACCAATGCCGTCCTTTTTTTAGTCATCTATTCCGTGAGCAAGCTGCGCAAGAGCAGGATGTACCTGTCGTGGCCGGTATTGATCACCTTTCTGGCCGTCAGCGCGAGCATTCTTGTCACGGAGGAATGCCTGTACACGCTGCAGCTTGAATCCGTCGGAGAGACGACCACCTATATCGTGGGCAACGCAAGCCTGCTGCTGTGTTCGTATCTGATGGTATGCCTTTTCCATTTTTTCTCTGAAAGCAGCGAGAGGGAGAGCCAATACCGAGAGGAAGCGAATATGCTGGCCGCATTGCATCGACATCAGCAGGAGTTCGGGCGGATGTACGACGACTTCCTGTCGCGGCAGCACGATTTTAAACATCAGCTGGAGACCATACAGGGGCTGATCGCGAAAAACAATGCGGAGGAAGCAAAGCAATACCTTGAAAAATATCATTTGCAGCTGTCGGAAAACCAGCTGTTTATGACGGGCTGTACCGCGATGGACGCTTTATTGACAATCAAACACCTGACGATGAAGTCCAAGGGATTCCGATTTAAATATTCGCCGTATCCCCTTTCGGTCATACCGATATCGGTCCAAGATCTGTGCGCCGTGGTGGGCAATCTTTTGGACAATGCGATCGAAGGGGCGGAAAGGGTTTGCAGCCCGGCCTCGCCCATCGTGATTTCACTGGCTTTTTCGCGCACATATGATATGTTCCATGTCGTCTGCGAGAATCCATACAACCCGACATGCGTTGAACATGACAGGGGAAGGTGGCTTTCCTCGAAACGGGAGGATCGCGCAGGCTTTCATGGCCGGGGCATTCCCAATATACGTAAAATTGTCGATCAGGCCGAAGGATACGCTTCGTTTGAAGCGAACAACATGGTTTTTCGCGCGGAGCTTTCCATACCTTTTCCGAAAGACGGTGATGGAGTTGCATAAGGTGTCCGAATGCCTCGTGTCATGGCTTGAAGCGCGAGATGCAATCGATACAAATGCTAGAGACGTGTACATCTATGGATTGTCGCAAATGATATACACAGCCCTTAGCACGACCGGGCTGCTGCTGATTGGCTGCCTGTTTCGGCGGGGGCTCGAAGCGGCCGTTCTCATCGCGCTTTTTTACACGAATCAGACATACGGAGGCGGTTTTCACGCCGACACGCATGCGAGGTGCTTTCTGACGATGGTTGCGGGAGAGTGCTGCTTCTTCCTGCTTTTGTTGTTGCCCTATGCGCAGCCGATTTGCGCTCTCTTATCTACAGCGAGCGTCGCGGTCATGCTTGCTTTTCCGCTCGTTCTTCACCACAGGAAAGCCTACCTTTCGCCTCAAAGCAACATGCTTGTCTCGAGATCGAGAACGATTGTTTTGGCGGAGTACGGTATATGGATCGGCGTGAGCGTTTGGGGCCTGAGCCAGTTGGCGCAAAGCATGAGCGCGGCGCTGCTGCTTTGCGCGCTTTCGCGCACAGCGGCCATCCTGTTTGGACAAGGGAGTCTATTTAGATGACGGCAACCATGCGCCAAGCCGCTCAACGGTTCTTTTTGCGCTGCCGATCGTAGAACATTTGATACATTCCTTGAAGAATGATTTGGTCTTCAAGCGGCAGATCGTCAAGAACCAATAGAGACTGGGGGTCATAACCCAATAAGACGTTTGGGGTAATGTGGAACACACTGCAGAGCTTGTGGATATTATCCAGCGTAGGGTTGGATGCGCCGCTCTCCCATGCTTGAATGGAGTGTGTGTTTGTGCCAAGCCGGACGGCTAGTTGATACTGCGTCCAGCCAAAGGAATTGCGCAGATCGATGATGCGTTTGCTGATTTCCATTGTTACTCACCTCGAAAATATTATACTTTTTTTATGAGGTAGTATCATTGCAGCACTTAAGTAAAATGATGGGTACTTTCTAAGAATCTGCGGCAAGTCGAAGGGAAAACGGTCGAATTCGCGGGAAATGGAGCTACTTCCGTGTAAAACGGGTATAATATCATTCGCCAATAAAAATGAAGGAGGAGACAGAAAATGTCTATACTCAAAAAAATCGCAAACTACATTTATGAAGAGGGACTCAAGGGAGCGGGAATGCCGAGCGGGCGTGGTATGCATGAAGCGATGGTACCGCAGTCTCTTCAGGAACAGACGCTGTTGAAGGCTAAAGAGACGAAGGAAACTGATTGACGGCAGGGTAAGCAGGCGGTTTGCCCATCTATTGAAAAAGATTTTGCCCGCTTTCTCTTATGGAAAGCGGGCCTTTTGGACGATAGACCCATATCCGCAGGAGCGGGGCGGGACGAAAACGTCGGGGAGGCTGCATGACCAAAGCCAACGAAACGGAGGGAGAAGGTGAATGAACGACAGAGAAATCGAGCGTGCGCTGCTTCAGCTGGAGCCCAGATTGTTCGTGATCGCCGGAGGCTATCTGCGATGCAGAGAGGACCGGCAGGATGCGGTTCAGGAATGCCTGTACAAGGCATGGCTGCACCATGACAAGCTGAGAAATTCGGCGTTTTTCAGCACATGGGTGATCCGGATTCTGAAAAACGAGTGCGTCAATATGCTCAGGGCGAGACGCGAACTGCCCTGCTCAGACGGGCTTGCGGCGGACGCCGAGGATCAGCTGGAAAGCCTGATCGAGCACGACGCCTTGAAGAGCGCCATGAAGCGGATGGGCGCAAGGGAGCGGAGGATTCTCTATCTGCGGTATTACGGCGGCTACAGGCTAAAGGAAATTGCGCAGATCACCCGGGAGCCCCTTGGCACGGTGCAGTCGAGGCTCTATCGCTCCCTCAGGAAGATCACGGACCAAATGAAGATTTCTTAAAAATAGAGGAGGATTGCATGTATGAGGTACAATAACGAAAAACAGCAGCTTAAATGCCCCGTCTGCGGCAAGGAGACCCCTACGGTGGTCGCCCACGACACGTTTGTGTTCTACTTCCCGCTCTACTGCCCAAACTGCGAGAAAGAATACATGGTGAACGCGTTGAATTTCAACGTGCAGATCACGAAGACGCAAGAGTATTAAACCGGAGGGACGCCCGCTTTCTTGATGAGAGAGCGGGCGTTTTTGATTTGCCGCCGACGCGCCGGGATCCCCCATTGACAAAAGCGCTGCGTTTGAAGCCGGAACGATGTTGTGAAAATGGGTGTCGTGTGCTATAACCCGAGTTTGCCACTTGATGAAGAGAAAACAGAACCTATATAAGC
>JAUNPI010000196.1 GCA_030536875.1 Clostridia bacterium
ACCCGACCAAGGTGATTAAGGAGAGCTTCGTGCTCGCCGGCGGAGAGAAGGCGGCCGGTCTCACGCGTTTGCAGAGCGTGAGCATGGGCGATCCGGAGGAATACAGCGAGCAGGCGGGCGTGCTCACCTTCCGCGGCGGACCGCTGCGCCAGAACGGCGCATATGGCACCGTGGACGTGGAGCAGGAACAGCTTTCCGTGGTTCGCGGGGTGAGAACTTCCGTGCTCGGCAACGAGTATACGGGCTTTGGCTATGGCAGCCAGCCGCTGATCGTCAAATGGTACAGCAACATCCGTGCGATGATGAACATCAAGGATGAGAGCCGCGACACGAAGGCGATGAAGGAGGTCATCATGCCCTCCAGAGACGGAAAGATTTATTTCTTCGATCTGGAGACGAATGCGTACAGCCGTGAGCCGATCGAGGTCGGCCTGCCGCTGGATGTGACGGCCGCCGTCAATCCGTTTGGCTATCCGCTGCTCTATGTCGGCCAGACGACGGACTCCGTGGCGGGATATACCGGCGTCATCGGTATGCGTATCTATAACCTGATTGACCAGAATTTGATCGGCTTCGAGTCGGGGCTTTGCGATCAGGCGTTGTCTACGAAGGTTGGCAGCGTCGTTTCCTCCCCGATCGTCGAGACGGATTCCGACACGCTGATCTATGGCGCGGATAACGGCTTGCTTTACACGATCTCGATGAACACGGAATTCGATCTTGAGAACGGAAAGATCACCGTCAATCCGCAGACGGCGGCTTATGGCTACAGCACCACGCTCAGGAATGCCCAGCAGGGAATCTCCGCCAGCGTGGCGACGTATGGCGACTATGCGTATTTCGGCGATATGGCGGGTTCCCTCCAATGCGTCGATCTGAATACGATGCAATGCGTCTGGGCGATCGACATGGGCGACAGCGTTCTGGCCTCCGTCGCCATCGAGTGCGAGGATGACGACCAGGTCTACCTCTACGCGGGCAACGTGATCAACAAGAACGAGCGCAGCGGGCCCGTGCGCCTGATGAAGGTGGACGCGCTCACGGGCGATATCGTTTGGGAGTGCCAAAGCGAGATCAGGGGGCGCTATGCCAGCGCGCCGGCCAAAGAGGGCATCTATGCCGGCCTGATGGCTTCGCCTGTTGTGGGCAAGGGCGACATCAACGATTTGGTGATCTTCAACGTGAACCGCGTCATGGAGAGCGACGACAGCTATTACGCCGTGGTCTATGCGCTGGATAAGCAGACGGGCGAAGAGGTTTGGAGCCAGCCGATGGATGTCGATTCCGTCTCCTCGCCGATCGCGCTGTATCAACCGGACGGCAAGAGCTATCTGGTCATGGGCGACGAGAACGGAACCTTGCGTCTGATGGACGGTTTCTTCGGAACGACCATCAGCACCGTCAATCTCGGCAGCCCGATACAGGCCTCCCCTGCGGCGTATGGGAACAACATCGTTGTTGGAACCACGGGCGGCATGATCTACTTTGTGGATCTTCTGTAAGCGATCGTGTTATCTGCCGCTGCGGAGCTTCATCCGCAGCGGCATTTTCAATCGCTTCGCGAAATGAAGCGAAGTGGCAGGATGGAGCGAACTGGCAAGGAGGCAGCAATGGGAAAGTATATCATCGCATTGGATCAAGGGACGACCAGCTCGCGCGCGGTGATCTTTGACGAACACGCGCAGATCGTGGCCATGAAGAGCTACGAATTTGAGCAGATTTATCCGCAGCCCGGCTGGGTGGAGCACGACCCCGCTGCGATTCTCAACACGCAGGTCGATGCTCTGCGCGAGGCGGTGCGGATGAGCGGCGTTCCGCTGGAAGAGATCGCGGCCATCGGGATCACCAACCAGCGGGAGACGACGCTGCTTTGGGACAGAGAGACGGGCATGCCCCTGTATAACGCCATCGTCTGGCAGTGCAGGCGAACCGCGCCGATTGTGAAGCGGCTATGCGACGAGGGGCTTGAGGAGCATATTCGGGAGACGACGGGCCTTGTGCCCGATGCGTATTTTTCCGGGACGAAGCTCAGCTGGCTGCTGGACAAACTGGAGCTGCACGAGCGCGCGGCAGGCGGAGAAATCTGCTTTGGCACGGTGGACAGCTATCTGGCGTGGAACCTGATTTCGGGAAGGCCGCATGTGACGGATGCCACCAACGCCAGCAGAACCATGCTCTTTGACATCCGGAAAAACGATTGGGACGATACGCTGCTCTCCGCTCTTGGCATTCCGCGCGCCGTGCTGCCAAGGGTGATTGACTCCTCCGGCGTGATCGGCATGCTCGACCCGTCCATTCTCGGGCGAGCCATTCCCGTTGCGGCCATTGCGGGCGACCAGCACAGCGCGCTTTTCGGGCAAGGGTGCTTTGAAACGGGCATGATGAAAAACACATATGGGACAGGGTGTTTTCTGCTCATGAACACGGGCGACATTCCGGCGCGAAGCCGGAACGGGCTGGTATCCACGATCGCGTGGCGAATCGGGGGGAAATGCACCTACGCGCTGGAGGGCAGCGTCTTTGTGGGCGGCGCGGCGATTCAATGGCTTCGCGATGAGATGAAGATCATCGAGCGCGCATCCGAGACGGAGACCATCGCGCGATCGCTGACGGACAACGGCGGCGTCTATATGGTGCCGACGTTTACGGGCCTCGGCGCGCCGTACTGGGATATGTACAGCCGAGGCATGATTATCGGGCTGACGCGCGGAACGGGCCGCGCGCACATCGTTCGCGCTGCGCTGGAATCCATTGCCTATCAATCCGCCGACCTTGTGCGGGCGATGGCCTCCGACTGTGGGCGCGAACCGAAGGAGCTGCGCGTCGACGGGGGCGCGAGCGCCAATCAATTCCTCATGCAGTTCCAGGCGGACGTGCTGGGCTGCAAGGTCATCCGGCCGGCGGTCATCGAGACGACGGCGCTGGGGGCCGCGCTGCTGGCGGGGCTTGCCGTCGGCGTTTATGCGGATATGGAGGAGATTCGCAGAATTTGGCGCATGGATCTGAGTTTGACCCCGCAGATGGACGAGGGGCAGCGGCAGACCGTGCTGCGCGGCTGGCACAAGGCTGTGGAACGCAGCATGCGCTGGATCGATGCGGAGGATTAAAAACGAAAAGGGGGCGCCGCGCTTGCGGCGCCTTGCTTATGTCAATCCTTTGCACACAAATTTGAAAAAGAGTGAAATTTTTCCCCTTCTTCTCTCGTCTTACAAGTGAGAATGCAAAATCAACCCTTAAAATCAACCCCAAGTAGAAGGCAGAAGGAGGAGATTGGATTGAAGGTATGGCGAAGGCTGATGGCGCTGATGGCGCCTCTGCTGCTCATAGCTTGCGCCGCGCGGGCGGAGGATATTCGGCTGCGCGGGGAGGTGGGCTATGACGGATGGGTGCTCTTTGGGCGCGTGAACCCGCTCGTGGTCGAAATATCCGGCGCGGATGAGGCGTTTGACGGCGTCGTCTCCACGGAGGTCTATGTCAGCACGGAACAATATGACCGCATAGACTTGCCCGTGAGCGTGCCGGC
>JAUNPI010000197.1 GCA_030536875.1 Clostridia bacterium
GCTTATATAGGTTCTGTTTTCTCTTCATCAAGTGGCAAACTCGGGTTATAGCACAACTTTGGCCGCTGTGTAGACTCGATTTTTTTACGAATCTGCGCAGAGGCTTTGCAAAGGCTCTAAAGGCTCTATGGGAGGAACCGATGATGACGATTCGCTTATACGACGAGGACAGCGCGCTGCTCGATTTTACGGCGCGCGTGACGGGCTGCAGGGCGCGAGGCGGCCAATACGAGATCACGCTTGACCGAACGGCGTTTTTTCCCGAGGGCGGCGGACAGGGCGCAGACCACGGCACGCTGGGCGCGGCGCGCGTCGTGGACGTACACGATGTGGGCGGCGAGGTCGTTCACACGGCGGACGCGCCGCTCGAAATCGGGCAGGAGGCGGAGGGACACGTCGACGGCGAGCGCCGCCTGTCGATGATGCAGCAGCACAGCGGCGAGCACATCTTTTCCGGCCTCGTATGCAGGCTCTACGGCTATGACAACGTGGGCTTTCACATCGGCTCGGAGGCCGTGACGATGGACTTTAACGGCCCGCTGACGGAGGAAGACGTTCGCCGCGTCGAAAGGCTGGCGAATGAGGCGGTCTGGGCGGATTTGCCGGTGGAGACGTTTGTTCCGCCCAAGGATGAGCTGGAGGCGATGCACTACCGCAGCAAGAAGGCCATCGACGGCGACGTGCGCATCGTCCGCATACCGGGCGTCGACACCTGCGCCTGCTGCGGCACACATGTCAAGCGCACGGGCAGCGTCGGGCAGATCAAGGTGATCGGATGCCAGAAGTACAAGAGCGGCGTGCGCGTCTCCATCCTCTGCGGCATGCGCGCGCTGGAGGAGGAAAACGCCGTTTTGGAGCAGGCCAAAAGAATCGCCGTGGCGCTGTCGGCCAAGCAGTCGGGCATCGCCGAGGCGGCGGAGCGCCTGCTTGCGGAGCGGGACGCGCTGCGCGCGCAAAGCGATGCGCTGGGCATGCGCGTGTTCGAGCTGCTTTCCGAGCGAGAGAAGGGCGACGTGCGTGTGGTTGCGTGCGACGCGCTGGCGCCTTCGCAGGTGCGCAAGGCCGCGGGCAGGCTGGCCGCAGGCGCGCGCATAGGGCTGGCGCTGATTCCCAAGGGCGAGGGATATGCCTTTGCATGCTGCTCGGAGACGGAGGATGTGCGCCCCGTGACGCGCGCGCTGCTGGATGCCTTCGGCGGCAGGGGCGGCGGGCCGCGCGACATGACGCAGGGCGTGCTGGAGCGGGGAACGGAGGAAGAAATCCGCGAGTGGCTCCGGCGCAGGGAAGCGTAAGGGTATAATCTGCGAGGTGATTATCGTGGATTACAGGCAGCGCATTCGGGATATCCGGGAGGATCGAGACCTGACGCAGGCTCAGGTGGGGCAGGTGCTCGGGCTTTCGCAGCAGGGATACAATCACATCGAAAATGGGCGGGCCGAGCTCAAGATTCAGGATTTGATCAAGCTTTGCCAATTCTACGAGCTGTCGGCGGACTATCTGATCGGCCTGAGCGACGACAGGGGAGAAAACGCGTGAGGCAAACGCAGAGAGGGTACAAAGGGGCCCTGCGCCGGTTCAAGCGGCGCAGGGCCCTGATATATTTGCGCTGATTGTTTTTTATTGGGCCAGCGCGTCCGCGGCGGCGGCCATGCCGGCGCGGCGGCCCATCGTGGAATACATGCCCAGCGAAGCCGCCAGGATGTAATTCTCATTGTAGAAATAGCGGTTGCTCATTTCGCCCGCCGCGTACAGGCCGGAAATGACCGTGCCGTCCTGACGCGTTACGCGGCCCTCTTCGGTCGTGGTGACGCCGCCGGCGGAGCCGAAGGTCGTCGGATACACCTTCACGGCGTAGAAGGGCGCCTGATCGATCGCGGTCAGGAAGGCGGCGTCTTTCCCGAATTCGGCGTCCTCGCCCACAGCCACGGCGGAAGCATACGCTTCATAGGCTGCGGTCAGGTTTGCGGTGTAGACGTGCATGCCCAGCGCCAATTCCTCGATGGTTTCGCCCTTGGCGACAATTCCGCTTTCGACGCCGGCCTCCAGCGCGCTGACAGCCGCCTCGTTGGAGGAATCAAACACATACCAGAACGGCGCGTTTCCGTCCTGAATCATGTCGGAAGCCGTCAGATCCATCGTATCCCAGCCGGCGCTTACCGCTTCGTTGCCGAAGCGGTCGCCGTTGGCGTTCACGCCAAGCTGGCCGTAAATCGTCAGGGCGGAGGTATCTGTCAGAGCGCTGAGCGCGGGATCGACCATCGTGCTGAACAGCGGCGTGGCGAACACGTCAAATGTGCCCGCGCCCACCTCAAGCGCCATCAGGAAGCCGTCGCCGGTGTGGCTGACGGCGCTGGCGGGGATCAGGCCCGCGCGAGACAGCTTGGGGCTGTATGTCGCCACGAGCTCTTCGTTCTGGGAGATGCCGCCGGTGGCGAGCACGACGCTCTTGGCCTGGAAGGTGATGACGGAGTCGTCGGTTTCGGCAACCGCGCCGACCACCGCGCCGGATTCGTCCGTCACCAGCGAAACGCCCTTGGTGTTCAGCCGGAGATCAATGTCCTTTCCCTCGCAGGCGTCGACCAGCATGGAAATCAGCCCCGCGCCGCCGCCGTTTGCCAGCGCCATCGGGTAGCTGGAGGAAGCCGCATAGGGCGTGGCGTCGAACGCGATGCCATTGGCGACCAGCCAATCGACGGTTTTGCCCGTATCGGCGACGACGCTCTCCAGACGGTCCCAATCGGGATAGCCGCTGTCGACGCCGGAGGCTTCCATTTTCTGGCGCCAATAGGCCATGACGGAGTCCAGACTGTCGGTATCCAGGCGGTTATCGGCAAACAGCTCGGAATCCACGCACACGAGAATTCCGCCGGCCAGATTGGTGGTGCCGCCGGGGATAGACATCTTGTCGATGATCACGACGGACGCGCCCTCCTCCTTGGCGGCCAGCGCGGCCGTGAGGCCCGCCATGCCGGCGCCGATGACCAGAACGTCCGTCGACTCGGTGACGGCCGCCTTTTCGGCCTCCGTTTCGGCCTGAACGGCCTGCTTGTAATCCTCCGGATTGAGGCCCGCGGAGACGAGCGCCGCTTCCACGGCGGACAGGATGCCGTTGCTGGTCAGCGTCGCGCCTGCGACGGCGTCGACGGCCAGACTGTTGGCCTCCACGATGGCGGCGGGCAGCTTATCCACAGCGGGATCGCTGATGCCGGCATCGTCGTTGTTTTGGGTGACCTCTACCGACGTGATCACGCCGTCATCGCTGAGCGTCACGGAGACCTCGATGGACCCCTCGCCGTTTTTACCGGCTCCGACACCGGAGAAGACCTCGTCGGCATAAGCCGGAACGGCCAGCAGCGAGACCAGCATGCACAGGGACAGCAACAGGGAGACGATGGTTTTCATAGAATGCTCCTTTCACCATTAATGTGATTTTTATGTCATTATAGCATGCTCCCGTTTGACGCGCAAGGGGAAGG
>JAUNPI010000198.1 GCA_030536875.1 Clostridia bacterium
AACAAAATAAGAAAAAAATTTAATCAGAATCAAAGAGCAAGTGGCAAACTCCGGCGGAAAAGGGGCAGGATGTCTGACCGGCATGCCGCCGGCGGAACAGAAGGATTTACACAGAAAAACGGGAACAAATGTTCTTGTATTTTTCTCAAACTGTGCTATAATAGAGCCGATCCCATTGAGCGTTTGCCGCATTTGGGCCGGCTTTTTCTTGTATTTAAAGGTTCGCTATGATACAATATATTGGGTTTATACTGGGTTGGTAGGGCCCTTCCGCCTCGAGGCGGACAATTTAGCAATCATCAAAGAGGAGCAATATGGCTATTACAGTAGGATTGATCTCGCTGGGATGCAGCAAAAACCGCGTGGATTCCGAGCAGACGCTCGCGTTTCTGAGCGCCAAGGGATATCAGGTCGTCTCCGACCCGGCGAAGGCGGAGGTCATCGTCGTCAACACGTGCGGCTTTATCCAATCCGCCAAGGAGGAGGCGATCGCCACCCTCTTTGAGATGGCGGAATACAAGCAGACGGGCCGCTGCCGCCTGCTTGTGGCGACGGGCTGCTTTGCCCAGCGTTACCCGGAGGCCATCCGCGACGAGATGCCCGAGGTGGACGTGATCATGGGCGTCAACGAGTACGAAAAGCTGGACGACGCCATCCGCGAGGCGTTTGCCGGGGCGCGCCCGATTTACACGGATGACGACGGCACGTTTTTCGAGTTTGGGCGCGTGCTGACCACGCCGCGCTACAGCGCGTATATCCGCATCGGCGAGGGCTGCGACAACTGGTGTTCGTATTGCGCCATCCCGCTGATTCGCGGCGGCTACCGCAGCCGCCCGAAGGAGGATATCCTCCGGGAGGTGCGCGAGCTGGCGGAGCGCGGCGTGCGCGAGTTCACGCTGATCGCGCAGGACACCACCCGCTACGGCACCGACGACGGCGGAGAGAGCCGGCTGCCCGAGTTGATCGAGGAGGTCGCCGCGACGGAAGGGGTGCAGTGGCTGCGGACGCTCTACTGCTATCCCGAGCGCGTGGACGGGCGGCTGCTGGACACGATCGAGCGGCTGCCCAATGTCTGCAACTATCTCGATCTGCCGATGCAGCACATCAGCCAGCACATCCTCACCGACATGAACAGGACGGACACCAGCGAGCATATCCGCAAGGTTTGCAGGATGTTTAAGGAGCGCGGCATGATGCTGCGCACGACGATGATGGTCGGTTTCCCGGGCGAGACCGATGCGGACTTTGACGAGCTGATGGACTTCGTGCGCGAGACGAAGTTTGACCGCATGGGCGCCTTCACCTTCTCTCCGGAGGAGGGGACGCTCGCCGCGCAGATGCCCGACCAGGTGGACGAGGCGGTCAAGCAGGCGCGCTATGACGCGCTGATGACCCTGCAGCACCGGATTTCGCTGGAGCAGAACCGCGCGCGGGTGGGCACGACTTGCCGCGTGCTGGTGGAAAAGAAGCGCGGCAAGCGCTATGTGGGCCGAAGCGAGTTTGAGGCCCCGGAGACCGACGGAAGCATCTTCTTCGGCTCGGAGGAGCCGTGTGCAATCGGCGAGTTCGTGACCGTCAAGATCACGGGAGCCAGGGCTTACGACCTGATGGGGGAGCGCGTATGAAAAAGATTGTGGACGCGTGGCGATCGCTCAACCTGCCCAACCAGCTGACGCTCATCCGCGTCGCGCTTGTGCCGGTTTACCTCGTTTTGCTTTGGGCGTTTGGGGATGATCCGGCGCTGTGCGCGCTGCCGCTGCTCACGTTCGTGCTCGCCTCGCTGACGGACATGGCGGACGGCAAAATCGCCCGCAAATATCACCTGATCACCAACTTTGGCAAGTTCATGGACCCCATCGCCGACAAGCTGCTCACGCATACGGCGCTGATCATGCTCTGCGCGATGGACCGGCTGAACGTCGTGGTGCTGATCATCGTCGTCGCGCGGGAGTTTGTGGTCTCCGGCCTGCGGCTGTGCGCCGTGGAACAAGGCCACGTGATCGCGGCGGGCATGAGCGGGAAGATCAAGACCGTGCTCCAGATGCTGCTGGTCATGCTGCTGACCGTGGGGCGCGGCGAGCCGCTTGCCACCATTTTGGAATGGGCGACGGCGGTCATGACGCTCTATTCGATGGTCGAATACGTCTGGCAGAACAGAAGCGTTCTAGGGGGGGCAAAATGAACTGCGAAATCGTCTCCATCGGCACGGAGCTGCTGATGGGGCAAATCGTCAACAGCGACGCGCAATACCTGTCGCAGCGGCTTCAGGGCCTCGGCATTTCGGTCTATTATCACACGACGGTGGGCGACAACCCGGAGCGCATGCGCGACGCGATCGCGCGGGCGCTCTCGCGCAGCGACATCGTGATCACGACCGGCGGCCTCGGCCCCACGCAGGACGACCTCTCCAAGGAGATCGCCGCCGAGCTGCTGGGGCTGCCGATGCGTTTTGACGAGGCGAGCTGGGCGCAGATCCGCGCCTATTTCGAAAAGCTTGGGCGCGACTGCCCCGAGATCAACCGCAAACAGGCGATGCTCGCCGAGGGGGCCGAGGCGCTGCCCAACGCCTGCGGCACGGCTCCGGGCTGCTATCTGGAACTGGGCGGCAGAACGCTCGTCCAGCTGCCCGGCCCGCCGCGCGAAATGAAGGATATGTTTGAGCGGCAGGTCGCCCCGCGCCTTGCCGCGCGGATGGACGGCTGCATCGCCTCGCGGTATATCCGCATCTATGGCCTCGGCGAGTCGGCCGTGGCGCAGATGTGCGCCAAATGGATCGAGGGCGCGGGCGAGGCGACGGTTGCGCCGTACTGCCAGCTGGGCGAATGCCAGCTGCGCGTGACGGCCAAGGCGGCGACCGAGCCCGAAGCGCTTGGCAAGGTGGAGCCGGTTGTCGGCGAGCTGCTCGCCGTGCTGGGCGGGGCGGTCTACGCCGTATGCCCCACCAGCGAGGGCTCGATGGAGGCGGCCGCCGCGCAGGCGCTGCTCAGCCGACGCCTCACCGTCGCCACGGCGGAGAGCTGCACCGGCGGGCTGGTTGCGGCGCGGCTTATCAGCTGCCCCGGCATCTCGGCGGCGCTTTGCGAGGCGCATGTCACCTATGCCAATGAGGCGAAGATCCGATACTGCGGCGTCGATCCTGAGACGCTTGCGCGCTTCGGCGCCGTCAGCGAGCAGACCGCGCGCGAGATGGCGCTGGGGCTGAGAGAGCGGAGCGGGGCGGACATCGCCGTCTCGACCACGGGCATCGCGGGGCCGGATGGCGGAACGGCGAAAAAGCCGGTGGGCCTCGTCTACATCGGGGTCGCCAGCGCCAAGGGCGTCGCCGTGGAGGAAAGGCGTTTTTCCGGCGACCGCGAACGCGTGCGCAGCCTCGCCGCGCTGGCGGCGCTCAACGGGATCCGCCGAGCGGCGATTGAAGCATAAGCATACGGCTGAACATCAAAACAGCCGAACATCGAAACAG
>JAUNPI010000034.1 GCA_030536875.1 Clostridia bacterium
CCGTTTAATCTGCGCAATCAGGTGATCTACTACGCGGGGCCGTGTCCTGCCAAGCCGGGCGACGCCATCGGCTCATGCGGGCCGACGACCAGCTATCGCATGGACGCCTATGCGCCTATGCTCTGCGACCTCGGGCTGATCGGCATGATCGGCAAAGGGCAGCGCGGCGAAAACGTGATCGAGGCCATCCGGCGCAACGGCGGCGTTTATTTTGCCGCGACAGGCGGGGCCGGGGCTCTAATCGCCTCGTGCGTGACATCCGCCCGCGTAATCGCCTTTGAGGATCTGGGAACAGAAGCTATCCGCGAGCTGACGGTTTGCCGACTGCCGCTGATCGTTGCCATCGATGCCGTGGGCGGAAATCTCTATGAGACGGGACCGCAAGCGTACAGACGCTGAACATTTACCTAAGCTTTTCATGAAATTTTCGGAAACTTACGCTTGAGCGGAAGGATTTACGAGGGTGAAGAGGAATTATATAAACGAGCTTGCGGAGGATTGCGCATGCAGGAGATTGTGATTCACGATTGGGATGAACTCCAGCGCGTCGTCTTCGACGACGTGTGGGACGACAGAATTAAGCGTTACCGCGATAACCGCATCTATCGCGGTACGGCGGATCAGCAATGGAACCTCGTTCCGTCGCTCAACCGCGTCTGTGGTCACGACCTTTCGCTGGAATCGCAGGTCTTTCGCAGCTTTCGCAAGTATGGCTATGCGGAGTTGGCGGCGTATTCCGGTTTCTGGCAGCTGCTCCCCGTGGCCCAGCATCACGGATTGCCCACGCGCTTGCTCGATTGGACGTATTCGCCGCTGGTGGCCGCACATTTTGCCACGGAGGATACCAGCTGCTACGACCGCGACGGCGTCATCTGGTGTCTCGACGTCACGGATTTTAAGGCCTTTCTGCCGGAACCGCTGCGCCAGAAGCTGGAGGATACGGGCAGCAACATCTTCACCGTGGGGATGCTGGAAAAGCTTGTGCCCAATTTTGACAGGATGCGCGAAATTTCTAAGGAGCCTTATGCGCTCTTTTTCGAGCCCTCGTCGAT
The DNA here is from genome assembly GCA_030536875.1 of Clostridia bacterium. Taxonomy (GTDB): domain Bacteria; phylum Bacillota; class Clostridia; order Christensenellales; family Aristaeellaceae; genus Ventricola. The sequence goes on from JAUNPI010000034.1 coordinate 1,053, forward strand.
GATCGACCGGATTGCCAACCAGTATGCGCTGTTTTCCGTGGTTTCGGATCCCGAGGTTCTTCTCAGCCAAATTCTGGTGACGCGGCAAATTCCCTGCCGCAAAATCATCATCCCCAAAGAGGTCAAGCTCGAAATCCGCGATAAGCTGGATTACATCAACATCTCCGAACGCATGATTTATCCCGGTCTCGACGGCGTATGCCGATGGATCACGCGGCGCTATGCCGCCCTGGGGCCGATATACAACGGTGAAAAGGGCCGTTCGAAGTAAAGAACCGCTCGTATCCTCTCCATTTCCGCCGTCACTGTCGGCGCGCTTTTCGTGAAATCCGTCCGGCTCCGCGCCCAGAGATTGAGCGAAAAGCATTCAAACGGGCGTAAGCGCAATCGGGCGCTTAACCAATACAACTTTAACAACAGGAGGAACCCAAGATGAGGAAATTTGTAGCCGTGTTGGCTGCGGCCGTCATGCTCTTCGCGCTTTGCGCGAGCGCCGGCGCCGCGACCCAAGTGTCCATCTGGCACACCTTCACCGACGAGCAGCAGTCTGCTCTGGAGAAGTTCGCCGCGGACTTCAACGCCAGCCAGTCTGATTACGAAGTGATCGTCGAGTCTCAGGCGTATTCTGGCTTCCTTGACAGCGTCTACAACGCCGTCGCCAATGGCGTTGGCCCGAACATCATCATCAACTATGCCTCTACCGCCGCCGACTATGTGAAGGACGGCCTCGTCGTCGATCTGAGCCAGTACGTCTTTGACGAGGAAATCGGCATCGCGGACACCTACAACTCCCTGCCGGAGGCCATCAAGGCCGAGACCGTGGGCTTTGCAGACGGTGGCATGTACGCCCTGCCGGCCGTCACCACCGGCCCGATCTTCTTCATCAACAAGACGCTCTATGACGAGCTTGGCCTGAAGGCTCCGACCACGTGGGAAGAGCTGGCGGAAAATTCCAAGATCATCTACGAGGCGAAGGGCATTCCGGGCTTTGCTGCGGACTCCCTGACCGACCTGATGCAGTCCCTGATGATGCAGTCCGGCGCGGGCTATATCGACGTTGAGAACAAGGTCGTTCTCTTCGGCGACGAGACCAGCACCAGCTGGCTCAACTGGTTCGGCGAGAACGTGCAGGCCGGCTATTTCGGCCTCAACCCGACGAGCGACTATTGGTCCAACGATTTCAACGCGGGCCTTGTGGCTTCCTACCTCGGCTCCTGCGCGGGCGACAAGTACATCGTGCCGGACGGCTTTGAGTACGATGTCGCGCCGATGGTCGACGCGATCAACACCGCTTGGTATCCGTCTTGGAACCGCGGCCCGATCGTCTTCAACAAGGACGAGGCTTCCAACAAGGGCGCTTACATGTTCATCAAGTATTTCCTGACCCCGGAGGTCAACGCCGAGTGGGCGAAGGCCATGAACGCGCTCTCTCCGTACGGCACGACGCAGGAATCCGACGCTTACAAGGCGTTTGCCGCCGAACTGCCGGCTTCCCTTGTCGCCGTTCAGGCTAACCTCGACAACGCGGGCGCTCTGCCGAGCGTGACCGGTTCCTACACGGTTCGTACCGCGCTTCAGGATGCCGCGATCGCCGTGGCGGGCGGCATGTCCGCCGAGGATGCGATGGCGACTTGCGTCTCGTCTTCCAACGCAGCCCTGCAGGAATAAGCAGGCGATAAACCGGCTTTGATGGGGCTGGCGGATCAGTCCGCCAGCCCTGTTTTTGCTGATCGGAGGAACGCTCATGGAAAAACAAAAGCTCTTCGTCTTTATGATCGACGCGCTCTGCGAAACGGATATCGCATGGATGCGCACCCTTCCGAACTTTGGCTGGATGCTCGAAAACGGCGCCTTGGTCAAAGAGGTATTTCCGGTATATCCCTCGTTTACCTATCCCTGCCATACGTCCATCATGACGGGCTGCTATCCGGATAAGCACGGTATTCCGCACAACGAGATGGTGAAGGCCGGCGTACATCCCGTTCCGTGGTACACAAACCGAAGCCTGATCCACAAAAAGCTCTTTGCCGAATACGCCAAGGAGCAGGGCTATTCCACCTGTCTAGTCAATTGGCCCGTCTCCGCCGGGGCGGATGTGGACATCAATCTGCCCATGTGCATGCCGATGCACTATCACGGAGACAACCCGCGTCAATTCTTCGAGGGATTCTCTACGGATGAAGTGCTCGATCGCTATTTCTGGAAGTACGGCTATCTGCTCTGCGGCTATAACGGCCTGCTCAACGGGAGCCTGGATGCCTTCACGAACGCCGTGGCGCCGGATATCATCCGCGACTACGGTCAGCCGGACGTGATGTTCGTCAAGATGTGCGATTTGGATACGGTGCGCCACAAGCTGGGCGTGGAGAGCGCAACCGCGCGCGAGCAGCTTCAAAAGCATGACTGCGAGCTGGGCGTTCTCATGGAGAGCATCCGCCGCTACGGCGACTTTGCCCGCACCAATTTCGTCGTCATGGGCGATCACGGGCAGACGGACGTGCCGCGCCGCCTCAACTTCAACCTCGTTTTCCAGCAGGAAGGCCTTCAGCAGCTGGATGAAAACGGCCGTCTCGTCTCGTTCGACGCCTATTGCCATTCGACCGGCGGCTCCGGCTGGATTGAGCTTCGCGATCCCAACGACGCGGCGCTCTATGATCGCGTCTATCGGCTGCTGCTGCGCGCCAAGGAGAGCGGAGAATACGGCCTCGGCTATGTTTTCACCAAAGAGGAGGCCAAGGAGCGCTTCCACCTGACCGGCCCGTTTGATTTCATCATCGAGGGCGCGGAATCCATGTCGTTTTCCTATAATCCCGCTGCGCCGCTGTTTACCAAAACCGAACCGGGCGATTACAAGACGGCTCCCGGCTCACACGGCGGCCTCCCGTGGCTTGACCATCGGACAACGTTCTTCGCCTGCGGCCCTGCGTTTCAAAAGGGAGCCGTTATCGAAAAGGCAAATCTCGTAGACGAGGCGCCGACGATGGCAAAAATCCTCGGCTTTGAAATGGAGGATATCGACGGGCATTGCCTTGACGGTCTTCTCGTCTAAAACGCGGTTCCTCATCCAAACGCCTTGATTGAGGCGGCATTCCGCCGGCGTCCATCCGGCGGTCATAAGGGATGTCCCCGGTTCAAACCGGTTCAAACATGTAAGTTGTCATTTAAAAAGAGCCTCAAAACAAAAGTAAGGGAGAAATGACCTATGCGCGTTATACTCGATCATGTCACGAAGCGTTTTTCCGACGTGACGGCGGTCAGCGAATTCAGCGCCACCCTGGAAGACGGCGAGTTGATTTCGCTGCTTGGCCCCTCCGGCTGCGGCAAGAGCACGCTGCTCAACATGCTCTCCGGCATTCTGCCGGTGAGCGGCGGCAAAATCTACTTTGATGATCAGGATGTAACGGCGCTGCCGCCGGAAAAGCGCGGGATCGGCCTCGTGTTCCAGAATTACGCGCTCTATCCGCATATGACGGTCATGAGCAACATTTGCTTTCCTCTGGAGACGCAGCGCGTTCCCAAGGCGGAACGCATCGAGCGGGCAAACGAGATCGCTAAGCTCGTGCATGTCGACATGCTCATGAACCGCAAGCCTGCGGAGCTCTCCGGCGGACAGCAGCAGCGTGTCGCCATCGCGCGTGCGTTGGTCAAAAATCCGCGTCTTCTGCTGCTGGACGAGCCGCTCTCCAACCTCGACGCGCGCCTTCGCCTTGAAATGCGCGAGGAAATTCGCCGGATTCAGCAGCGCACGGGCGTCACGACGATCTTCGTCACCCACGACCAGGAGGAGGCGCTCTCGATCTCCGATCGCATTGTGCTCATGCGCGCCGGCGTCGTTCAGCAAAACGATCTGCCTCAGCGTCTCTACAACGAGCCGGCCAATCAATTCGTCGCGGATTTTCTCGGCAACCCTCCGATCAACAACCTGCCGGGCAAAATCGCAGACGGCGAGTTTGTAACGGCCGACGGTAAAGGGCGCTGCGTGCTGCCGATGCTTGCCGGCGTGGAAAACGGGCGGGCGGTCAACCTTTCCGTTCGCTCCGAAAGCTTCGTCCTCGATCCGAACGGGCCGATAAGCTGCGAGGTGACGCGCGTCTACCAGATGGGCAAGGAAGAAATGGCCTATCTGCGGCTGGGCGACTGCGACTTCCGCGCATATATCGACTCTGACAAGGGGCTCAAGAAGGGCGACACCGTCCGTCTCAGCCTCAAGAAGCGCGGCACGTTCCTCTTCGACTTGGAGACGGGGGAGAGAATTCGATGAAAAAGTCCAAGCAGCCTGTCGAAAGGGAGCTCGGGGAGCGCAGCTTCTTTTCGAGGATTGAACCGTATCTGTACCTGCTGCCGTTCTTTATCGGCATCACGGTTTTCACGCTCTATCCGGTCATCAACGTCGTCTTGATGTCCTTCAAGGAAGGATACAGCCACCTGAGCCGCAGCTTTGATCAGTGGGGTTTTGCCAACTATCAGGCTGTCCTGAGCGACCCGAAGTTTACACAGGCCATCGGCAATACGCTCAAATACGTGCTGCTGGTCGTGCCGATCTCCACCTGCATCTCCGTGGTCATCGCCTATTTGCTCAACCAGAAGCTGCGCTTTTCCGCGCTCTTTCAGACGGCGTATTTCCTGCCGATGGTCACCTCGGTCACCGCGGTCGGCCTCGCTTGGAAGCTGATGTACAACAAGAATTTCGGCATTATCAATTACATTCTCTCGTTTATTGGCATCGACCGCATCCCGTGGCTGGAAAACGCGGCGTGGAGCATTCCGGCGCTTGTCATCTTCGGCGTATGGAATATCATGCCGTTTACGATCATCCTGCTGCTTTCCGGCTTGCAGAATATCGATCCGCAGTATTACACGGCTGCGCGCGTGGACGGTTCCCGCGGACTGCGCATCTTTTTCCGCATCACCGTGCCGCTGCTCGCGCCGACCATCTTCCTCGTCTGCATCACCAACACGATTTCCAGCTTCAAAGTCTTCTCGGAGCTCTACCCGCTCTTTAACGGCAAGCCCGGTCCGTTCAACAACCTATACACGGTGGTCTATTATATCCGCTATGCGATGATGGAAAACCGCAAGTATGGCATTGCCGCCGCCGCCGCGCTGGTTTTGTTCCTGTTCATCTTCGTGTTTACGATGGTGCAGCTGCTGCTTCAGAAGAAGACGAAAAAGAGGTGAGAACAATGAGCCGACAGAAGATTTCGAAATTTCTGATCTACGCTTTCCTGACGCTGGGCGGCATCGTCATGCTCCTCCCGTTTTTCGTCATGTTCACCTCGGCGTTTAAGACGACGCAGGAGATCAACAGGTTTCCCCCGCAATGGTTCCCCAGCCATGTGAGCCTTGACAACTTTAAAAGCGCGTTTGCGATGGCGCCGTTTGCCAAGTACTTCGTCAACTCGGTCGTGGTCATGGTCTGTTCGGTTTCCATCACGACGTTTACGACGATCCTTGCGGCGTTTGCGTTTTCCCGCCTGCGCTTTCCGGGGCGCAGCCTGATCTTCTCGCTGCTGCTGTCGCTGATGATGATTCCGTTTGAAATGCTCATCATCACGAACTATTCGACGATCGTCGATCTCAAGCTGTGGGATACGATTCCCGCGCTGATTTTGCCGTTCACCAGCTCGATCTTCTACACGTATATCCTCAAGAATTTCTTCGATTCCGTCTCGGACAGCCTGTATTGGTCGGCGCGAATCGACGGTTCGAGCAACTGGCGCTATCTCTGGAAGGTCATGGTGCCGATGGCGCGCCCTTCCCTGACGACGATCATTCTGCTCAACGCTCTGGCGAGCTGGAACTCGTTCATGTGGCCGATGTACGTCATCTCCAGCGACAAAAACCGCACGCTTCCGTGGGGCCTTCAGGTCTTCACGACGGAGGCCGGCTCTCACCCGGAGCTGCTGATGGCGGCGTCCACCGTCGTGGTTCTTCCGTGTATCGTGCTGTTCCTGTTTGCCCGCAAGTATATCGTCGGCGGCGTCGCACGCGGCGGTCTCAAGGGCTGATGTTTTCAACTCTCGGCGGGAGGGCTCACCTTCCCGCCGTTTTTGCTATTGCACTGCGAGGCGGGATGATTTACAATAGAGAAGTACTTTTGAAAATCCCCCTCATGCAAACGGGAAGGCGATGCCTATGAGACGAATGAAATCTTTCGCATACATCCGGCAAAGGGCGCCGGAGATTGTGGCGTTTTTCTGCGCGGTATTCATGCTGCTTGCGGTGCCGCTCATGTTCCATGACGCCTTTTTTGACATCAATCGCTTCAAGGTCGCCGTGGTTTGCCGCGCCCTTCCGGTTTTTGCGCTGCTCTTTGCCGCAGCGCTCCTGCTGCGCGGCCCAGGAAGATTCGCTTTTCTCCAGCGCGGAGAAAAGGGGGAACGTCTTCCCTTTGCGATGATGGCGGTATTCCTGCTTGCCTGCGTGATCTCATGCGCACGGACAGGCTTTGAGGAAGCCGTTTTAACCGGAAGCGAAGGGCGATATTGCGGGCTGCACTTCCTGCTCTGCTGCGGCGCCGCGTTTGGGATCATCGGATGGGGCGTTCAGGACGGCCGGCTGCTCGGCTGCCTCGCGGCGCTTTGCGCGGCGGCGATTGCTGCGCTTGGCTTTGCCAACGCGATGGGGCTCGATCCCCTGGGGTTTTATGACCGTATCCGTCAGGGGCAGCAGTCGATGTTTCTGTCGACCATCGGCCATTTCGATTTCTTCGGCACATATCTGACGCTGATTCTGCCTCTTGCGGGGGGCATGTATGTCTTCGAAGAGCGCCTTTCCTGGCGCATGCTCGGCGCGCTTTGCGCGGGTGTGATGGCCTTTGGCGCGTCCGCCGCCCGAACGGACAGCGCGTTTTTAAGCATGCATCTGTCCTGCGTGGTGCTTCTGGCGCTCTCCGGAGGCAGCTGGCCGAGGCTTTCCCGCGCGCTGATCCTGTGGGGAGTCTGTTTTCTATCCCTTCCAGTGACCAAAGAGGCGCTGTCCCACAGCGTGTTCCATCCTGAGATAGACGGCCTGCTTCTGATCCTCTGCGACCAGCACATCGCCCTTCTGGCCGCGCTGGTCTTGATTGCAGCCGGCGTATTGTGCGCGCTGCCCATGCGGCGCGGCGTCGTCCCGCCCAGCCGGAAGGTCACCGTCCGCACATCCGGCATCATCCTGATGGGCATGGCGGCTTTGCTCCTGAGCGGCATGCTCATCTTCACCGTATGGGCTCCGGAAGCGGACATCGGCAAAGCCGCCTCGTTCCTCCGGCTGAACGACGAGTGGGGCTCGCTGCGCGGGGCGGTTTATACCCGCGCCGTGAGAGCCTACGCCGATTACGGTTGGATAGACAAATTGTTCGGTCGGGGGCTCGATCTCACGCTGCGCATTTTGACCCCGTATTTCGACGATCCGGCGATTCTGGTCGGCGGCGTCTTCAACGACACGCACTGCCAACCGCTTCAATTTTTGCTGACCTGCGGTCTGTTTGGTTCAGCCGCGTTTGTCGCGCTGTATGGTTCGCTGCTCGCGCTGCTTCTTCGCCGCGCGGGGGATGATCCGCTGCTGTGCGGCGCGTTTGCCGCGCTATGCGGATATCTGGTCACGATGCTCCTCAACGTGACGCAGCCCATTTTGATCGCAACCTATTTTTCCGTGGCCGCACTCGCGATGGCTAGGGTGAAGGCCCTCCGTCAGCATGCCGAAGGGGGGATAAGTCATGAACCTTGAGCAGCTTATTGACCGTTTAAAGCACACTCCCTCCTTCATGGAGAACGTCACGCATTGGGAAACCATCCCCGCGAAGCAAGCGGAATACGAGGAATTTCCCGCGTGGCTGGACGCGCGGATTCCGCTCGTGCTCGCCAAGCGCGGCGTCTACCGACTCTACAGCCATCAGCGCCGGGCGCTCGACCTCGCGGCGGAGGGAAAGAATATCTGCGTCGTGACGCCGACGGCCTCAGGCAAGACGATGTGCTATAACCTGCCCGTGCTCAGCGCGATTTTGCAAAACCCGGATGCGCGGGCATTGTATCTGTTTCCCACCAAAGCGCTTTCCGCCGATCAGGTGTCGGAGCTCTATGAGCTCATCGAGGCGATGGGCGTGGATGTCAAGACGTTTACCTACGACGGAGACACGCCCGCCGCAGCGCGCCGCGCTGTCCGTCAGGCGGGGCATATCGTCGTCACCAACCCGGACATGCTGCATTCCGGCATTTTGCCGCACCACACCAAATGGGTGAAGCTGTTTGAAAACCTGCGCTACATCGTCATCGATGAAATTCACGCCTACCGCGGCGTGTTCGGCTCCAATTTGGCGAACGTGATCCGACGCCTGATGCGTCTATGCCGCTTTTACGGTTCCAATCCTCAGTTCATTTGCTGTTCGGCAACCATCGCCAACCCCGGCGAACTGGCGCGCACGCTGATCGGGCGGCCCGTCGAGCTGATCGACCGAAGCGGCGCCGCCAGCGGGGAAAAGCACATCGTCTTTTACAATCCGCCCGTCGTTAACCGGCAATTGGGCATTCGAAAATCCGTTCTTCAGGAGACGTTATCCATCGCCTCCATGCTGGTGGACAACGATATCTCCGCCATCGTCTTCGGCAAATCGCGCCTGACGGTCGAGGTGCTGACGAGGCATCTCAAAGAGCGCGTCAAGGATCCGCTGGGCAACGCGGGCCGCGTGCGCGGCTACAGGGGCGGCTATCTGCCCACGCTGCGCCGGGAGATCGAGCGCGGGCTGCGGCAGGGAGAGATTCGGGCTGTGGTCTCTACCAACGCGCTGGAGCTGGGCATCGACATCGGTCAGCTCGACGCGTGCGTGATGTGCGGCTATCCCGGCTCGATCGCCAGCACATGGCAGGAGGCAGGGCGAGCAGGCCGGCGTAAAAACACGGCTCTGACCGTGCTTGTCGCCTCCTCTTCGGCTCTCGACCAATATATCGTGTCGCACCCCTCTTATTTCTTCGGCCAATCCCCGGAAAACGCGCTCATCCATCCGGACAATCTCTATGTGCTGCTGGGGCATGTCAAGTGCGCGGCCTACGAGCTCCCGTTTGAACAGGGGGAGGATTACGCGCAGGGTGTTTCGACCGGCGAGCTGCTCGATTACCTTTGCGAAGAACAGATTCTGCATTTGACTGGCGGCCGCTATTACTGGATGGCGGAGGAATTCCCGGCGGCGGATCTATCGCTGCGCTCGGTGACGAGTGAAAACTTCCTGATCATCGATATCACGCGCCCCGAGCACCGCGTCGTCATCGGCGAGATGGACCGATACACGGTGCCCATGCTGCTGCACGAGCACGCCATTTACATGCACGAGGGACAGCAGTATCAGGTAGAGAAGCTGGATTTTACGGAAAAGAAGGCCTACGTGCGCAGCGTGGACGTCGATTATTACACGGATGCCGACCTCAACACGAGCGTCAAGGTGCTCGACGTGCTCAAAGAGCAGCCCTTCGGCGGCGGATCGCTGGCCTACGGCGAGGTGCTCGTGACGTGGCTGGTGACGATGTTCAAGAAATTTAAGCTGGATACGCAGGAGACGCTGGGCTTTGGGCCGGTCGACCTGCCCGAGCTCGAAATGCCGACCACCGCCTGCTGGTGGGCGCTGGACGAGACGCTGACCGGCGGACTGTCGATGGACGATCTTCAGGGAGGCATGCTGGGCATTGCCAACGCGCTTCGCCAAATCCTCCCGCTCTATCTGATGTGTTCCGCGCGGGATATCTGCGTCCAATACCGCGTGCGCGATCCGTTTACCAAGCTGCCGACGATCCTCGTCTTTGACAACTATGCCGGCGGAATCGGGCTCAGCGAGCGCGTTTACGGCATGCGCAGCCTGATCTTCCGCGACGTATACGAGATGGTTGGCGGCTGCGGCTGTGAAGCGGGATGCCCATCGTGCGTGGGGCCCGCCGCAGAGGTCGGCGAGCGGGGCAAGCAGACGGCGCTCCTGCTCGCAGAGAGGATCATGAACCTATGAGAAGCCTGAGAGAGCGGCTCAAAGCCGTATCGGGCGCGCCGCCGGTTCAGCGCGCCGCGCCGCCTCAAAGAGAACCGTTCTTTTGCCGGGAACATCTCGTTGCGCTGGAGGAGCTCGGCGGAATTGAGCAGACGGCGCTTGACGAGGTTCTGGCGTGCGATCCGCTTTTTGCCGGAAGCACATGGGACGCGAGGCGGCTGCTGTTTCTGGATACGGAGACCACCGGCCTGAGTGGCGGGGCGGGGACGCTGGCCTTTGAAATCGGCGTCGGCTTCATCGGCGAACGCGGCATGGTCATCCGGCAATATGTCATGCGCGATTACCACGAGGAAGCGGCGATGCTCCAAGAGATTGCCGGACTCTTTGAACGCTTTGACACGGTGGTCACCTTCAACGGCAAGAGCTTTGATCTGCCGCTGCTGGAATCGCGGATGGTGATGAACCGCATACGGCTTAAGCCAACGCAGCTTCCGCATCTGGATCTGCTGCACGCGGCGCGGCGCGTTTACAAGCTGCGGCTGGGGCGCTGCAATTTAGCCTCTCTCGAAGAGGCCGTATTGGGGCAGCGGCGGGAGGATGACCTTCCCGGCGCGTTGGTCCCACAACGGTATTTTGAATACCTGAAGACGAAGGAATTTGCGCTGCTGGAGGACGTGCTGCGTCACAACCTTCAGGATGTAAAGAGCCTCGCCCAGCTGACGGCGCACCTGTGCGCCGTCTATCGCCAGCCCAGTCTGCTCACGCACGCGGAGGACATGTTCGGCGTCGGGCGGACGATCATGCGCAGCGGGCGAACGAAAGAGGTCAGAGCGTTTTTCAAGATTCTCGGGCACAGTTCGATCTCCCCGCAAGCACACATGCACTTGGCCGCAAGCTACAAAAAAGATCGCGAATGGGCGGACGCCGTCCAAATCTGCCGCACGATGATCTCGCGCGGCGAGGGCGGCGCATGGCCCTATATCGAACTGGCCAAATACTATGAACACATCGCCGGGGACATCCCGCAGGCGCTCGTTTGCGCCAAAGGCGCATTGATCAGCACGCTGAACGCCGCGCCGATTGCGGGGGAGCCCGACTGCACGCCGATCTTTCGGCGCATCGACCGATTGAACCGCAGGCTTTCAGCCTTGCAAGGCAAAAAGGAGGACTTTTGATGAGCTTTATGGGCAACATGATGGGCAACAAGGCGCGTGCGGCGCATGCCAAGGGGGAATACGACAAGGCGATTGCGCTCTATGACGAAGCCTATGCGAAAGGAATGAACAAGCCTCCGCTTCTGCACGCATACAGCGTGCTGCTTGTGCGCAAGGGAGAGTTTGACCGCGCGCTGGACGTGCTCAAGACATACGAAAAGGTTCCCGGCATCACGGCCAAGGATAAGACGGATATCCACGTCAACTATGCCGTCATTCTCTGGAAAAAGGGGCATCTTGACCGCGCGCTGGAAATCCTTGAAGACGAGTTCAGGCATGTCAAAAACGGCAACATGTACAGCATTATCGGCTATCTCAAGATCGAAAAGGGCGACGCGCAGGAGGCGCTGCGCTTCAATGAAGAGGCGCTATCCTACGACGAGACCGATCCTGTCTTCCTCGACAATCTCGCCCAGACATATTATCGGCTTCTTGGCGACAAGCAGACGGCCAGAAAATACTTCGATCAGGCCATCGCCCTCAAGCCGAAGGCCATCGATACCAATTACTTCCTCGCGCTTTACGCCATCGAGGACGGGGACAAGGAAAAAGCCAAGGAACACCTGCAAATCGCTCGCGCCGGTTTCTTCTCGCCGCTTAATTACGCAACGCCGCAGATGATTGACGAAAAGCTCAAAGACCTGAATGCCTAACGCAAACCCGGCCATCCGCCGCGCAGCAGCGCCATGCGGATGGCCGGGTCTTTGTTCGGGTCTTTGTTATGGAAGAGGGAACCACGCCGAATCTGATTGAGCAAATATCCCGGCGCGTTTGGGCTGGTTCCCGGAAACCGGGCCGGTATCCGGCGGCGAGCTTTCCGTCATTGGGCCCCGCCGGAGAGCGCGGGAATCAGGCTGCGCAGCCCGGCAAGCAGTCCGCCGCCGCTCGAGCTGCTGGCCACCTGCGCAAGCGCCACTGCCTGCTGCCCTTCAAGCCACACGCCCTGTTGGAGCAGCTCCTCGTGGATCGGGATAACCCGATAGGTATAGAGGACGCCCGGCTGTGCAGAAAAATCGCTGTAGGTCATCGACTGCCCGCTCGAACCGATCAGCTCCGTCAGGATGACCGATTCGCCGACGGCGTCGCGCTGAATGCGGTAGCACGCAGACGAAACCGCCTTAAAGTGAAGCTCAGGGTAACCGCTTGCGTCGTGAGCCACATAGAACGAGGAGGGCGCTGCAGGCGCGTTCCAGACGTTGGAAACCTCGTAAGGGCGATTTTTCGTGGTGAAAACCTCGCTAAGGCGATAATCCTTGGGGGTAGAGTCCCCGGCGAGCATCACGGAGCCGGTCGCCGTGAGCGCACGCTGATCGATGGTGAGCCACACGATGCCATCCGGCTGAACAAACTGCGGCTTCTCCTTGTCGGCATAGGCCTTTTTGAAGAAGGCCGCCGCCAGAGACGCCGTATTTCTGCCGCCCGTGGTGCCGTTGGGAATTTTATGTTGGGCATCCGTCTGATCAAAGCCCATCCAGACCGTCACGGAGATCTCCGGGTTATAGGCCGCCATCCATATATCTCGATTGCCTCCCGTCATGGAGACCGTTCCCGTCTTTCCCGCCACCGGCGTGTTGGCCGAACGCATGCGCGTTCCCGTGCCGTTGGTGATGACGGATTGGAGGAGCGAGGTCATCAGGAACGCGTTTTGCTCAGAAATCACTCGCGTCGCATTCTCCTTGCGCTCATAGACGGTATCGCCGCCGGGGCCGACAATCCGCTCCACGCAGTAGGGTTCGTAATACACGCCGCCGTTGGCATAGGGCGCATATGCGGCCGCCAATTCCACCGGCGTGACCCCATAGGTCATGGAGCCCAGCGCAAGAGAGAGGTTCTTATCGCTGTCCTGCGTGGGAATGCCCACGCGATTCAAATAGGTGATGGCGTTTTCGATGCCGATTTCATCGAGCAGGCGAACCGCCGTCGTGTTGAGCGAATTGCGAATCGCCGTGCGCATCGTCACGCGCCCATAATACCGGTCGCCCGCGTTTTTGGGCGTATAGCCGTTAAAGCTTGTCTTCTCATCCAGCAGCACGGAGGCCGTCGTGTACCCCAGCTCAATCGCCGGGCCGTAAACGGCAAGCGGTTTGAGCGCCGATCCCGGTTGACGGCGCATCTGCGTAGCGCGGTTGAGGCCGCGGCGAACCGCGTAATCGCGGCCGCCGACCATCGCGAGGACAGCCCCGCTGCTCACGTCTACAACCGCCATCGCCCCCTGAACCTGCGTCCCATCCGAAGCGTTTGCGGGGAAAAGGCTCGAATCGGCGAATACCTCGTCGGCAATCTCCTGAAGCTCCGGGCGGAAGGCCGTATAGATCTTATAGCCGCCGTTGATCACCTCATCCGCCGTGATTCCGAGCAAGCTTTGGCTGGAACGGAGGGCCTCGTCGACATACCAGCTGTGAACCTGCGTATCCTCCTGCTCGGCGAGCACCCAAACGCTCTCGCTCACGGCCTGTTCATGCTCTTCTTCCGTGATGAAACCGTTCTCCAGCATCGTGTTGAGGATATAGATCCGGCGGGAACGGTTGGTTTCCGGGTTGCTGCTCGGCGCAAAGGCGGAAGGCGCTTTGATGGTCGCGGCGAGGCTTGCGCTCTGCGTCAGCGAAAGCTCCGAAGCGTCCATGCCGAAATACGCGCGTGCGGCGGCTTGAATGCCATATGCGCCGCGGCCAAAGTAAACCGTGTTGAGGTAGAGCTCCAGAATTTCATCTTTGGTATAGGCTCGCTCGATCTGCAGCGCGAGCCAAATCTCCTCAAGCTTGCGGCGAATGGTCTTGTCCGCGCTCAAGTGCGTGAGCTTTGCCAGCTGCTGTGTGATGGTGCTTGCACCCTCGGCAAGCGAGCCGCTGCGCAGATTGCTCCGCAGCGCGCCGAACATCCGGTAGATATCGATGCCCCCGTGATCGTAAAAGCGCAGATCTTCGGCGGCGACAAACGCTTGCCGGGTTTGCAGGGGAATCTCGGAAAGGGGGATGACGGTCCTGTTTTCTACGCCGCGCACTTCGCTCATGAGCTCGCCGTCCGCGTCGTACAGGCTGGAGGTTTGCGCCAGCGCATGCAGCCGTTCCGGATCCAGCCTCTGCCAATGGGGCACGTCGAAGATCCACACAAACGCCAATACACACACGGCCAAAAGCCCCGCGGCGACTGACAAAGCCACGATGATTTTTTTCTTTTTGGTCACGAGCCGTCCCCGCCTTTCGATCGCCCTGCGGCAGTATCGTCCTTCTTTTGCCCAAAAGAGGCGAAGAGTATGTGTTTTTTTCATCCGCTTTGCCGTCATGCTTTCGCCGGTTTGACATATATATGAAGGGTAAGCATTTTATGGATCAAAAACGGCCTGCGGGAGGGATTTTGTTGCTGAGCGCCAAGCGGAAGGGCGAGCGCCTCATCGTCTATTTGAGCGGAGAAATCGATCATTGCGCCGCGGACAAGCTGCGCCAAGAGATCGAAGCGCGCATCGCCGAAACAAAAACGGGCGAGCTCTGTTTTGATTTTTCTAGTGTCAGCTTCATGGACAGCTCCGGTGTGGGCATGATCATCGGACGGTATAAAACCATGCAGGCCCTTGGCGGGCGCGTCACGGCCTGCGGGCTGCATCCGCCGGTGGACAGACTGTTTCATCTGGCCGGGCTGCACAGGATCATCGATATCGCACCGTCGGGGAGGCATGAAGAGGCATGAAAAATCAGATGGAGCTCATTTTCCCCAGTTTAGCGGAAAATGAAGCGTTTGCCCGCATGGTGATCAGCGCTTTTCTCGTGGGCGTCAACCCGACGCTGAGCGTCGTATCCGAGATTCGCACAGCGGTCAGCGAGGCGGTGACCAACGCGGTTGTGCATGCCTATGCAGGCACGACAGGACGGATTATCCTGCGCGCCCGCCTCACAGAGGAACATGTCGAAATCGAAATCGAGGACTTTGGGCGCGGCATCGAGAACGTCGAGCAGGCCATGCAGCCGTTTTTCACCACGCAGCCCGACCAGGAGCGAACCGGCATGGGCTTTGCTCTGATGCAATCGTTTATGGACGAGGTGTCCGTCGAATCCTCGCCGGGAAACGGGACGGCGGTCAAGATGATCAAACGGCTTGAGGACGCGCATGCATGACGGCGCAGCCAGAGGCACGGCAGGAAGAGGAGCTGATCACGCGCGTTCAGCGAGGGGACACGTCGGCCTATGAAGAGCTGCTTTTGCCGTACGCCGCGCTGCTTCACCATCTCGCCCGGCGTCTGCGGCTGTCGTTTGTCGCGGAAGACGAGCTGGTGCAGGCGGGATATGTGGGCATGATGCGCGCGGCGGAGCGGTTTGACGCCAGAAAGGACGTCCGCTTCAGCACCTATGCCGTCCCGTGGGCGCTAGGCGAAATGAAGAGCGCTCTGCGGCGGGCGACGGACGGGGGCACGCGTGTGTTGAGCATAGAGGCGGGGGAAGAAGGCGCTTCGCTTTCCGACATCCTCTCCGGCGGGGAAATCGACGTGGAGGCCCTCAGCCTGCGCCATGCGCTCATGAGGCTGAGCGAGCGGGAACGCGAGTTGATCGAGCTGCGCTTTTTCAGGGATCGCACACAGCAGGAAGCGGCGCGAGAGCTCGGAAAGAGCCAGACACAGATCTCCCGCATGGAAAGGCGCACGCTCGACAGGCTTCGCGAGCTGCTGAAAGACTAACCGGCCGCAAAAAACAGCGGATAAAGCAGCGCCATCGCCGCGGACGCGCCGGCTGCACGCACAAGCCCAAACGCTGTCAATTGCATAAGCGTGAGGCCAAGCGGCCGCAAAAACAGCATGTTCTGCACGAGAATCGACAGCCCGCTGAACCCCGTCGCCGCGGCGCAAAGCACGGCGCGCGGATAGGGGAGAAGCGGCGCGCCAAGAAGCGCGTGCAGCCCGCCGGAAACCTCCAGCACGGCATGCAGCAGCGCTAAAGCCGTATCGCCTTTTCCGGGAAAGAGGGCGCCCGGAAGCGAGGCAAGGACGCTGAAAAAAACAATGCAGCCGCCGACGCCGAGGATGGCCTGCACGCTCTGCGAGATGGGATCGCTCTCTCTCTTTTCGCAGGAGGATGCCCCAAGAGAAGGAGGCGGCATCTCGTCTTTCCCCGTCGCATAGGCGAGCGCCATCGCCGATGCCGCTCCAAGCAGATTGGCCGCAAGCAACAGGCGGCCAAAGCGCGCATCCTTTGCCCACATCCCGACCGTGCTGAGCAAAAACATGGGGCTGATGGTCCCCGTCAGCGCGGCAAGCCCCCTCAGTGCGCGCCGGGAAAGCGCGCCCTCCCCCGCATACGCCGAGATCACGGCGGCGCCGGAGGGCGAACCGCCCATAAGCCCTAAAAGCGGTGCGGCAAGGGATGCGGATATCCCCGTAGCACGAAGACGCGAGGCAAGCATCCGGCAAAAAACCATGTACGGAAAGAGGCTTGGCACGACATCCAGCCCCCAAACCGTGAGCGCCGCACGCGCCGCGTTCACGCTGCTCTCCGGAAACCAAAGCATGAGCGCAAGCATAACGAACAGAACCGCCGCTTTCACTTTCCAATCACCCCGATAAACGCTATGCTCGCCAGCACAATTCCTATGCGATTTCCTCTTTTTTCATGGATTTTGCTAAAAATAGCAGAAAAATGAAGCCCTAATGTTGCGCAACGGTTAAAAAACGTGTTATAATAGCCGACGACACCGGCGTAAGGCCGGAAGCCTCGCCGACGCGACAGGGAAACCGCCATGCTCGGACGATCGAGGCTGGCAGATTTTCCCTTATCATCAAGCAACCGGGAGGTTTTTCAGTATGTCAGGCCATTCCAAGTGGGCAAATATCAAGCACAAGAAGGGCAAAGCCGACGCCGAACGCGGCAAGATCTTCACCAAAATCGGCCGCGAAATCGCCATCGCCGTGCGCGACGGCGGCGGCGACCCGAGCACGAACGGGAAGCTGCGCGACGTCATCGCCAAGGCGAAGGCCAGCAACATGCCCAACGAGAACATCAAGCGTTCCATTGCCAAAGCGGCGGGCGAGTTGGGCAGCGTCAACTACGAGGAGATCACCTACGAGGGCTATGCGCCCGGCGGAATGGCGGTTATCGTTTCCACCGTCACCGACAACCGTAACCGCACCGCTTCCGATATCCGCCATATCTTCGATAAGAACGGCGGCTCTTTGGGCACCAATGGCTGCGTTTCCTACATGTTTGATAAGGTGGGTATGATTGTCATCGAGCGCAAGCCCGGCATGGACGAGGACGAGGTCATGATGGCGGCTCTGGATGCTGGCGCTTCCGACATCGAGGCGCTGGAGGACAGCTTCGAGATCACCACGACCGTTCCCGACTTTTCGAGCGTCCGCGAAAACCTTGAAGCCGCCGGCTACAGCTTCCTGAGCGCCGAGCTGACGATGGTTCCCCAGACCACCAACGCGATCACCGATCCCGAGACCGTGCAAAAGATCCAGAAAATGCTGGAAATGCTCGACGATCTGGACGACGTGCAGGATGTCTATCACAACGGCGAGTTGCCCGAGGAAGAGGAAGAGGACGACTAAGCACGGTTTTAAAAGCGCCTGACCGCTTATGGTTGGGCGCTTTTTCGGCTTGACTTTTTGCCAGCCATGTGAAACAATAGGGTTAACCTTTGGGCGCGGCTGTTTTCGCGCCCGGCATCTCATCTTCACAAGAGGATATCATCATGAAGCAAACCGTTACGCTCATCGTTCCCTGCTACAATGAAGAGGCGTCGCTCCCCATTTTTTACAAGGCTGTCTGTGATGTCGCCCGTGAGCTCGAGGGCTACGACATCTCCCTGCTGCTCATCAACGACGGCTCCAAAGACGGCACGCTCAACGTCATGAAGCAGCTTGCGGCGCAGGATTCGCGCGTGCATTACATCTCCTTTTCCCGCAACTTCGGCAAGGAGGCCGCCATGTACGCAGGCTTTTGCAACGCAAGAGGGGATTATGTCGCCGTCATCGACGCGGATATGCAGGATCCGCCCTCGCTGCTTCCGCAGATGCTGCGCATCCTGAAGGAAGAGGAGTATGACAGCGTCGCGACCCGGCGCGTCACCCGCGACGGCGAGCCCCCGATTCGCTCGTGGTTTGCCCGCATGTTTTACAGGATCATCAACACCATTTCAGAGGCGGACATCGTCGACGGCGCGCGCGATTTCAGGCTCATGAGGCGGGAGATGGTTGAAGCCATCGTTGCCATGAGCGAATACAATCGCTTTTCGAAGGGAATTTTCGGCTGGATCGGGTTTAAAACCAAATGGCTTCCCTACAAGAATGTGGAGCGCGTCGCCGGGGAGACGAAATGGAGCTTCTGGGGGCTGTTCAAGTATTCCATCGACGGCATCGTCAATTTTTCGCAGGCCCCGCTGTCCATCGCCTCGCTTACGGGCCTTGTCTTTACGCTGATCGCTTTTTTTATGATCCTGTTCATCATCGTGCGCAAGATCCTCTTCGGCGATCCCGTCGCAGGCTGGGCCTCGACGATCTGCGTCATCCTGTTCATCGGCGGCATACAGCTGCTGTGCATGGGCATCATCGGACAGTATCTGGCTAAAACGTATTTGGAGGTCAAAAAGCGCCCACATTACATCGTAGCGCAGAGCAGCGACGAGGATGTCGTTCGCGTCAAGTAAAAGCGTGCAGCCATTGGAGGAAGGGCATTGAAATCAAAAACACACGGTGAGTTTCACCAGAAGCATAGCCTCGGGCAGAATTTCATCGAGGACGAGGCGCTGCTCGAGCGGCTCGCGGAGCTTTCGCTTGTCACGCAAGAGGATTGCGTGCTTGAAATCGGGCCGGGGTTCGGCACGCTGACCAAGCCGCTCGCGCGCCGGGCAAAACAGGTCGTCTCCCTGGAAATCGACAAGACGCTGATCCCCATTCTGCGCGTGGCGTTAGAGCATTGCCCAAACGCGCGCATCGTCTGCGGCGACGCGATGAAGATCGATCTTGCCGCGCTTGTCCATGAATCCTTTGGCGAAGGCGCTTCCCTTCGCGTGGCGGCAAATCTCCCTTACTATATCACGACGGATGTGCTCGTCAAGCTTCTCACGGAGCTGCCGCAAGCCAAATCCATCGCGGTTATGATTCAAAAAGAGGTGGGGGACAAGCTGCTCAGCGCTCCGGGCGATGAGGGCTACGGCCCATTGGCGCTCATGAGCCAATACACCTGTCGTGTGCGCCGCGCGCTGGACGTTCCTGCGGCATGTTTTCACCCCGTTCCGAAGGTGGATTCGAGCTTCATGGTGCTCGAGCGCAGAAGCGCCCCGCCCTTTCCCGTCGAAGACGAAGCCTTGCTTTTAAAGCTGATCAAGGCCGCATTTGCCATGCGCAGAAAGACGCTTGTCAACAATCTGGTTTCAGGCTTCCGGCTGAGTCGAGAAGAGGCGAGCGCATGCCTTGAGGCCGCCCGGATCGACGGCAAAGCGCGGGCTCAGGAAATTGACCTTGAGGCATTTTGCCGCCTTGCCGGCCAGCTTTCTCACACGGCGCGCCAAAGCTAAACAAAAAAGACGGAGGAAGAAAGACGATGGCCACCCAAACACGCCATGCGGGAGGGCTCTTAGCGCTGCTCCTGCTGCTGATGATTTGGCCGGCGAGCGCCTGGGCGCAGCAGGCACGCGATATCACGGGAGAATGCACGATCAAGTCCCCCGGAAGACAGACCGGCTCGCTGCACGACCAGAAATACACCAGCTTTTTCCAAACCAACGAGGCCAAAAACCCGTATGTGGAGTTTTCCACGCCGCAGGGCGAAAGCGCCCAATATCTCTATCTTTGCTTTGGCAACATGCCCGCCGCATGGGCCGTCGAGGAAGAGGCAGGCGGAGCATGGCAGACGCTGATTGAGGGCACACAGGATTATGACCATGTGCTCCTTGAGCTGGGCGGCGCGACGCATTTTCGCCTCATCGAAACTTCGGGCAAACGCACGCAGATGAAGATCAATGAAGCGTTTGTCTTTACAGAAGGCGAGCTGCCGGACTGGGTTCAGCGTTGGGAGCCCACCTGCGAAAAGGCGGATTTGCTCCTCCTTGCCGCCCATCCGGACGACGAGCTTCTCTTTTTCGGCGGAGCCATCCCGACATATGATACCGAGAAGGGCATGAACGTCGTCGTCGCCTATATGACCTCCTCCAACACCACGCGCAAAAGCGAACTGCTCAACGGCCTCTGGCAGATGGGCGTGCGGAATTATCCGGTCATCGGCACGTTCCACGACACGTATTCCAGCAAACTGGAGGATGCCTATCAGCGATGGAAAAAGGCGGACGCGCAGGCCTTTGTAACCGAGCTGATCCGCAAGTATAAGCCGGAGGTCATGGTCACGCATGACGTCAACGGCGAATATGGTCACGGCGCGCATAAGCTCTGTGCGGACGTCGCGCAGACCTGCGTGCAGCGCTCGATGGAGGAGAGCTTTATGCCTGAGTCCGCCAAGCAATGGGGGACATGGGAGGTTAAAAAGCTCTACCTGCACCTTTACAAGGAAAACCCGATCACGATGGACTGGCGGGTTCCGCTTGCATCGCTGGGCGGAAAAACGGGTTTGGAAGCCGCGCAAGAGGCCTATCAGCTTCACGTCACCCAGCAGACGACGGACTTCGCCGTCACCGATGAGGGCGAAACCAGCTGCGCCGAGTTTGGGCTCGCGTATTCGACGGTCGGCGCAGACAGCGGAACAGGCGATTTCTTTGAAAATATTCTGTACACCTCCATCGGCAGCGTGACGCCGACTCCCTGCCCGTAGACGACCCCCAAGCCGGATCCGTCGCCATCCCCGGACAAGATTCCCTCTCAGGCGGCATGGCCGGATGAAAACATCCCCGAGCTGGATGAAAAGGGATATCCGTTGTCCGGCGAATACGTTTACGAAAGCGAAGAAGAGGGGCTGTGGTTTTATGCTTCGCCTACGCTGATTGTCCGTGTCGACCGCATTTTTGACGCGGAAAAGGTCATCACGTGGTATGAAGCCCAAATCTT
>JAUNPI010000199.1 GCA_030536875.1 Clostridia bacterium
TTGAATCTGAATGTTGAATCCAATATTGAATCCAAATGTTGAAAAGAAAACGTTCCGCCTGATGGCGTGACGCGGCGGAGAGCCGGATAGATGACGCGACGGTGCGAGAGGGCAAAGCCTCTCGCGCCGTTTTTTCGCGGAAGCCGGGCCGCAGCGCCCGCGGATGGCGATGGGTTATGCTTGCAATGGCCGCCGCTTTCTGCTATCATGATAGCATCATGGGGCGACAGGCCCAATCGACCAAGAAGCGAGATAGGGGAACGTATGAAGAAGAAATGGATCAGCCTTGCGGCTGTTTGGCTGGCGCTCGCCGCGCTGGTGTTTGTATACACCGACCGTCAGGCGTATACGTGGCGCTACGACGGGGAGGACACGGCCCAAATCGTGATCAGCGAGCAGGCCGCGCAGGAGCGCGAGGCGCTTGCCGGGGCGAAGATGGACGCGGAGCGCGAGGCGGCCAAGGCGCGCACGGCGCAGGGCCTGTGGGGCAAGGAGGATCTCTACGACGGCGCGCCGGAAACCCTGAGCGCACAGGGGGAGGACGGCGGGCTGAACCTCATGTGGGGCGAATATGAGGCGGTTTTGACCTACCAATCGCCCGAGGCGTTTTCGCTGTGCGCGGTCAGCGCGCTCCGCCAGAGCTTCATCGAGGGGGAAAGCGTGAGCGCGCCCGCGGGAGAGGGGAGCGTCGCGCTGCGCTTTTCGCTTACGGACGCGGCGCAGGGCGTCTATCTCGCCTGCGATCTGCCGGAGGGAGCGCAGGTCGATTCCGCGACGGTGCGCAAGCTGGGAGGGGGCGTGTTCTCGCGCGATTTGGCGGCGTATGCGGCGCTGGCCGGCGTCGTGCTCAGCGTGCTGCTCGCCCTTTCGTGGGACACGAGCGCCGAGGGGGAGCAAAGGCGCAGGGATGCGCTGATCCTCGTCATGACGGCTGTGTTTGCGAGCATGCCCTGCCTTTGGAACGGGCTGCGCGAGGGGCACGATCTGTTCTTCCACCTCAACCGCATCGAGGGCATCGCCTCCGCGCTGCGCGCGGGGCAGTTCCCCGTGCGCATTCACGCCTCCACGCTGCTGGGCTACGGCTATGCGGCGTCGGAATTCTATCCCGAGCTGTTTTTGTACTTCCCGGCGGTTTTGCGCAACCTCGGCGTGTCGCTGACGGTCTGCGTGCTCGTCTTCCAGATGACCATCAACTTTGCGACGGCGGCGGTCTGCTACGGGAGCGCGAGGCGGCTGTTCGGCTCGCGCCGCGTCGCCTTGGGCGCCTCGGTGCTCTACACGCTGTGCGTTTACCGGCTGGTGAATCTCTACGTGCGCGCGACGCTGGGCGAAAGCTTAGCGATGATCTTCTTCCCGCTACTCATCTGGGCGATGGTCGAGGTGCTCACGCGGGACGAGCGGCGCTGGCCTCTGCTCGCGCTGGCGATGACGGGCATCTTCATGAGCCACCTGCTGAGCACGATGTTCGCCGTGCTCTTCTGCGCGGCGGCTTCGGCGCTCTGCCTGCCGCGGCTGATCCGCGAGAGACGGCGCATCCTCGCCATCCTCAAGGCGGCGGGGCTCATGATCCTCTGCTCGCTGTGGTTCCTCGTGCCGTTTGCGTCGTATGCGCGCAGCGGCATCAGCACGAGCGTCGCGCTGGACGCCTCGAAGTCCGTGCTCACGCTCGGCTCGTATCTGGTCGGCTTCTCCGGCAATATGGCCAACCTGCCCGAGAGCCTTGAGGATTTTGCCTGCACCATCGGCGTCGTGCCGGGGCTGGCGATGCTGATGGGCTGCGCGCTGCTGCTGGTGCGCCTGTATGCGCGGGGGAGGGGCGCAAAGCTTCGCGAAGGGGAGGCGCGCTCGGACAGGCTGTCGCTGGCCCTGCTCGCCTTTGGCACCGTCGCGCTGCTGGGGGCGACGGAGTTCTTCCCGTGGGCGTGGGCGTGCGCGCTGCGCCGCCCGATCTCCACGTTCTTCAGGCAGATTCAGTTCCCGTGGCGGCTGGTCGGCGTCGCGGCCCCGATGCTGGCGATGGCGGCGGCGTGGGGCTATTTAAAGGAAGAGCGCCACGCCGCGGCAGGCATGGCCGCGATCGTCTCGCTGTCGGTCGTCTTCGGCGGGTACACGATGCAGTCCTTCGTTCAGCAGGAGGTGTTTCTGACGGCGGAGGATTACTGCGACACGCGCATCGGGCAGTTTGAATACACCTATCCCGGCACGGAGAAGAGCGCGCTGGAGCCGGGCTACGTCGGCGACAGGGACGGGCGGGAATACACCGTCCGCTCGATCGAAAAGCGCGGGACGACGCTGGAGCTCGTGCTCGATATGAGCGAGGGCGGCCTGTATATCGAGGTTCCGCTGCTCTATTACCCGGGATACCGGGCGACAAGGGACGGCGCGCCGTGCAGCGTCGTGCGCGGGGAGAACAACGTGGTGCGCGTCTACGGCGCGGGGGAGAGCGAAAGCGCGGTGATCCGCGTTTGGTTTGAGGAGCCGCCGCTCTGGCGCGCCGCCGAGGCGGCTTCGCTTGCGGGGGCTGCGCTGCTGCTCTTTGCGCTTGCGCGGATGGGCGGCGGGAGAGTGCGCCGGAGACGCGGCGCATGAGCGAGAAACCGGCAAAGCCCATCGTGCGCATGAGCGTGCGCGCGGTGGTGGAGACGACGCTGCACGAGAGCGATCTCAGCCCGGCGGCGGGGGCGGCCAAGCGCATGCGCGAGGGCGCTCTGGCGCACAAGGCGCGCCAAAGCGCGGGGCGCGGCGAGGAGCGCGAATACCGCGCGGAGACGGCGCTTTCCGCCGTCTACGAGGCCGAGGCGCTGACCCTGCGCGTGACGGGGCGCGCCGACGCGCTGTTTGTGCGCGAGGACGGCGTAAACGTCGTGGAGGAGATCAAGCTGGGCGCGGAAGGCGCGGCGCTCCTTCCCGCGCACCAGGCGCAGGCGGCGATGTACGCGCACATGCTCTGCCGGCGTGACGCGCTGGAGCGGGTCTGCCTGCGCGTACTCTACGTGGACACGGAGGGAAAGCGCCTTGCGCAGTACGAGCGGGAGGCCGGGGCGCAGGAGCTGGCGGAGGGCTTTGCCGCGCTCTGCGCGCCCGCGGCGGCCTGGGAGGCGGAAAAGCTCGCCCGGCGTCGGGCGCGGGACGAGACGCTCGAGCGCCTCGCGTTTCCGTTTGACGCCTACCGCGCGGGGCAGAGGAAGTTCGCGGCGAACGTCTATATCGCCGTTCGCGAGCGCAGGCGGCTGTTTGCGCAGGCGCCGACGGGCATCGGCAAGACGATGGCGGCGCTCTATCCGGCGCTGCGAGCGCTTGGCGAGGGGAAGATTGCCCGCGTCGTGTTTTTGACCGCGCGCACGACGGGGCGGCGCAGCGCGATGGACGCGCTCGCGCGCCTAGGCGCGAGGGGCGCAAGGCTTTTGGCGGTGGAGATCGCCGCCAAGGACAAGGTCTGCCCGCA
>JAUNPI010000035.1 GCA_030536875.1 Clostridia bacterium
TGCCCAAGCATGCCGATTTTACCTCGGTTCGTTTGGGACGAGGGCAGGCCAAGCTTCCGGCCAACATCTCGATTCCGGAAGACAGGCTTGCGATGATCGAGGATGATTTGCGAAACGAGCCCAGACGATTGCTGGAGACCTATAGGGAAATGAGCGATGCGCCTGTGGTCATACGCCTTTGCGATTATCCCGTTGTCGGCGTGCTGGGGCCAAGGGATCGACCGCAGATGCTGCAGAATATGGTCATGCAGCTTGCCGTAGCGCATAGCTACCATGACGTGCGCATCGCCATACTGGTCAAAGAAGACAACGTCACCCAGTGGCAATGGGCCAAATGGCTGCCGCATACATTTGGCAATGAGGATCGAACGCTGAGGATGGTCGTTTCCGCGCCGCATGCGATCAAAGAAGTGCTCTCTGCGCTTGAAAATGTCTATTCCATGCGCCGCGATTTAGCAAACCATCGCGAAGGGGAAGACGAGAATAAGCGCCATGTGCCGCATTACGTCATTTTCTGTACAGATCCTTCCCTTTTGGAAAATCAGCCGATTGTCCGTCAGATTCTGGAAAATCCAAGGGGATTTACGCTTGTCATGCAGGCGCCGAGCATGGAAAGACTGCCCAAAGAGAGCGGCATTGTCATTCAAACGGGGGATCAGCAGGGCGCGATTTATTACGATACGGGCGATGTGACCAATGTGGTTTACGAGTATCCGGATCCGGCGAAATTGAATATCCTCTCGCATACGCTGGCCATGTATCGCGTAAACGACAGCGTGGAGAATTTGGCGATCCCTTCTCTCGTCACCTTTATGGAGATCTATCATGTGCGCAACGTGAACGATTTGGATGTCTGGCGTTTTTGGAATGAAAACAAAGCGTGGGAAGGCATCAAGGCGACCATCGGCTTGCGCGCGGGCTCTAAGCCGTTTGTATTGGACATCTCGGATAAGCTGCAAAGTCACGGTCCTCATGGGCTTGTTGCGGGCACGACGGGCTCCGGCAAGTCGGTTATGCTCCAAACGTATATTCTCTCTCTGGCCCTCAATTATCACCCCGAGCAGGTGCAGTTTCTCTTGATTGACTACAAGGGAGGCGGAACGGCCGAGGTATTTCGCGATTTGCCGCATGTTGCGGGAATCATCGACAATCAGGGCGAGCATCGAACCATTCAGCGCGCGCTTCAATCGATTCAGGGAGAGATCAATCGACGCGAGCGAGCGTTCAAGCGCCTTGGCGTCGATCATATCGACGATTATATTCAACAGTTTAACGCCGATCCGAACGAAAGAACGCTTGCACATCTGGTGATCATCGTCGATGAATTTGCAGAGCTCAAGCGTGAACAGCCCGAGTTTATGAAGGCGCTGGTCAGCGCTGCGCGCGTGGGACGAAGCGTGGGCATTCATCTGATCCTTGCCACGCAGAAGCCGTCCAACTCTGTGGATGACGAAATCTGGTCCAATACGCGCTTTAGAATCTGCTTGCGCGTCGCGGGCAGAGGCGATTCCAACGATATGCTGAAACGACCGGACGCCGCGTATTTGCGCGGCATGGGGCGCTGCTATGTGCAGGTCGGTTTGGACGAGATCTTTGAGCAGGTTCAGACGAGCTATAGCGGAGCGGAATACGCGCCGGACGAGCTGACCTCCGAAGAGATGCCCCATTTGCTTGGAGACGCGGGACAGCCGCTGAAGTTTAAGAAAAAGCGCAAATCCGATCACAAGACGCAGACGCAAATGGACGCGGTTCTCCGGAGAATTGTCGAGGTTTCGGCGAAACATGGCGTAGCCGCGGCGCACAAGCTTTGGCTGAAGGAAATGGATCCGGTTGTGCTGCTGCAGGAGCTGAAGGGCTTTATGGAGAGCGCGTTTGACGGCGAGCAGTGGAAGAATATCGACGATGAGAAGATTACGGCGCCCTATGCGCTGCTGGACAATGTGGCGGATCAGTGCCATATTCCGATTTCGCTGAATCTGACGGACGAACACAATGAGATGATTGTGGCGCCGGCAGGCGCGGGCAAGACGGCGGCTTTGCAAACCGTCGCGATGTCTCTTGCGATGCGATATACGCCCGCTCAAGTGGTCATGTATATTTTCAGCATGACCAACAATACGCTTGTTCCCCTGAGAAAATTGCCGCACGTCGGAGAGCTGATCGCCCAAGACGAGACGGATGAGGCGCTCCGGCTGATTAAGCTTCTTGTGGCCGAGGATAAACGCCGCCGCGAGCTCTTTGAGGAGATGAACACGAGCAGCTATTCCCAGTATAACATGGCCGTTCGGATGAGCGGAGAAAAGAGAGAGACGCTTCCCGCTATTGTGGTGATGGCGGATCGATTCGCGCAGCTGCTGGAGATTGTCGACGATGAGATGCAGGCGATGCTCTTCAAGCTGATCACGGAATCCGCCAGCCGGGGAATTTATTTCGTGGTGACGGCGCTCTCTTTGGCCAAGGAGGAGATTCCATACAAAATTCAGCCGTCTTTTAGCGGCGTGGGGATGCAGCTGCCGGATAGGGACAGCTATAAACAAGTGCTGGGCATCACGAGCTTTATTTCCGCGGAACAGATGGATATACCCAATTATCCCGGGCGCGGCCTTGGCGTGATTCATACGGAGGGCAACAGCGCCGGCATGCAGGTCAGCGAGATTCAGATAGCGCTGTTTGGATCTGGTCAGGATTATGAGCGAGGCGGCCTGATTGAAAAAATGGCGGATACGATGCGGAGAGCATGGAAAGGAAAACGAGCGCCCGGTATCGTGCGAATCCCCAAGATTTTTGGCGCCGCAGAGATGTATGCCATGCAGGACATGCAGCCGAAGAGGGAGAGGCCTTACCGGATTCCCGTCGCCGTGGACAAGGGGGAAGGAAAGCTGGTTTGCCTCGACGTGCTTCATCATCCGTCTCTGCTCGTATGCGGCCCTGCCAAATCCGGCAAGACGAATTTCTTGCTGCTGACGGCGCGCAGCGTACTGGCGGCGGGCGGCGTTGTCCGGATGATCGGCGATCCGTCGAACAGGACGGCTCAGCAGCTGGCCGAAACCTATGGGGAGAAGTTCGAGGTGATCGCGCATTCCAATACGGAGAGAATTGCCGAGATTACGCGCGAGCTGGTGAACACAATGAATATGCGCGCAAAGGCGAGAACGGACATTGCGGCGATTGCCGAAGGAAGCGAAGCGCCCAAGGAGGAGTATGCGGTGTACGCGCTGCTCATCGACGATCTGCCCGCTTTTGTGGAGCATTATCAGGAGACGGGTCAGCTGCGCCTTGTAGGTGTGGCATGCTCCAAGGGACGAGATCTTGGCATTCTGATTGTGGGCACAACTTCACATCAGGAGTTTACGATGGCGCGCATCAAAGAACCGCTTAACTCGATGTGCGGCATTCGAAGCGGCGTGATGCTCTGCGGCAAATTGAATGAGCTCAATCCGTGGAACATTTCGAGTATTCCGTTGGATCTCAAGCGCGCATCTTTACCGGTTGGCGAGGCGCTGTATTTGGATGAGAACGGGTTCAGCAAGATCGTCATCCCTACTGCGTGAGCCGCGTCTGCAAAAGGAGGGAAGCACATGATACCGGTTTGCTGCTGGAAACTGAAACCGGAAACAAAAAAGCGATTTTTCTCCCTGCTGGATCGGCAGACAAGGCAATTTGGCGTTGCCTCAAGGGTCGTCTTCAGCGGAGACGAGAACGCCGATTTGCCGGAAGCTGTGCGCGCCGTTGAAGAAATGGAGGGCATCGGCCTTCTTGTGATCGGGCTGTCCGATGCCAAGGAACAGCTCATCACACAAACCTTTGAGCTCGCGCGCTGTGCCATACGAAAGAATCGGTATCATTTTATTCTCTATGTCATGGAAGACTGCGCCCACATCGAACGGATGATGACCCTTTGCGTTCATCCTTTCAGCATATTGACCGCTCCGTTGGACGCGGGGTTGACGGAAAACGTGCTGGCCAACGTGCTTAGCGAGTATCAGGAGCTCGTTAAACCGCATCAGGATGGCAGCTGTCTGTTGGTACAGGCCGGCGGAACCCATATGAGGTTGGCCTGTAAAGATATTTTATGCATAGAGTCGCTCGAAAAAAACTGATCATTCATTATGGAACGCAGCTGTTTTCCGTTTATGGAAGCATGTCGGATATGGAAAGCAAATTAGGGAGCGGCTTTTTGCGCTGCCACAGGAGCTTTCTGGTTAATGAGCGAAAGATTCGTTCCGTCAATATGCCGGACATGATGGTCACGTTGGAGAACGGGGACCGCGTGCCCATGTCGCGTTCGGGAAGAGCGGCCCTTAAAAACGCATTGAAGAGCATGGAGGGGGAGGCAAGATGAATTCGCAGGCAGATTGGCTGGGCTTTGAATTAAGCGACGCGCAGCTCTTGGCGCTGCTGAAGGTTTGCGGAATTGGGGCGCTTCCCGGAGCGAATCTCTTGATCCCCGACGAGCAGGCGATCGATTGCGCTTGGAGAGCCTTGGCTGAGGAAGGCGTGATATGGAACGCTGCCGACAGCTTACAGGCGCATTATCTCTTGGCGGGCGTGCTGCATACGGCTGCAGAGGCAAAGCGCGTTTTCAGACTGCGAGCGATTGGCGAAACATTCATCGTCTACGAAAATGAAGGCGATTGGGTGTGCTTTCTGCGGAAGAGAGGCGGCTTTTGTTTGCTGATTCCGGTGCGGACGAAAAAAGATGCATGGAATTTAACAAGTGGTTTTGCAGAATCGATAGAGGGACATGCTGCGGTTCAAATCAACGGAAAGCATGTTGGCCGTCTAGGCGCAGCGTGGAAGGAGCGGCTTGAATGGATGTGGTGGAGCGCGTTTGATGCGGCGCCGCAGAGCAATGAGTGAGGAGCGTAAAGGCTATGGAAACCATCATCATCGAGATTTATCTTCCGGGAAATAACCAGATACTGGATTTTTCGGTTCCATCGCAGGTCTGCATTGGGAGCTATATCAAGGAGTTGATTCATCTGGTGAATATCGGTGCGAAAAACGTGTTCATTGACGATGAGCATCCGATGATCTGTGACATGAGGCATAAGTGCCCCTTGCCATTTGAAAAAACGCTGGCTGAATGTCATGTTCGGGACGGAGACCGGCTGATGCTATTGTGAATGCGGTTTCAACCGGGAAATCAAGCCAAAACAGCCGTTCATTCCATAAAACGGTTCGTTTATCAGACTTTGTTGAGACGGGACTGCACATGGAATACAATCAATGACGTCATGACGAGGAGGGGAAAATATGGAGTATGATACGGCGGCGATTCGCCGCGTGGCCAGACAGGTTGGCAGGGCGGCTTCGGAAATACGAGCGACTGCGACAAGCGATGTCAGCGCCGTCATCAATGGGCTCTCCGGCCATTTCGAGGGTGAGGCGGCCGACGCGCTGCACGAGGAGCTTGCCGACCTGAGCTCGGATTTAAAGCGATTGGCGAGCGGCCTGAACAGCGTCGAAAAAGAGTTGATGGATTACGCAGCGCGTTTGGAGGAAGCGGACAGGCAAGCGGCTCTCTTTATCCGCAACAACGCATGAAGGAGAGTGAACGGTAATGGCCTACTCATTTAAGGTGACCAAGTCCGAAGTGACGGAGGCGGCACAGCAGATTCAAGTTCAATTGGAAATCTTTCAGCAGGCGACCGTGGCCACGGAGAAAGCAGCGCAGTCACTTTGCGGCATGTGGGAAGGCGATGCGAAAGAGGCCTTCAAGCAGGAGCAGGAAGAGGCGGTGGTGCTGTACCGCCAGATGGAGTCCGTGACGACGGAGTTGATTCGGAGCTTGAGAACGGCTGCAACACGATATGCCGATGCAGATCATACGGCGGCCCAGATGATCCGAAACCATTGAGGCATTTTGAGACGAAACGGAATGCCGCATGGGCGCTGAGAACGGGCCGGACAGAAAAGAGAAAGATAATGCATTTGCCTTAGCAGGTGCCTATCTATAAAAAGCAAGGAGGAAACCACGATGAATTTTAAGGTTACGATTTCCGAGGTGCGGGAGTGCGCCAACAAGCTGCAGACGGCGTTGGCGGACTTTGACACGGCGACGAACAATACCAAGGCGGCGGCCGATAGTTTGGCCAGCATGTGGGAGGGCGATGCGCGCGAGGCCTTTGTGGCCGAGCAGGAGAAGACGATCGCTTGGTTCCAGAAGATGTCCCAAGTTGTAGAGACGTACATCAAGGCGCTGGAGGCTGCGGCTTCCGTCAACGAGGCGTTTGATATCGAAGGCGTCAACCTGATTAGACAGTGATCGCAGCGCGATTGCTAAGGACAGAAAAAGATATGGAGGGTTCATAACATGGCTGAGAGAATTCTTGTTTCAACTGAGGAGATTGAGACCGCGATTGCGCAGTATAACACTGCGCGCGACACCAAGATGACCGCCATCGAGGCGATGAACGCTGCGGTGACAACGCTGGACGGAACGTGGGACGGCATGGCCAGCGAAGCGTTTTTTGCGGCCTTTAGGGCGCTGCATTCGAATCTCCAGAGCAGCGACACCATTATGCAGGACGCGATTACCGAGCTGACCAATGTGGTGAATCTTGCGAAGGAGCGGGAAGATAATTTGAAATCTTTTCATAGCGGATTGGACGAAGGAACAAAATTTGAATTCTAATCCGTGTAGGTGTACCTTTTGCGCCTTTCCCTGTGCAACGCGCAGGGAAAGGCGCATTCTGATGGTGGGGAGAGGCTGTGTGAGAGCATGCAGAAACTGATGGTTCGGATGGATTGGCTTGTTTGTCAGCTGGATCAGCTCAAAAAAACGGAGAGTGTTGCGGCTGACGAGCGGCAGGAGCTTCGCAGAATAATCGCGCAGCTTGAGGAAATGGATGGCCGGGCGCTGGCCGAGTGCCGGCTGGACATCAAACGGTATGCTCGCCGGCTCGATGAAATTGAGGGAAATATAGCGGGGCTACGAAACGCAATCAGCCGTGCAATGAACGCTTTTGAAGAAGCGGAGCGTCAAAACAAAGAGGAATTTGAAGGAAAGGGCATGGAACTGCCCTCCGGTCAAAAGGCCGGTGTTTCCCATAGCGGATCCTATCGCGAGGAAACCACCCCGATGATACCGATTATACCGGGGAAAGAGGAACTTCATCCGATTATATCAGGTCAAAAAGAGGGAAATCTCAACGCGTTAAAGCATAAAAAAGGGGACATAGGCTTGGGCATTATCGCCTTTGAGCTGTTTTTTGAGTTGTTTGATCGATGGGCGCAAATGACGAGATGGCAGCGAGCCTGCCTGCGTTTCTTTAATCGGCATGGCGGAAATCGATATCTTTTTCAGGTTAACCGCAGGCGTATCTATGGCTCTATTCGGAAAAGCAGTCGGATTCTCGTTATGGACGCGAAGGCTTTGAGGGATGCGCCGAAGGATGTTCGGTTCTTTTGCAGCGCTAAGCGTTTAAACGTACCGGACTGGCTCAACGAGCGGTATTAAAGCGGAAAATGGCGGAATATAAAATGGACGGCAACATGGAAGAATGACGGATTCCATGTATATATAGGCTGGTCAATCGCTTTAAAATAAAAGGCTGCAACCTGTGAGGACATGAACGGCGAGGGTATGAACCCGATTGAAAAGCGGTTGGGTTAGATAGGGAGCGGCGCGCCGGATGTATTCGACAAACGGGAATGGGGAATGACGATGAAAAGGTTCGTGACGCTCTTATGCAGCGTGATGATTCTATTCGCGGGCATCGGAAAAATGACGGAGGCGGAGGAAATGAATATGACCGAGAATCAGAGGCGTATTGTGGAGAGCAGCACGCTAGATCCGGAGAGAGTGAAAAAGGGCGTGCTCATGCCGCATGAGGAGGTTTTACTGCGCTGCGTGGAGGAAGCAGAGCGGTATTTGGCTGCGCGCTATCCGGACGAACGATTTGTATTCCAGCAGACGACGGGAAACATGGGCATGCCGAGCGCGACGGGATACCGTTTTCTCGTGAAAGCGGAAAATGCGTGTATCGAGGCCGAGGTTCGTGTATTCCTCGCGGAGGATGGAAACGTAAGCTGCTCCGACGATTACTGCGCCTATACGTACCGGCAGGAGTTGAACGAATATATAGAAAAGCTGATGACCGACGCAGGATATACCGGCGTGCGGTCGGCGATGCTTCTAGGAGGCGTATATGGGGCGGAGATCGACGTGCGTCAATCTTTGGTTCAGCTGATTGCGGAGGGCAAGGCGTTTTTTGTCACGGGTAGCATGTATCTGCCGGACGGCGTTCAGGTGTGCGCGCAGGATATACAGTCCGTGCTTAGCGGAAATGGTCTGTATGGAACGACGGCTGTGTATACCCTGTTGGATATGCCGGATGGAGAAGCGAAACGCGAATGGGGACGCGAATACCCGCAATTGGTGACTGAACGGATTTTTCTTCAGATTGAGTCGCGGACGGACGGGAGTGTTGAATAATGGCGCTGCTATCATCGGACGATTTGTATCTGCTCAATTTACTGTTTAGCACCGATCCGAGTATTAGAGATTCGGAGGTCAGGGACTGTTATACGATTGAAGAAGCCGTGGCGACCATCGAAGCCGGATTGCCCAAGAACGATAGCGGCAGAGGTTCGTTTGACACAACGAAATCGGAAATGGAGTGGGCGATCAACCAAATTAAGGCGAATCCCGAGCTGATGCAGCTGGAGGTTGCTACGGTAGATCGGGATCCATACGGTGTGGGAACGTTTGTTGTGAAAACCCCGGCGGGGACGGTGCCCAGAGAAGGCGTCGTCGTCTTCGAGGGAAGCGCCTCTGCGCAGGATTGGAAGGATAACTTTCAGGGAGGATCGGGCACAACGTCGGCAGATGGCGTATCGACGCCGCTGCAGGAGTATCACTTGAACTATTATCAGCAGGTAAAGGAAAAGTATTTGGGGGATTGTGATCAGATCACGGTCACCGGGCACAGCAAGGGCGGCAATAAAGCAAAATATATTACCCTTTTGGACGGATCTGTGGATCGCTGCGTAGCGTTTGACGGCCAAGGCTTTTCGGACGAGTTTATTCAAAAATATCAGGACGAGATTGCGCTTCGGCAAAATAAAATCACCAACTATAATGCGAAAGAAGATTATGTGAACATCTTGCTGAATGACGTGGGGAAAAAATATTATATTGACGGCGAGAATCGGGATAATTTTTTGCTGAACCATTCGCTTTACACGATGAAGGATTGTCTACCGCTTTCGCAGCATTGCACGGCACAGTCTGCCGGGACTAAGGCGATGGACAAACTGGTCAATTCGATGCTGCGATCCATGCCAAGCAATCAGCGCGTGTCGACATTGGAAATGCTTGGAACCCTGATGGCATGCGGAACTTACTCGGAAGGCATGTCCATCGAGCAGCTACTCAGGACTTTGGCCCAAGGAAGCTATGCGTCGGACGCGGGTTACGCGCTCGCTTATATCGTCAAATATATGCAGGTTCATCCAGCGGATTTTGCGAGCGTTATGGAAATGCTGACAAATGTAAACGCCGCGTTCGCTTCCGTCGTGTGGCTAATGTGGAATAATTGGACATTGTTTGCCGCTCTGCTTCATTTAAGCTCCATGATGGCAATCAGCGCAAAGATAGCCGAACTGCTATGCGATCTGCTGGGAATCGATTCGACGTTTGCCCGTATATTGGCG
This sequence comes from Clostridia bacterium, assembly GCA_030536875.1. Lineage (GTDB taxonomy): Bacteria > Bacillota > Clostridia > Christensenellales > Aristaeellaceae > Ventricola. The sequence continues at coordinate 9,661 of JAUNPI010000035.1, forward strand.
GATATGATGGGCCAGTTTACGGTTACCTATTTGTCAACAAGCACCATCGCGGATGGCTCCGACAAGCGTGTAGAATCGGTTGTTCAGTATACGGTGGATCAAATGCGCGTGGACATCGATGCGCTGGAGGAAGCGATCGGCAGGCTTGGCCGGTTGACCGGCCGCATTCAGGAACTGAGCGGCGATGTCCGCAGCTGCGCTGAGCAGAGCGAACAGGAGCATATCCGAATCAAGCTTTCCCTGTCTTTGGGGATGCGCCCCATACGTCATGCCGCCGCGAACCTCCTTCTCCGTTCGCTGTATGGAAGTCCGGATATCGTTTTGCGCAATTTGGCTAAAGCGCTTGAGGAAGAAGCGACTTCGACCAGCGAGCTTTTAACGGGATTACGCCATGCTTCCCAGCTCCTTGCACAGACGGAGGAGCGGAATGTAAACATGTGTGGAACACTGGAAAGCGCTGCGCTTGCCGTCGGGACATCGACTGGTGTATAATGGGATAAAGGAAATGAAGGGAGGAAGAGAGCGCGTGTTCAAACGTATGGCATTTTTATTGCTGTGTGTGCTGCTGCTGCCAACCGCATCGCTTTCCGAAGAGAGTCAGGAGCATGAGGAAGTAGCGGACTGGATCGAAATCATGGACGAAACGGTTTATCATGCAGCAGACAGTGTGGGAAAGATCGTCAATGCGGAAGGACAGGGGGATACTGTAGAGCGGGACGGCGGCGTCCAGGCGACTGTACCTGTCGAGGCGATATTGGTGCTCGATTCATCCGGCTCGATGGAGCGAAAAAATCCCAGCAACAACAAGATGCTGCTCTCCTATGCCCAAGATGCCGCTATTGCCTTCAGCAAAACGCTTTATGCGGTTCATCCAGACAGCCGAGTGGCCGTCGTAAGCTATGCGGACGGCGCCCAAGTGGTGTCTGACTTTGCCGGCGAAGATGAACAGCAGCAGCTGTATGCCGCAATTCATGGCATTCCATTAGGAAATATGACAAATACCGGAGGCGGCATGGCACAGGCTATATCGCTGTTTGATGATAACGCGCCGACGGACTGCCAACGCTTGGTGCTGCTTTTATCGGACGGATTGGCCAACGATGGGGCGGAGGATCCCATGCAATATGCCGTGGAACAGGGGTATGACGCGGCAAAACAGGGGCTTGTGTATACCATTGGACTCGTGGGCGGCTTGGCTGAAGAGGCGCGGGAAATGACCAGAGCGACGCTTGCCGCAGGCTACCAGACGGGATATTTCGAAGTGGATTTTAGCGAGGTGGCGGATATCACCACGGAGCTCGCTTCGATCTTTATGACGATTGCCATGTCCAGCAGTCAGCAAAACGACGATGCGGTTTGCTACCGGCTGTGGGTGGATGGCGGTATGGATGTGCTGATTGAAAACGAGCAAGGGGAATACCTCTCTTCCGCCAAATGGAATCAAAGGGAGGCCGAATCTTTCGGCTCCATGTATTTCATTGGCGACCATATGGATGAGAAACTGATCATCCTTCGTGAAGGAAATTACAGAATTGCATTGCATGGCAACACAACGGGAAAAGGGTCCTATGCGCTTGCAGAGCTGAGGGGACGAACGGCTGCCGAGAAGATGCTGATTGACGAAAAGGTGCAGACGCACCCGGCAATGTGCCATACGCTTTATTTGATCGACGGCGTGCTCACGGCGATGGACGAAAGCTATGATCCGCTTGATGTCTATGCAATAGACCCCTTTACAAACAAACGGACGCGGGGGCTGGAAATCCCTGCGCCGGGCAGGATGACCGCTGAAGTGACGGTGCGTGCTTATCCCAGCCGGGAGGGAGAAGCGATTTGCAAGATCAAGCCGAATGCTTCCGTTGGCGTGTTGGCTTACGACGTGGATTCGGAATACTATTTTATCGCTTTCCCGGATGACCAGAATCAGGGAAACCGCGGCTGGGTTCCTAAGCAAAATGTTTCCGTGGATGGATATGTGCCCCAAATGGTTTGGCTGGATCAGCAGGCGGAGAACGCGAAAAGCGTGGCTGCACATCGCGTGCCGCTAGCCTGTTCGCCCGAAGCCAAAAGCGTTTTGGAGGGAACGAAGCTCATCGTGCGCCATGCTGAGCGCGACGTCTATGGAGAAGAATGGCTGTATGTTCAGCCGGGCGAGGCGCTATGCCTTGCTTACGTGCCTGCCAGTTCTGTAAAAGATTGGCAACCCTTAACGGCGGAGGGGTTCCGTTTGGGATATGCCTCTGTGCAGTATATGTGGAGGACGGCGTTTGGCGGCGGTTATACGGAGGTCATGTGGGCGATTCCGCAAAAGGATGACCAGGGCGTGGTGCTTTCCGGAAGAACAACTTCGGGGAAGAAGCCGTTCAGCCAAAACAGAGGAGAGCGCGACGCGTTTCTCGCCTGTGTGGATAGCAAAGGAACGGTTGAACAGGCTGTGACGGCAGGCGGGTCGAATGTGGATTCGTATCATTGCGTCATTCCTGCCGAGGATGGATATTATGTTTCGGGGATTACGCGTTCCAATAACGGCGATTTTGCCGGAGCCTGGGATGCATCCAGCACCACGGGGAAAACGGGAAAAAACGCCAGTCGATCCAATGCGCTGATTGCGCGGCTCAATGAAGATTTTTCCATCCGGTGGGTTAAAAGTTTCGGCTCAGGCGACGCGTCTTATGGCTTTGATATGGTCGTTCAACTAGCCGACGGCAATATTGTTGGAGCTGGATGGATGACATCGAGCAGCAAAGGACGGCTGAAGGGAAACGGAAAGCAAGATTTTTATGTGGTGAAGCTTTCTCCCGACGGCGAGGTGCTGAAAACCGCCTGCTTTGGAGGCCGTGAAAATGATGTTCCCGACAGCGCAGTGGCGACGCCTGACGGCGGTTTGATCATGACGGGCTGTACACGCAGCGCAGGCACAGCCGATGGATGGATTCTTATTCTTGACAGCAATCTCAATGTTGTCAATCAATGCACGTATGGAGGCAGCGGCGAAGATATTTTTGACAATATTCGCGCGATGAATGACGGCACATATTTGGTTACCGGATTTACGGACAGCCCTTCGGGAAACGGCGTGGGAGAGCCTAAGGGAGGAACGGATTTCTGGGCGATGAACATTGACCAATATGGCCGGGCGATCTGGATCAGGCGCTATGGCGGAAGCGGCGATGAGGAACTGTGCGGCACGACAGTGCTGGACGACGGAACCTGTTTGCTGCTGGGCTCCACGACTTCTGAAGATGGCGATGTGCTTGGCGCGACAGGCAACTCAAAGGATGCGTGGGCTGTTTGCATCGATGAAAATGGGCGCATGCTATGGCAGTATGCCAGCGGAATGGCAGGAGACGATGCTTTCAATACCGCGGCTATTGACTCTGGAGATCAATGCTATGTGCTTGCAGGGCTGTGTGATGAGCGCAATGGAACAAGTGCAAAAGCACTGGTCGTCAAGCTGATCCCCTATGTTCAAGCGCATGAATCGCTTTAGCCTCAAACATACACGATAAACATAAAAACGGCGCTGTCTCCAACCGGCTGATGAAAGCCGAGAGAGACAGCGCCTCTATTTTGGCGTGTTTGACACATGCTTGAAAAGGGGAGCCGTCCAAAGACGCGCACCGACGCGCTTGGAGGATCGGAAATTGTCGCGCTCACTCTCTCACGCGAGAGATCTTTGCGCCGAGGCTTTGGAGCTTGGTCTCCAGATGCTCATAGCCACGGTCGATGAAATGCGTGTTGCTGATTTCGGTGGTTCCTTGCGCCATGAGCCCGGCGATGACGAGCGCCGCGCCTGCGCGAAGGTCGGTGGCTTCCACCGCGGCGCCGTGCAGCTGGGGGACGCCTTCGATGACGGCTGTTTGGTCAAAGATGCGCACACGGGCGCCCATCCGCTCCATTTCCACCAGATGGCGGAAACGGGATTCAAAGATGTTTTCCACCACGGTCGACGTGCCCGTCGCCGTACACAGAAGCGCGCTCATCGGCTGCTGCAGATCGGTTGGAAAGCCGGGGTAAACCTGCGTCTTGAAGGTCACGGCCCGGTGCGCGCCGATGGAGCGCACGCGGATGGCGTCGTCCCGCTCGTCGACCTTAGCGCCCATTTCCAGCAGCTTGGCGGTGAGCGCCTCCATGTGCGTGGGAATGCAGCCGTAGATGGTGACGTCTCCGTGCGTCGCGGCGGCGGCGATCATCAGCGTGCCTGTCTCGATCTGATCGGGGATGACGGCATAGGGGCGGCGGCACGCCATACGCTGTACGCCGCGCACGCGGATGACGTCCGTGCCCGCTCCCTTGACCTTGCAGCCCATTGAGTTGAGAAAGTTGGCCAGATCGACGATGTGCGGCTCCTTGGCGGCGTTGTAGATGGTGGTCGTCCCCTGCGCGCAGGAGGCGGCCAGCATCACGTTAATCGTCCCGCCGACGGTGACCACATCCATGAACACGTCGCTGCCGATCAGCCCGTCGGCATTGGCCAAGACTATGCCGCGCTCCGTTTCGACTCTGGCGCCCAGAGAACGCATACCCTTGATGTGCTGGTCGATGGGACGGCGCCCGATCTCGCAGCCGCCGGGCATCGGCACCTGCGCCTGACCAAAGCGCGCCAGCAGGGCGCCGATATAATAAGAAGAGGCGCGCATCCTGCGGCACAGCTCCAGCGGAACGTCCGTGCGGGAGATCGAGCTGGCGTCGACCTCCATCACGCCGGCCTTGGGATCCCAATCGACCTTGGCGCCCAGATGGCGCAGCGTCTCCATCGACACGACGACGTCGTCGATGTCGGGCAGGTTTTCGATCACGCAGGGCGTTTGGCTCAGGATCGAGGCGGGGATGACGGCGACAGAGGTGTTTTTGCCGCCGCTGACGCGGACGCTGCCTTCCAGCCGCTCGCCGCCCGTGATGAGCATTCTCTCTTCCCCGACCATAATCGCCCTCCTTGTCCCAAACAAACTTCAATTCATATATTATACACAGTAACCCCTCGTTTGGCAAGCATACGAAAACAGATTTAGACGGCAGCTTGGCATCCCGGCAACGTGAAATTTGCATTCCGCTTGCATCCAATGAACAGGTTCGGAAGAAAAAAGGACAAAAATTGCGATAGATGAAAGATTTGCGGGCCAATTGACGTCTATATATACAGGGGGTGCGCAGCCCGGAGAGAAAAGGGCTTGCACCTGTGACCAAAATGAAGTATGATATAAGAGATTCACTGTAAAAAATAGGAGCATAGGCTGAATTGAAGGAGGTGACAGCCATGTCGGAGCTAAACCCGCCGCGCCGCAGAAGAAGGCCGCAAGGGGTTGTCGTGCCGCCCGAAGAGGAGGAACCGCACCGCATCGTCATCGGCGATGAGGGCGATGAGCCGGAGTGGCTGGTTTCAGCCGGAAAGATCTCTGGCGCGGCGTCCCGCCGGGTGCAGAGCATGAAGCCGGAACAGCATGCAAAACGCGCCGAAGCGCGCGAGGAATATAGCCAGACGCGCGGCAAGACGGAAGGCCGCGAGGTGCTGCGGCTCAAAAAGAAGCCGGAACAGGCAAACGCGCGCGGCAAAGCGAATGCGCTCGAGCAGGCGGCAAAGCCGGAGGCCGGCGAAGACAAGGCGAAGCGCGAATATGCGGCGGTGGGCGAGATCACCGTCCGACAGAGCGAGAGCCGGGCAAAGCCCCGAACCGCCTCAAGCGGCGGCGGAACCAAGCGCAAGCCGGCCAAGAAAAAGGGATCGCGCAAGGCGCAGGAGCGCAGGTTGAAAGCGGTTCGCGGCGCGGCGATGACCACGCTGTGCGCCGCGGTGCTGGTGGCGCTGCTGGTGGGCGGCGTGGTCGGGGGCGGACGGCTGATCGCCATCAAGCAGACCCTTGACCGCGGCGACGGCGTCTTCTACCCGAATATCTTTGTCAACGATATCCCGCTGGAGGGGAAGACGCTTGACGAGGCGGCCTACGCCGTCTCTCAGCAGGTGACCAGCCTGATCGCCTCGTGGAAAATCACGCTGCGCACGCAGGACGGGCGCAGCTGGGACATCACGGGCAGCGACCTCAACATGAGCTATGACGTCGCCGATCAGCTCGATCAGCTTTGGGCAATCGGCCATACGGGCTCCTCGTCCACCCGCTATGAGCAGGTGAAGGCGCTGGAGGAAGAGCCCGCCATGCGCTACACAAAGCTGAGCTACGACATGTCTGCGGTCACGCAGATCCTCACGCAGATCAAGAGCGAGGTTGACCGCGCGCCCGTCAGCGCGACGCGCGTGGACGACGACACCCAATGGCCGCCGTTTTCCTACACCGACGACGTCGCCGGGCAGACGCTGGATATCACCGGGCTCAACGAGCGCATCTGCGCGATGGTGGACAAGCTCGAGTCCGGCGTGGTGGATCTGACGCCGACCTCCGTGGAGGCGCCGATTACCCGCGCGTATCTGGAAAGCCAGATTGTCCGGCTGAGCACGTATGAGACGGCCCTTGCGACATCCGGTTCGGAAGGACGGCATGAGAACGTTCGAATCGGCACCGAGAAATTTAACCACCTGATCATCAAGGCTAACGAGACGGTCTCCTTCAACAAGGTGACCGGCAAGCGCAACGCCAAGAACGGCTATTATCCCGCGCTGGAGCTGGCGTATGGCCAATATGTCGAAGGATACGGCGGCGGCATCTGCCAGGTGTCCTCCACGCTCTACAACGCGGTGGTCAACGCGGGCCTTCAGGTTGTGACGCGCTATCAGCACTCGCTCGCATCGAGCTATGTGCCGATGGGCCTTGACGCGACCGTGCAGGACGACCGCCTCGACTTCGTCTTCAAGAACAACACGGGCGCGGACATCTATATCGAGACGTCGTATTACAGGGAAAAGGGTCAGTATCACACGCGGTTCACGATCTATGGCCGGCCGGACCCGAACGGATACACCTACAAGCTCGAATCGCAGGTGGTGGAGACGCTGCCCATTCCGGAGGCAACCTACAAGCCGGATGAGGATATGACCTACGTCATTTACGACGACGAGGAGCCCTATCTGGACACCAAGGGCAAGGAAGGCTACGTGGTGGACGTTTACCTGGTGACGATGGACAGCAGCGGGCTCGAGGTATCCCGCGCGCTCGATCACACGGACACCTACAAGGCGACGACGCCGGTCTACTATGTCGGCACGCAGACGCGCGAGACGCCGACGCCGGAGGTCACGTATTGACCGCGCCGCGGCGGGAAAAGCGGGCTTTGGCCAAGAAGAAAGGGATGAACGCACATGCGTAAGAGGCAAAGGATCGGGGCGAAGCGCCTGGCCGCGCTTGCGCTGGCGGCTTTGGTGAGCGCGGCGATTCCGGCGGGTGCGCTGGCGGCGGAGCGGGCGCCCATGCCCCTTGCGCCGGAGGAGGCAAGCGAGCCGAGCGGCGAAACGCTGCGCCCGTTTGGACAGACGCGCGGCAGCCGCGGCGTGACGGCGAGCAACGCGTGGCTTGAACAGGCCCGCATCGGCGGCCTGATGCTCAGCCTCCGTCTCTTTACGCCGGAGGGCGACGCCGTCACATTTGAGGAGAACCTGCGGCCCGTCGCATCCAACGCGCCGGAGATGGATCTCGAGCTGAGGGCCTCCAAGTGGAACGGTGGGCTCATCCTCGAGCTGGATCAGCACGCGCTGGACGTGCTCGCGCGCGTGGGCGTCGTGCGAATCGTGGTCGCGGATATGGATTACGCCGTTCGCGCGAGCTACGAGGTGGAGGAGCTTGCCGCCATACGCACGCTCTTCGCCTTGGGAGAGAAGGAGCTGCTCTGCGTCGGGGCGGAGGATATCCCCGTGACCGTCGTCAGCGAGGACGGGGTTCGCCGCCAGCTGACCCAATAAAAGACATTCGGGGGCTGTCAGGATAAGAATCCCGATATTCTAAGGAAAAACTAAATTATTGCGCCCGAAGGTTTCCAAAGGGCGATCGGAAAGCCCTTTGGCGGGGTGTTGGGGCAGGGCCCGAAGCTCTTCAAAAGCTTGATTTGCTTAGTTTTTTCTTTCTCAGAATATTCGGAATGATCCTGGCAGCCCCTGTTTGGATTTTTGTACGGCGGATGAGGGCGGCGCTTACGCCTGCGCGGCGTTTTGAACGCGCGCGCGAGGTTTTGGGGCCCCGCAGGCGACATTGCGCGCGGGAAACTTGCATCGCCTGATGAAATATGGTATACTTTTGGACAATGAAGGAGGGGGACATATGCGTAAGGTGCTTGCGCTGCTGCTTGTGCTGCTCATGGGCGCATCCTGCGCCGCGGCGGACAGCGAGGGAAGCGTCACCCAATATTCGTGCAGCATTGTGCAGTCGGGCGAATATTATCTGGTGTATTGCTTCGCTCAGATCCACAATGATTCAAACAGCGTGATCTGCTTGGAGCGGGGGAGCTTTGACCTTCACAGCGGCGAGCAGCTTTTGGCGACGGAAGAGGTTTCTCAGCTCTGGCCCTACTTCTTGGCGCCGGGCGAGGACGGCTACGTGTTTGACATCGTCTCCTTCGAGCCGGGGGAAAACGGCGCGGTTGTCCCGCAGGTCACTGCCATATCCTATACGATCGAATACATGACGGTGGGCGAGCAGACGGTCAGCCGGGATCTCTCCTGCGTCTCGCGCGTGGAAGAGGACGTATATGGCGGCACGGTCGTCATCTGCGAGCTGACCAACAACACGGATGACGTGGCTTATGACCCGACGGTCGCCTTTGGCCTGTACACGGACGAGGGGGCGATGATCTACGCCGACGGCGTCACGCTCAAGGATGTGGGCATCCCCGCGGGCGGAACGACCCTTGTGCGCTTCCGCATCGACGAGGTGTTTGTCAAGCAGTGGGAAGGATACGGCGTAAAGCCCGCCGAGGCGCGCGTGAACGCGTCGTTCGGGACGGACGACGACTGACGGACGGCTGACAAAGAGCGGCGAGGCCGCAGAATAGGGCCGCAGAAAGCAGAAAGAAGAAGGGGAAAGCCTATGGAGAAGAAGACCATCCGTTCCGGCGCGCCGTTTGCGCTCGCGGGCGTGGGCGTCATGGCTGTGGCGCTGACGCTGGGCATCGGGACGATTTCGAGCTACCTGATCGCGGCGGGCGTGGGCTGTTTGGCCTTTGCCGCCGGAAAGCGCGCTTTTCCCGACCGCGTCGTGCTGGTGGAGAGCGCGCCCAAATCCGGAAGCGCGGAGGTGGATGCGCTGATCACCGAGGCGCGCGCCCAGCTGGACGCCATCGCCAGGGCGAACGACGCGATCGCCGATCCGGCCCTCTCCGCGCAGATCGAGGACATCGAGACGACCTGCCGGAAGATCCTCGCGCTGCTGGAGGAGCAGCCGGGCATGCTCTCCTCGCTTCGCACGTTTTTGCGCTATTATCTCCCGGCGACGCTCAAGCTGCTGGACGCAAGGGCCAAGCTGGAGGGCGAGGTCGCCGCGGGATCGAGCGCCCGGATTGCCGGGCGCATCAGCGAGGCGATGGGCGCGGTGCAGCAGGCCTTCCACAAGCAGCTGGATGCGCTCAGCGAGTTCCGCTTTATCAACCTGGAGAGCGAAATGGATGTGCTCTCCGACATGCTCAGAAGCGACGGCCTGACGGCGCAGGATGATCCCGAACAGGACGAACCCGCGCAGGCAAAGACACGGGAAGACGAGGAGGAAGACCCGTTTGCCGGGCTCTTCTCACGGGGGGGAAAATAGATGGGCGAGTTCTCGCAGTTTGCTCTGGTGCCCGAGCAGGGGGTGACGCCTGAGATCGGGCAGCTGGACGAGGAGATGCAAGCGCGCATCCGCGAGATGGCGGCCCGGCTTGACGTGCGCGACGCGGCGGCGGTGATGGGCTTTGGCGCCAAGGCGCAGAAGAACATGAACGCCTTTTCGAGCATCGCGCTGACGCAGATGCTCAGAGAGGACATCAAGCCTCTGGGCAGCGTGATGGAGACGCTGGCGGAGCAGATCCGCGCCTGTTCCTTTGGCGAGCAGGCCAAGGGCTTTCTGCGCCAGATGTTCGGCGGGGCGGCTTCGCTTGCCGAGGTGCGCCGGGCCTATGAAAAGGCCGAGCCGCGCATCAACGCCTGCGCCGACGAGATGACCGACAGGCGCGTGGCCCTCATGCGCGACAGCGCGCTGCTGGATCGGCTCTACGAGCGCAACGAGGGGCTCTACCGCGAGCTCTGTTCCCTGATCGTCGTGGGGGACGAGGCGATCCGGCAGGCGAAGGAGCGGGGAGAGGACGAACAGACCGTCGCCCGGCTGGAGCGCCGCGTGCAGGACATCCGCGTGACGCAGATGGCCTCCACCCAGCTGGCGGCCCAGATTCGAATGGTGCAGCAGAGCGACAGCCTCACCTGCGAGCGGCTGCAGGCTGCGCTGGAGGTCACCATTCCGCTCTGGAAGAGCCAGATGGCGGCGGCGCTGGGGCTGGCCAGGGCGACCGATTCCATGACCATGCAAAAGCGCGTGAGCGCCGAGGCAAACAGGGGCATCCGCTCCGGAGCGCGGGAAATGACCGCGCAGAAGGGGGCGTTTGCCCGCGCGGCGGGAGAGAGCGACCGCGAACGCGCCGAGCAGACCGCACAGGAGCTGCTCGCCGAGCTCACGCAGATCGAGAGCTCGCTCAAATCGCAGGAGCAGGCCAGACGAGGCCTTGAAAGGAGTGTGTAGCCATGCCGGCTATGGGAGCGCAGCAGGCCCCTCAGCGGGCTTCCGGGCAGGAGACGGCGCGCGGGGCGCAGGGGCGCGCCTCTGACTCGAAGCAGGACGGAAAGGGGATCATCCAAAGGCTACGCGACTTGCCGCAGGCGGCGGGCATCGCGATCTTATGCGCGCTGCTGGCGCTGTCGCTGCCGGTGGGCAACTTCCGCGCGCTGCAAAACGCGACGCCGGGCGCGTTTATCCGGCAGGGCGACGTGCGCTCCATTGTGGAAGACCGCGTCGCCGCCGCGGGCAACGCGTGTACCGTCGCCAGCCGCGCCTCCATCAGCGATGCGCTTGTGGATGAGGTCAGGCTGGCCGCAGACGAGCTCAGCGAGGCGAAGACCGCCAAGGAGATCAGCCGGGCGGATCAGCGGCTCACCAGCGCGATGAGCGCCATGACCGTGGCGGCCAGCGATGCGCTGGACGCCGAGAACCAGCGCATGCTCGCCAGCGCTGCGGATGACTTTGCCGAGCAGGGAAGCTTCCTGCGCCAAGAGGCGCGCGCCTTTAACGAGAAGGCCGAGAAGGCGGAGGCGCTCTACGAGAAGCTCCCGATGAAGTTCATGCTCGCGGAGCCCGACGTGTACGAGGGCATTTAAACCGATGGGCGGCAGCATTTTTTCCGGCCTTACGCTAGACAGCCTTCGCGCGGCGGTTGAGACGGCGAAGCAATCGCCGGAGGCGCTTTTCGCGCTGGCGATTGTCGCCGTCGCGTTCATCGCGGCGCTGGCGTTTGCCGGGGCCATGACGGCGCACCATCTCGGCGGCTTTCACGCCCGCATCGAGGAGGAGGACGCGCTGGCGCGCGAGGAGGAGGAGCGCGAGGCGCTCCAAAGCCGGCAAACGCGCGCGGAAACCCAAAACGGGGACGAGAAAACCTCAGAAAGGAAAGAGGAATGAAAAAGCTTCTTGGTATGCTGATGGCGGCGCTCTTCGCGCTGGCTCTCGGCGCGACGGCGCAGGCGGCCGTGCCCGACAAGCCGGATGCGTTCGCCTACGCGTATGACTATGAAGGGTCGGTGCTCTCATCGAGCGATCAGGCAGAGATCGAGCGCTACGGAAGCGCCTTGGAGGAGGCCACGGGCATACAGGCCATCGCTGTCGTCGTGGATTTCCTCGACGGCATGGAAGCGGCGGATTACGCGACCGATCTCATCAACACGTGGGGGATCGGCGATCAGGACGAGGACAACGGCGTGGTCGTGCTGCTCGCGCGAGGCGATCGCCAGATTCAAATCGGCACGGGCACGGGCATCGACCGCGTGCTCACCGGCAGCCGGTGCGGCGAGCTGATCGACGAGAACATCAGCTACTTTGCCAACAACCAGTTTGGAGAGGGCATGCGCGAGCTCTATATCGACGTGTGCGGCTTTCTGGCAAAGGCGGAGGGCAAGGCGCTGTCCCTTTCCGGAGCGCAGAGCGCCTCCGGCGTGACGGGCGGCGAACGATATGAGGAGGCGGGTGCTTCTGTGAGCTTTTTCGATGCAATTTTGGGGCTGATCTTCGTCTACATCGTGGTCAGCGTGATCTTCAATTCGCGCGGTGGCGGAAACGGATGCTTGAGGTTTTTCTTCCTTGGGTGGCTGTTTGACAGGATGAACGACAGAAGGCGTCGTCGGCCTCCGCGTCCTCCCCGCCCGCCGATGGGCGGCGGTTTCGGCGGGCCCAGACCGCCTCGAAGCGGCGGCTTTGGCGGCGGCACGCCGGACGATG
>JAUNPI010000200.1:0-1736 GCA_030536875.1 Clostridia bacterium
TGAGCCAGCGCTCGCAGCACAACCTCTCGTTTGTCTCCATTCCTCCGGCGAGCGAGGCGCCCGTTCCCGTGGACGATGCGCAAGAGCTGGGAGAAAGTCTGTCGGCGGCTTTAGCCCGGGCGCGGGAAAAGCTGGGGCGCGCGCAGGCCGAAACGGGGGAGGGTTTGCTCTCCGATCTGCCTTTGGAGGAGGGGGAGATCGCCGTTCCTGCCGCGTTTACGCGCGAAAACCGCACGGCGGAGCGCTTTGCGGAGAATCTGAACGCCGCTATCGAACAGATGAAAAACGGCGTTTCGAACCGCATGTTTGAAAAGTTCATCCATATGATCTATCCGCAGACGGAGACGCTCTGCGATTACATGACCCGGCCCATCGTGGTGCTCGACGAGCCGGAGGCGCTCTACAGCCGGATGGACAGCCGGGCCGGGGAGTTCCATCAGGCGTTTAGCGCGGCGCTGGAGCGCGGCGAGGCCATGCGCGAGCAGGAAGGGCTCATGCTTTCGCGGGAAGAGGCGATCGACGCGCTGCGCGGGCAGACGATGCTGGCGATGACGACGATCCTGCGCCCGGTTAAAGAGCTGCGCCCGACGATGCTTTGCCAGCTGGGCGGCATGGGCGCGGGAAGCTACGCGGGGCGCACGAAGGACATGTGTGCCGATATCAGCCGGTGGCTCGGGGAGGGCTGGCGCGTGCTCGTGCTCTCCGGCGGTTCGGCGCGCGGAGAACGCCTGCGCCAGTCGTTTGAGGACGAGGGCATTCGCACGCAGCTGGACGAGCTGGGCGCAAAGCCGCCTGAGCCCGGAGAATGCCGAATCTATCCGCTGACGCTCTCCGGCGGTTTCCAATACCCTCAGGCCCGGCTTGCCGTGATCGTCTGCGGCGATGTTTACGGCGCCAAAGGCGCTAAGGCCAAACGGAAGGAGACGAAGGGCAGCAAGATCGCCTCGTTTACCGACCTTGCCGTCGGCGACTACGTCGTCCACGAGACGCACGGCATCGGCATCTATCAGGGCACCAAGAGGCTGACAAGCGAGGGCGCCAGCCGCGACTATCTGCTCGTGCAGTATCATGGCAGCGACAAGCTGTACATTCCCGTCGATCACCTCGACCGCATCCAGAAATACATCGGCGGCGGCGAGGGGGTCGCCCCGAAGCTCTCGCATCTGGGCGGCAAGGACTGGGAGAAGCAAAAGAACAAGGTGCGCGAAAGCCTCAAGGAGCTGGCTTTCGACTTGGTCGCCCTCTATGCCGAGCGGCAGAAAAACCGGGGGCACGCCTTTGGGCCGGATACGCCGTGGCAGCAGGAATTCGAGGAAAACTTCCCCTACGAGGAAACGCCGGATCAGCTTCAGGCGACCGAGGAGATCAAGCGCGACATGGAGCGCGATCTGCCGATGGACCGGCTGCTCTGCGGCGACGTCGGCTACGGCAAGACGGAGGTGGCCCTGCGCGCGGCCTTCAAGGCCGTGATGGACGGCAAACAGGTCGCCATCCTCGCCCCCACGACGATCCTCGCGCAGCAGCATTTCAACACGCTCATGCACCGGTTTGAGGGTTTCCCGGTTCACGCGGACGTGCTCAGCCGGTTCAGCTCGCCGAAGGAGCAAAAGGAGACGCTTCGCCGCCTCAAGGATGGAGAGATCGACGTCGTCGTGGGCACGCACAGGCTGCTGGCAAAGGATGTGAAGTTCCGCGATCTCGGGCTTTTGATCGTCGACGAGGAGCAGCGCTTCGGC
>JAUNPI010000200.1:1746-3430 GCA_030536875.1 Clostridia bacterium
GATCAAGAATATGAAAAAGACCGTCGATGTGCTCACGATGTCGGCCACGCCGATTCCGCGCACGCTGCACATGTCGATGGTGGGCATCCGGGACATGAGCCTGCTGGAGACGCCGCCTCAGGCGCGCTATCCCGTGCAGACCTACGTCATGGAATACCAAGACAGCGTGATCCGGGACGCCATCCTGCGGGAACTCGGGCGCGGAGGGCAGGTGTTCTTCCTTTACAACCGCGTGGGTTCCATCGATCTTTGCTACAAGCAGCTGCAAAAGCTGGTTCCGGAGGCTCGCATCGCCATCGCGCACGGGCAGATGAGGGAGAACGCGCTGGAGGATGTGATGCTCGATTTCAGCCAGCAGAAATTTGACGTGCTGCTGTGTACGACGATCATCGAGTCCGGCCTCGACATCCCGATGGCGAACACGCTGATCATCTACGACGCGGATCACTTTGGGCTCTCTCAGCTCTATCAGACGCGCGGGCGCGTGGGCCGTTCCAACCGCTTGGCCTACGCCTATTTCACCGTCCGCCCGGGCAAGGTGCTCTCCGAGACGGCGCAAAAGCGCCTTGACGCCATACGGGAATTCACGGAATTTGGTTCCGGATTCCGCATCGCCATGCGCGATCTGGAGCTGCGCGGCGCGGGCAACCTGCTCGGCCCGCAGCAAAGCGGCCATTTGGCCAACATCGGCTACGATCTCTACTGCAAGCTGCTGGAAGAGGCCGTTCACGAGGCGCAGGGCGAGCTGCCCGCGCCCAACCGCGACGTGGAGACGCGCATGGACGTTCACGTCAACGCCTATCTGCCGGCGGAGTATGTCACCGGCGACCGGCAGAGGCTGGAGGTCTACAAGCACATCGCTTCCATTGCCACCGCCGCGCAGCGCGACGAGATGGAGGACGAGCTGATCGACCGCTTCGGCGACGAGCCGCAGTGCGTGGCCAACCTTGTGGCGGTCGCCTACCTCAAGGCGATGTGTACGCGTTTGGGCATCGATCGCGTCAGCCAGACGGATGGGCGCATGGACATGCGCTTTGCGCCGGGCGCGCAGGTTGACGGCGAGAAGCTCTTCAAGGCGATGAACCAATTTGAGCCGCGGCTCACGCTGAACGCCGCGCCGCCCGTCACGCTTACCCTGAGGGACAGGACGCTCGCGCGTGAGGATATGCTCCACCTGACGGTTAAAGTCATGGAGCGGCTGCTCGAGCGGATGGAATGACGAAGAAAAACGGTTTGATGGGTGTCGTTAAGACGCTCCCCTGCGAGACGGAACGGATCCGCTCGCAGGGGAGAGGCCGGACGAAGAGCAATCGGCGGCGCTGTGGGAGCAAGCCATTCGCTTTCTGTTTACGGACAAAGAGGCGCTCTATGGCCTCCACCCGTACAGCGGGCAGATTTTCCGGATCGATCAGGGCGAGATGACGCCTTGCGCGCGGCTGCCCACCTGTAATAAGCTGCTCTGGAAACATGGAGGATCCGGCATGCAGCCTCAACATTCCTCAAAAACAAATAATTGAAAATGTATTGACATTCGCGTCAAGTTCATGTATAATGAATGCCGTGCCTGAGAACAGCGAAGTGTGTTTCCGGCGGAGTGTAGCGCAGCTTGGTAGCGCACGTGCTTTGGGAGCATGGGGTCGGGGGTTCAAATCCCTCCACTCCGACCATTTTTCTCAGAGGACTT
>JAUNPI010000036.1:0-21237 GCA_030536875.1 Clostridia bacterium
CCGAGCGTGAAGGCAAGACCCTTGAATAAATAGGAAAGAACGTCGGGATTTTTGAGAATGCCAAGGCTCCCCTGCAAATCGATCCAGAACTGTTCCATCAGGTCTCGGCCTCCTTCCCGCCGTCCTTTTCCTCATGCTGCGCGCTAGCCTGCGCAGCGTCCCTCTGTTTGAGCTTTTGTTCCCAGCGTCCCGCCATCATGGAGAGCGGATAGCAGACCGCAAAGAACATCAGCCCTCCGACCAGATACGCCGGTCCATAAGCGCCGCCCGTGCTTGCGCCGGTTACAAAGTTGTATGTCGTCGCAATCAGATCCGCGCCGCCGATGATGTACAGGCAGCTCGTGTTCTTGATGAGCGCCACCATCTGATTGACCATCGGCGGCAGGATGATCTTGACCGTCTGGGGCAAAATGATGTAGCGCATCGTGTCCAGATAGTCGAACCCCTGCGATCTCGCCGCGTCAAACTGCCCAAAGGGAATGGCGGTGATGCCTGCGCGAACAACCTCGGCGACATACGCGCCGTGATAGAGCCCCAGCGAAATGAAGCCGACCATGACCACGGAAATCTTGATGCCGGAATATGCCAGCGCATAGTAAAGGAAGCACACCTGCAGGATCAGCGGCGTGTTCTGGAAGAACTCCACGTAGACGCGCGCCACGGCGCGCAGCCCTCGCCTTGCGCTCGTCGCCAACAGGCCGAGGGCAAAGCCCAGCACCATCGCGATGATCAGCCCGACCACCGCGCTTTGCAGCGTGTTGAGCAGGCCGTTTAGGAATGTCGCGCGGTATTGCCATACCGTCGCCCAAGCCTTTGCGCTGAATACCGTTTCCATCTCATCAAGCCTCGCTTTAATCGTGGTGAAAGGAAAAGACCGGGGCGAAAGAGCGATCAGGCTCCCCGCCCCAGCCCGTCATCTTCGGCTGTTTACAGTCCCCAAGCCTCGATCATGCCGGCAATGGTGCCGTCCTCAAGCCAGCCGGTGATCAGCTCTTCCACCTTGGCGGAAAGCTCGGAGCCCTTCTTGGTCGCCACGCCGTACTCCTGCGGCGAGAAGGAGGCGTCGATAAAGCTGCGGTCGTCGGTCTTGTAGTTCGCCAGAATGCTCCTGTCCACGCAGAAGGCGTCCACATCGCCCGCGTCAAGCGCCAGTGAGATCGCCGGATAATCGTCGAACTCCTTGAAGGAAACGCCCGCGTTGAACGTCGCGATCTCGAAGGTCTCCGCATCGAAGGCGTCGATCACGCCTGCCTCCGCCATTGCGGTCGCCAGCGCCTGAGCGGAGGTGGAACCGGTGGAGACGCCGACCGTCTTGTCCTTCAGGCCCGCCAGATCGGTGATGCCGGATTCGTTCTTCACCAGCACGGTCACGGCGTCGACGTAGTAGGGCGTGGAGAAATCCCAGCTCTCCTTGCGCTCGGGCTTGATCGTGAAGGTCGCGATCACGCAGTCGAGCTCATTGTTGTCCAGCATCTGTCCGCGCGTCGCGGCGGTGACGGTCGTGTATTCCACATCGTCATAGCCCAGCGCTTCCGCCAGCATCGCGCCCAGCTCGATTTCCATGCCGGAGTACTCGCCGGTCATCTCGTCCAGATAGCCAAAGCCATACACATCCTGCTTGACGCCTACGCGGAAGGTTCCCTCTGCGCTTCCCAGCGCGGCAAGGCCGCACAGCATCACGGCGGCAAGGGCCAATGCGATCAACTTTTTCATATCGGTGTCCTCCTTTTGTGGGCCGTTCGGGCCCGTTATGTATAACCGCTTTCACGGTTATCGCGACTGTCAGCGGAGAATCTTGGAGAGGAACGCCCGCGTCCGCTCGTTCTCCGGGTTTTGGAAGAAGTGCTCCGGCGTCCCTTCCTCGAGGATGTAGCCTCCGTCGCAGAAGACCACCCTGTCGGCCACCTCCCGGGCAAAGCCCATCTCATGGGTGACCACGACCATCGTGATGCTGTCGTGGCTCAGCTCGATCATGATATCGAGCACCTCCTGCACCATCTCGGGGTCGAGCGCCGAGGTCGGCTCGTCAAAGTAGATGATCGGGTTTTTCATCGTCAGCGACCGGGCGATGGCGATGCGCTGCTGCTGCCCGCCGGAAAGCGTCGTCGGGTATACGCCCGCCTTCTGCGCCAGCCCCACGCGGCGGAGATTGACCATCGCCAATTCCTCGGCCTCGGCCTTGGGCATCTTCTTGAGCTTCACCGGCGCAAGCGTCAGGTTTTCCATGACGGTCAGATGCGGATAGAGGTTAAACTGCTGAAAGACCATCGAGGAATACTGCCTGTTGAGCGCCGCGCGGGTCTTGTGCGTCATCAGCTTCCCGTCGATGTAAACCTCGCCGCTGGTCACCTCCTCAAGCCCATTCATGCAGCGGATCAGCGTGCTCTTTCCGGAACCGCTCGGCCCGATGATGACGAGCTTCTCGCCCTTTGTCACCGTCAGGTCGATCCCCTTGAGCACCTCGAGGTGTCCGAATGTTTTATGCACGTTCTTGAGCTTGATCACAGGGTTCTCTCCTTCTCGTCATGCGCGCAAACGCATGTTTCTGAGTTATACTTTTAAATCTATCATAGTTTCCTCTTGAATTCAAGAGAAACCACGGCCCGGTCAATTTGAATATCTGAACGTTCAAAACGTCAAAATGATTCGCGCCCTTCCGGCGCGTTGTAGGCCCATTATATCACATCGTCCTTCGCTTTGCAAGATCAAATATCGAAATATGCAAGATCCGCGCTCATTCTGTCACTTCCGACAAATTTCCCTGCATTTTATTTCCTTTCTCGATTCTTTTTTTGCCATATCAAACGCTCCTGCGCAGGTTATCCGCCTGCGCAGGAGCTTCGCTTGATGCCGTTTTCTTCTCGTTTTTCTCTCGCTTTGATTTTTCGTTTCGGAGGCGCTTATTCCACCGTGACGCTCTTGGCCAGGTTCCTGGGCTTGTCGACGTCCAGCCCCTTCGCGCAGCTGATGTAATAGGCCAGCAGCTGAAGCGGCACAACCGCCAGCGACGTGGCGAACAGCGCGTCCGTTCTGGGCACGTACACGGTGAAATTGACGGTATCCTCGATGGCATACTGACCGTAGGTCGTCAGCCCAAAGAGATAGGCGCCCCGGCTGCGCACCTCCACCATGTTGGAGACCACCTTCTCAAACAGCTCCGGCTGCGTCGCCACGCCGACGACGAGCACGCCGTCTTCGATCAGGCTGATCGTGCCGTGCTTGAGCTCTCCGGCCGCATAGGCCTCCGAATGGATGTAGCTGATCTCCTTGAGCTTGAGGCTGCCCTCGAGGCTGATCGCGTAATCCAAGCCCCGCCCGATAAAGAAGACGTCCTTGCAGGAGGCCATCTTGTTGGCGAACCATTGAACGCGCTCCTTGTCGGAGAGCACGCGCTCGATCTTGTCCGGCAGCTCGAGCATCTGCTCGATGAGCTCCTGCTCGCGCGCCTCGTCGATCTGCCCCCGCACGACGGCCAGCTTGACGGCCAGCAGATACAGCGCCGCCAGCTGCGTGGAATACGCCTTGGTCGTCGCCACGGAAATCTCCGGGCCCGCCCACGTGTACATCACGGCGTCCGCCTCTCTGGCGATGGAGGAGCTCACGACGTTGACCACCGCCAGCGTGCGGATGCCGCTCTCCTTGCACAGGCGCAGCGCCGCGAGGCTGTCCGCCGTCTCGCCGCTCTGGCTGATGATCACAACCAGCTCGCGCTCCTCCAGAATCGGGCTTCGGTAGCGGAATTCGCTCGCCAAATCGACGTCGCAGGGCACGCGCGCGAGCTGCTCGATCACATACCGCGCCGCCATGCCGACGTGGTAGGCCGAGCCGCAGCCGATGAGGCGAATGCGCGATATGGCGGCAAAGTCCTCGTCGGTCAAATTCGTCTCGGAAAGGTCGACGCGCTTTGCGCCATCCTCCTCGCGGATGCGCGGGGAGAGCGTGTCGCGCACGGCTCGCGGCTGCTCGTGGATCTCTTTCATCATGAAATGCTCGTAGCCCTCCTTTTCGGCGGCGGCGGCATCCCAGCGGATCTCGACGACGGGCTTTTCGATCTCCTCGCAGTCGATATTGTACAGGTGCATTTCCTCCTGCGTGAGACAGGCGATCTCCAGATTGTCGATATAGACGACATTGCGCGTGTAGCTGAGCACGGCGGGCACGTCCGAGGCGATCATGTGACCCGCCAGCTCCCCGTCGCAGCGCCCCACGATCAGCGGGCTGTCCTTGCGCGCGGCGTACATGACGCCCGGCTGGTCTCCGAAAAGAATGCCCAGCGCGTAGCTTCCCCGCACGCGGATCATCATGTCCCGAATGGCGCTCAGCGCGCGCTCGCGCGGCGCCATGCCGCTTCGGCCCGCCTCGGAGTAATAGCTGTCCAGCAGCAGAGCCGCCGCTTCGGTATCCGTCTGCGTCGCGAAGGCGTAGCCTTTGCGCTGAAGCGCGGCCTTGATCTCCTGATAGTTTTCGATGATGCCGTTGTGAACGACGACCACGCGCTTCTCGCGCGAGTAATGCGGATGCGCGTTGACGGCGCTCGGCTCGCCGTGCGTCGCCCAGCGCGTGTGGCCGATGCCGCAGGTGCCGCGCACGGCCTTTCCGGAATCGGTCATCTCCATCAGGTTCTTGAGCCGCCCCTTTGCCTTGACGACCTCCACATGCTCGTTTCCCGCGTCGCGCACGGCAATGCCCGCCGAGTCATAGCCGCGGTATTCAAGCTTCGCCAATCCCTCAAGAAGGATGGGCGCGGCCTGCTTCACACCGACATATCCCACGATTCCACACATATAGATAAACGTCCTCTCTTTCTTTCAGCATTCCCTTTCCCTCGGGACACGCGATTATACGTTGAACAGCAAATCTCCATACGTCGGCATGGGCCATATTTCGCCGTCGCAGATCATCTCCAAATGATCCACCGGCGCGCGCAGCACCTCCATAGCCGGAACGACCTCGCTGCGGTAAGCCTGCGCCTGCTCCGCCCCGCTGAGCGCCGCCGCCCTGTGCTGGCGCAGCTTCAGCTCGGCCAGCGCCGCGCTCGCCTGCCTCAGCAGCACGCTCACCCGCGTGAGCAGCTCCCGCTGCACGCCCGCATCCGCGCCCGCCGCCTCGACGGCGTTCACGGAATCGGCCAGCTGCGTCGTGTAGCGAATGACGGCGGGGATGATGTCCTTGCCCGCCATGTCGATCATCGTGAGCGCCTCGATGTTGATCGTCTTCGCGTATAGCTCGTAGGAGACGTCGGCGCGGGCGCGCAGCTCCTTCTCTGTGTAGACGCCGTGGCGCTCGAAGAGCGCGATGGCCTCCCGCGTCACCAGCTCGGGGATCGCGTCGACCATGCTGCGGATGTTGGGCAGACCGCGGCGCGCCGCCTCGGCGACCCATTCGTCGGTATAGCCGTTTCCGTTGAAGATGATCCGCTGATGCGCGGCCATCTCGCGGCGGATGAGCGCGCGCAGCGCGCCGTCAAAGTCCTCCGCCGCCTCCAGCTCGTCGGCAAACGAGCCGAGAGCGTCCGCCGCAATGGTGTTGAGCACGGTGTTCGCATCGGCGATGCACCCGGAGGAGGGCACCATGCGGAACTCAAACTTGTTGCCGGTAAAGGCGAAGGGCGACGTGCGGTTGCGGTCGGTCGCATCCCGGCGAATCAGCGGCAGCGTCGACACCCCGACCTTCATGCTGGACGCGCCCGGAACATTTTCGTCGTTTCCGGCGATGATGTGCTCGACAACGGCGGTCAGCTGATCGCCGAGAAACATGGAAAGTATCGCCGGCGGCGCCTCGTTGGCCCCCAGACGATGGTCGTTGCCCGGGTTGGAAGCGCTCATGCGCAAAAGCCCCGCGTGCTCGTCGACCGCCTTCATCACGGCGGCAAGCATCAAGAGGAACATCGGGTTGTGCTGCGGCTCCTTGCCCGGCTCCAGCAGGTTACGCCCCGTGTCCGTGCCCAGCGACCAGTTGTTGTGCTTTCCGCTGCCGTTGACGCCCGCAAAGGGTTTTTCATGCAGCAGGCATACCAGCCCGTGCCGCAGGGCAACCTTTTTCATGACGTTCATGACGAGCATGTTCTCGTCCGTGGCGACGTTGGTGGTGTTGTAGATGGGCGCGAGCTCATGCTGCGCGGGCGCAACCTCGTTGTGCTCGGTTTTGGCGGGGATTCCGAGCTTCCAAAGCTCGATATCCAGCTCCTTCATGTAGTTGCTCACGCGCTCTTTGATCGCGCCGAAGTAGTGGTCCTCCATCTCCTGTCCCTTGGGCGGCATCGCGCCAAAGAGCGTGCGTCCGGTGAAGATGAGGTCCTTGCGCTTCAAATAGGTTTCGCGATCGACGATGAAATATTCCTGCTCCGGGCCGACGGAGGCGATGACGCGCTCGGTCTGCTCGTCCCCAAACAGCCGCAGGATGCGCACAGCCTGTTTGCTGATCGCTTCCATCGAGCGAAGCAGCGGCGTTTTCTTGTCCAGCGCCTCGCCCGTGTAGGCGCAAAACGCCGTCGGAATGCACAGCGTCTTCGTGTTCCCGTTGTCGTAGATAAACGCCGGGCTGGTGATGTCCCAGACGGTGTAGCCGCGCGCCTCAAACGTGGCGCGGATGCCGCCCGAGGGAAAGGACGATGCGTCCGGCTCGCCGCGGATGAGCTCCTTGCCCCGCAGCTCCATGATGACGCCGCCGCCCTCCTTAGGGCTGATAAAGGAATCGTGCTTCTCCGCCGTGGTGCCCGTCAGCGGCTGGAACCAATGGGTGTAGTGCGTAGCGCCCTGCTCGATGGCCCACTCCTTCATGGCGCAGGCCGTCGCGTCGGCGACGACGGGCTCCAGCTCCTCGCCGGTCACCATGCTCCTCTTCAGGCTCTTGTAAATCGCGCGGGGCAGTCGCTCGCGCATCTCCTTTTCGCCGAAGACGTAGCTGCCGTATATGCCCGGAATATCCAGATATTCGCTCATCGGTATGTCTCCCTACAGCTGCCCGCGGGCAAAGCCAGCGCGCGCAAAGTTGATACTTTATTACAATACACCATTTGTTCGCGAAATGCAACGCCAAATTTTCATCCCAGCATCACGACCGCGCCATGACCGCGCCGTTGGCTCCGCTGCCGCTTGAGGAAGCTCCTTCCGCGGCAGCCTCTCCCAGCCGGCGTTTTCCTCCTGCCATTGTCTGCTTAAAAAGCGCCCGTTTTTTTCGAAACGGCCGATCGCGCGCTTCCAGCGCCGCGATGAAAACGCCGGCGCCGCCTCGTTTTTTGCTCTCGGATGAGCGGCGAACGTCCGGGAGAAAATCCTTCTGCGGCGAAACGGACACATCGCCCCGCCGCGGCATAATCTGCCATCAGGCGGACGACGAAACCGTCGCCCGCACGGCGGGTCCGCCGCCGCAATGCCGAAAAATCGGAGGGATTCTCATGGCGCACTATGCGGTACGCGAAAGCCCGCCCCTGCGGGGAGAAATACCGATCAGCACGTCCAAAAATGCGGTGCTGCCCATCATGTGCGGAGCGCTGCTGACCTGCGAGGACGTGCGCATCGAAAGCCCGCCCGACCTGACGGACGTGACGACGCTCTGTTCCCTGCTCGAGGCGTGCGGCAGCCGCGTAAAGCGCGAAAAGGACGCGCTGATCATCACGGCGGACGCGCTCCAAAACCCGCAGGACGAGGAAGACGTGCGCAAAATGCGCGCGTCGGTGCTCGTGCTGGGGCCGCTGCTCTCGCGTCTGGGCGAGGCGCGCATCCCGCTGCCGGGCGGCTGCGCGATCGGGCAGAGACCCATCGACCAGCACCTCAAGGGCATGAGCGCGCTGGGGGCGAAGGTGACCTTCGATCACGGCGGCGTGACGCTGACGGGCAGGCTTCGCGGCGCGGTGATCTATCTGGATATGCCGTCCGTCGGCGCGACGGAAAACCTGCTCATGGCTGCGACGCTCGCCGAGGGCATCACGCGCATCGAAAACGCCGCCAAGGAGCCGGAAATTGTCGACCTCGCGGCGTTCCTCAGCTCGATGGGCGCCAAGATCGCCGGGGCCGGAACCTCCACCATCACCATCGAAGGCGTGCATTCGCTTCATGGCACCTCGTGGATGCCCATCGCCGACCGCGTCGAAGCGGGCACGATGGCCTGCGCCTGCGCCATCACGGGCGGAGAGCTGCTGCTGCGCAGCGCGCGCGCCGATCACCTGCGCTCGCTCCTGTTCAAGCTCAGCGAGGCCGGCGTACATATCAAGGACACACCGGGCGGCCTCATGATCTTCGGGCGCGCCAAGCAGCCCTTTGAGATCCGCACGATGGTCTATCCGGGCTTTCCGACCGATCTGCAAGCCCCGATGATGGCCGTCGCCTGCAAAACCCCCGGCACCAGCGTATTCCTCGAGACGATCTTTGAAAACAGGTTTATGCACGCCGCGGAGCTGGCGCGTCTGGGCGCTCATATCCGCGTGGAAAACCGCGTTGCCGTCGTCGAAGGCACGCCCTACCTGACCGGCGCTCCCGTGCGCGCCACCGACCTGCGCGCAGGCGCCGCGCTGGTGATCGCGGGGCTCTGCGCCGAGGGCGAAACGCTGGTCGACGATGAAGGCGGCCATATCGACCGCGGCTATTGCCACATCGAGCAAAAGCTCTCCGCCGTAGGCGGAGACGTCCGCAGAATCGAAACCGTACAATAGCACCACGCTTTTGCGCCGTCGGGATGAGCATGCCGTTCATCCCGACGGCGTCTTTCCGACGCCCTGTTCACGCCGCTGTCATTTTACAGGCTCGGGTCATATCACGCAGAGGGAGGAAAAGCAAGGCGGAGAAATTTTACGCGCTTTTTTTGTACATTTCCGATTTCTCCCCCTTTTGTTTGGGCGCGCCCTGTGCTATACTGATGCTGTCACCCCTACACACAAATGTACACGATCGAGGAGGTTTTTCCCATGAAGAAGCTTCTGTCCCTCGCGCTCGCCGCGCTGCTGTGCCTCGTTGCCATCGGCGCCGTCGCTGAGACCGTCTCTTTGGACAAGCTGACGCTCCAGTTCGTCCCCTCCAAGGACGCGGACGTCATCATCACGGGCACCAAGAACCTGCCGGAGCTGCTCAAGGCCGCTCTGCTCGAGCAGGGCTATGACATCGGCGAGATCGATATCTCCGTCGGCACCAGCTACGAGGCGACCGGCGAGGCGATGGCCGCCGGCACCATCGACATCGGCTGGCTGCCGGGCGGCACCTACGCGCTCTTCAGCGACGAGGTCGACGTCATCCTGACCGCCACGCGCGCGGGCCTCTCCAACGACAGCGAGGATCCCAGGACGTGGAACGGCGAGGCCAACAAGACCCTCAAAAACGGACCGCAGGTCACCTTCTACCGCTCCCTGATCTACGCCACCCCGTCCGCCTACGGCAAGGAGCTGGCCGCCAAGGTCAACGCGGGCGAGGCGCTCACGTGGGAAGACCTTGAGAAGGCCAACTGGGCCGTGCTCAAGAACTCCTCCTCCGCCGGCTACATCTACCCGACCCTCTGGCTTCAGGAGAACTACGACAAGAAGATCACCGACCTGCCCAACGTGATCACGCTCTCCGGCTACGGCGATGCTTTCGCTCAGGCCGCGGCTGAGGCCGTCGACGTCATCGTCTGCTATGCGGACGGCCGCAACGACTATGAGGCCGCTTGGACGCTGGCAACCGACACCGCCGACGAGACCGGCAAGGCCGGCATGGGCCGCAGCGACTCCATCTGGAACGAGCTGAACGTCATCGGCGTCACCCCCGGCATCTACAACGACACCGTCTCCATCACCAAGGCGAATCCGGCCGTCTATAATCCGGAGTTCATCGCCGCGATGCAGAACGCTCTGATCAACGTCATCAACACCGAGGAAGGCAAGGCCATCTTCGATGTGTACAGCCACACCGGCTATGCCGTTGCCACGGATGCCGACTATGACGGCGCGCGTGCCGCCCTGAAGGTTGCGCAGTAATCTCGCATAGACCAAAGCGGCTTCCCTTTGGAAGCCGCTTTTTTTAAGGATTAGCCTCACTTCGTTTCGTGTCCCCCATTCTCTTTAAAACGAAAGCAAGAAGGATGTGTCCCCTTTGATCGAATTTAAGCATGTCTCCAAGACGTACCCCAACGGCGTCAAAGGCCTCAAGGACGTGAGCCTCCAATTTGAACAGGGCGAATTTGTCGCCATCATCGGTCTGTCCGGCGCGGGCAAGTCTACGCTCATCCGCACGATCAACCGCATGATCGACATCACCGAGGGCGAGCTCACCGTCGACGGCACGGACGTCATGAAGCTCTCGGGCAAGTCCCTGCGCAGGTTCCGCCGCAAGATCGGCATGATCTTTCAGTCCTTTAACCTCGTCACCCGCGCTACCGCGCTCAAAAACGTGCTGACCTCGATGGTGCCGGACATGAGCTTTGTGCGCGTGCTGCTCGGGTTGTTCACTAGGGAACAGAAGCTCTCCGCCCTCGCCGCGCTGGACAAGGTCGGCATCCTCGACAAGGCGTATATCCGCTGCGATCAGCTCTCCGGCGGCCAGCAGCAGCGCGTCGCCCTCGCCAGAACCCTCAACCAGAACCCCTCCATCATCCTGGCGGACGAGCCCGTCGCGGCGCTCGACCCGGTGACGGCGCATCAGGTCATGGCGGACTTCGAGCGCATCAACGAGGAGATGGGCATCACCATCCTCATCAACATTCACCATGTCGATCTGGCGCTGGGCTACGCGCAGCGCGTGGTCGGCATCCGCGCGGGCGAAATCGTCTATGACGGCCCCTCCAGCGAGGTCACGCAGGACATTCTGGACAGCATCTACAACGGCTCCGCCGTTCCGCAGGCCGGCGGCAACTGAGGAGGGCGCATTGCATGAAAAAAAACGCTATCTCCGAGCCGAAAACGCCTCTGTTTGACCGCATCTTCAAGCCGCAGCCG
Source organism: Clostridia bacterium (assembly GCA_030536875.1). Classification (GTDB taxonomy): domain Bacteria; phylum Bacillota; class Clostridia; order Christensenellales; family Aristaeellaceae; genus Ventricola. Next base: position 10,901 of record JAUNPI010000036.1, read on the forward strand.
ATCACCCTCCCAAACGGCCACACGGTTCTGCGCCCGCGTTCGCGCACGCCGCTGATCTGCGCGCTGGTGCTTCTGGCGCTCGGCCTGTCCATTCAGGTCACCGGGTTCGACCTCTCCGCCATCATGCGGCGCGCCAACCAGCTCACCAAGATCCTCGGTCAGATCTTCAGGCCGGATCCCAGCTTTTTTGAAAAGGTCACCGGCCCGCTGATGGACACCATCAAAATGAGCGTCATGGGCTCGGTCATCGGCTGCCTGCTCGCGCTGCCCTATGCCGTGGCCGCCTCGGCCAACATCAACAAGAGCGCCCCGCTTCTGGCCCTGCTGCGCTTTCTGCTCAACATCGTGCGCACGCTGCCCACGCTGGTCATCGCCAGCATCTGCGCGCTCATCTTCGGCCTGGGCACGTTTGCGGGCACGGTCGCCATCGTCGTCTTCACATTCGGCGTGGTGACCAAAATGCTCTATGAGTCCATCGAAACGGTCAACATGGGCGCGTTTGAAGCGCTCGAATCCGCGGGTGCCAACAAGTTTCAGGCCTTCTGGAGCGCCGTGTTCCCTCAGATTCTGCCGACCTATCTCTCCCATTGCCTTTACAGCTTTGAGATGAACGTGCGCGCCGCGTCGATTCTCGGCTACGTCGGCGCAGGCGGCCTCGGTATCCTGATCGACGAGCGCATCGGCTGGCGCGACTACAACGGCCTTGGCACGGTGCTCCTCACGCTGTTTGTCGCCGTGCTGCTCATCGAAAACCTCAGCCAGTTCCTGCGCAGCAAGCTCAGTTAAGGGAGGGATACCATGCAATATGCCAATCATATCCTCGAGAAATACGAAGCGCGCCCGCGCAAGTGGCGGCTGTATACGCTGATCGTCCTGATCATGGCGCTGCTGCTGACATGGTCCGGCTCGAGCATCACCTTCAAGGGCTTCGCCGCCAAGGGCACGGAGGTCGCCAAGGGCATCTTCTGGGGGCTGGTCAAGCCCGACCTGAGCATGATCTTCAACACGACGACCGACGGCGTTCCGTATCTGCTGATGGAGACGGTCTGCATCGCTATCCTGGGCACGGTCGTCGGCGGCATCCTGGCGCTGCCCTTCAGCTTCCTCGCCAGCCCGAAGATCATGCCAAAGCCCGTCGCCTTCGTCTTTAACGCGCTGATCCTGCTCATCAGGACGCTGCCCTCGATCGTGTGGGCGCTGATCTGGATCCGCGTGACCGGCCCGGGCGCATTCTGCGGCGTCATCACCCAGAGCATCTGTTCCATCGGCATGATTTCCAAGATGTATATGACCGCCATCGCCGACCTGGACACCAGCATCCTCGAATCGCTGGACGCCGCCGGCTGCACGGCATTCCAGAAGGTGCGCTACGGCATCATCCCCCAGCTCACGCCGAACATCATCTCCACCGTGATCTACCGCTTCGACATCAACATCAAGGACGCGACCACGCTGGGCATCGTCGGCGCGGGCGGCATCGGCGCGGCGCTCATCCAGTGCATCAACTCCCGCCGCTGGACGATGGTCGGCTCGTTTATCCTGGCGATGATCGTGCTCATGCTCGTCATCGAGTTCGCTTCCACGCGCATCCGCGCGAAGCTGGCGCGCGGGCAGTAAATCCCGTTCGGGAGCCGGCCCTGCGCTTTTTTCCATTGAAGAATGCCATTCAACATACCATTAAAAAAACGAAACACAGTCAAAAGGGATCGAATCAAAAGGGATCATATGAAAAGAACGCTAACCATCCGCTTTACATCGGATACGCACGGCTATCTCTATCCGACCATCTACGCCGACACGCAGGAGCGGCCGATGGGGCTCATGAAGCTCGCCTCCGCCTATCCGCACGACGGCAACACGCTGATCATCGACGGCGGCGACACGATTCAGGGCTCGCCGATGACCAACCTCTATCACCGCCTGACGCCCGAGGAACGCCGTTCCTGCTTGGCCGACGATCGATACGGCGTTCATCCGTTCGCCGCCATGATGAATCTGGCGGGCTATCAGTTCGTGACGCTGGGCAACCACGATTTCAACAACGGCCTCGACGCGCTGAGCGACTATCTGACAAACCTCGACGCGCTTTGCCTGTGCTGCAACATCCGCGACAGGGACGGCCGCCTGCCCATCGCCCCTTACGCCATCCACAGGCTGGAAAACGGCCTGCGCATCGGGCTTGTCGGCGCGTGTACGCATTACGTCGCCCGCTGGGAAAACCCCAAAACCACCGCGCAGCTGACGATCGAAGACCCCGTGGACGCCTTGGCCCGCTCGCTGGATGCGATCCGCGATCGATGCGACGTCACCGTCTGCATCTATCACGGCGGCTTTGAGTGCGATCTCAAGACTCTCGCCCCTCTCGGCGGCGGCACGGAGAATCAGGCGTGCCGCATCTGCCGCGAGCTGGATTTCGATCTCGTGCTCACGGGCCATCAGCACATGAGCGTGCCGGGCGTGCATTTGGGCAACAGCTACGCCGTTCAGCCGAATTACCGCGCGCCGCACGTCTGCGCCGTGACCGTCGCCGTGGAGGAGGACGGCTCCAAAACCTTTGAAAGCCGACTGATTCCCGCCGAGGGCGAGCCCATACCCCAGGCCGCCGCGCTGCTCGCGCCGCTCGAGGCGCGCGTCCAGCGCTGGCTGGATACGCCGGCGGGCCGTCTCGACCGCGAGCTGCCCGCCGGCGAGCATCTGGACAACGCGGTAAACGGCAGCTATCTGGCCAACTTCATCAACACGGTGCAGCGCTCCCTCTCCGGCGCGCAGGTCTCCACCTGCGCCCTCGCCAACGAGATCAAGGGCATGCCCAAGACGGTCGCCATCCGCGACGTGGTCTCCTCCTATGTCTATTCCAACACCCTGGTGGTGCTGAGGATGGACGGCGCGACGCTCCGCCGCTATATCGAGCGCACCGCCGCGTATTTTAGCCACGACGCCGAGGGCAATCTCTGCGTCTCGGGCGATTTCCTCCGCCCCAAGGTGCAGCATTACAATTACGACTATTTTTCCGGGATCGACTACGTGATCGACACGCGCCGGCCCGTCGGCTCGCGCGTGTCGTCCGTCAGGCTGGACGGGCATGAGCTGGAGGACGATGAATCCGTCACCGTCTGCGTGAGCAGCTATCGCGCCTGCGGCACGGGCGGCTACGACATGCTCGTGGGCCTGCCCGTCGAGCGCGACATTCAGGTGGATGTCGCCGACGCGATCATCGAATACATCGTCTCCCACCCGCAGATCGAGGTCGACACCAAACGCTATGGCGCCGTGATCGTTTGAGCGCCCTTCCGGCGCGCAAAAGACGCGTTTACTCCTCAGCCTTTGCACAGCAGGGACGCCCCGGCAGCCGCCGGGGCGTCCCTTGTCGTTCTCTTTGTGCCCGATCGTCTCGTCGGTCTCACGAATGCATCGTATTACTTGCCGGCGTTTTTGACCGCGCTCTCCGCAGAGATCCTGCCCCACGTCGCGCACAGGCCGTGGCCGATGCCGCCGATGGTGTTGTGACCGGCGATGTTCGCCGAGCCGATGATTTCGCCGGCCAGATACGCGCCGCCGACGGCCGTGCCGTCCTCGCGCATGAGCTGGCCTTCGCCGTTGATGCGCGGGCCGCCCGCCGTCATCATCAGATACGGCACGGTGTAGACCGCGTAATACGGGCCCTCTTCAAAGGCGAGCAGGTTGTCCGTGCGCCCGAACACGCTGTCCTCGCCGGCCTTCACGTCCTCGTTGTACTTGGCGACGGTCTCGGCGAGCTTCGGCGCGCCGATTGCCTCGCCCAGCTCCTCCAGGGTGTCCGCCTTGAACATGTAGCCGCTTTCAAGCAGCTCGGCAATCTTTTCTTCATTCGTAAAGGCCGCGGAGTTGCTCATCATGCCGGTAAACAGCGGGCTGTCCTCGGTGATCATGTTTTCGGCGAGCACGACGTAGATGATGTTCTGGTCGGCCGTGCGCCAGACGGTGCGCTTGTCCATCGACGTGGCCTGCGGCTCGTTGAAGACGCGCTCGCCGGCGGTGTTCACCCAAATCGCGCCGTTGTAATTGATGTTGCAGCGCAGCGACGCCTGGAAGCCGCTGACCGGAACCGACCCGCCGTAGCAGGAGCAATAATCCATGTTGTCAAACGCCGCTCCCGCGCTGCGCGCAAAGTCATAGCCGCTGCCGATGGCGGTGTTCGGGTCGTTGGAGGTGATGTTGGTGAAATTGAATTCCTTGAGCCACTGCTCGCTGTAGCCGTAACCGCCGGTGGCGATGATCGTCGAGGGCGCATAGATCTGCGTGTCGCCGACCTCGACGCCCAAAACGTTTTTCTCCTCGTCGAGGAGGACGTCGGTCACCATCGTGTCCAGACACAGCTGCGCCTGCCCCGCGTCGATGAAGCCCTGGAGCTTGTCCATCAGCGCGTTGACAAAGTAGGTGCCGCCGCCGGAGGAGGGGCCGCCCGCCGTGTAGGTGACGCGGAAGGTGTTCATCGTCAGGTATCCGCCGCTGTCCACCTGATCGGAAAACTCGACGCCCACATCATCCTTCAGCCAGTCGATAGCCTCGCCGGAGCGCTCGGCATGCACCCGGGCGATCTCGGTGTTCATGTTCTGCTCGCCGCCGCCCATCGTCACAAAGTCGTTGTAAAACGCCTCCGCGCTGTCCTCGATGCCCGCAGCCTTCTGGATGGCGTAGCCCGCGCCGCTGATGGAGCCGCCCGCCGTGTTGGCGGAGCCGCCCACGCGGTAATTCTGCTCGAGCACAAGCACGTTCGCGCCCAGTTCCGCCGCGTGAACGCTGGCCACAAGGCCCGCCATGCCCGCGCCGACGACGATGACGTCCGGCTCCACGGTGATCGCAAGCTCCGCCTTCTCCTCGCCGCCTTCGCCCGAGAGCGCGGCGAGAACGGCCTCGCAGATGGCGTTGGAGGTGACCGTCGCGCTCGCCACGGCCTCCACGTCGGTGGACTGCGCCGCTACGATCGCCGCGGGAATCTGCTCGATCGCAGGGTCGCTGATGCCCGGCGTCTCCTGATGGCTTCCAACGGTGACGTCTGTAATCTTTCCGCCCTCGACCGTCACCTGAACCTCCAGCGCGCCGCCCATGCCGTTGGCGCTGCCCGTATACGTCCCGTCCGCCGGAATCGCCGTCTCGGCGCAGGCCGGGGCGACAGCCGCCGTCAGCAGCAGCGCAAACGCCAGCGCCAAGCCGAGCAGCCGCGACGTCCATGTCTTTGTGTTCATGACCTTTCCTCCTTGATAATGAAAATTCGGTTCGGCGGGAAAACTTTTTTCTCGCTTCTCTTCCCGCGCGTCCGCCTTTTATGGTATACTTATTGTCAAAAAAAGAACATGCGCCGCGCATTTCTTTTTTGTGATTTTCAGTATAACAGGAGGCCGTTTATGAAGCTATCCAAACGCTTTGACCGCTTTAAAGTCGAGCCCGATCCCACCTCGGCCTATCTCTCCGCCTTTCGCTTTAACGCGGAATATTTCACCAACTGGCCTTCGCAGGACAACAAGACGCTCAGCAACATCGTCGGCTCCCGCGTCAAGCTCATCCTTCAGGAGAGCGGCCGCTCCGACATCCGCTTCGGGGATACGCGCTTTTCCATCGAGGGCGGCGACTGCGTCTTCGTTCCGCCTTACGCCGTCTACAGCGCCCAGACGCACGAAAACGTCCGCTCTTTTGAGCTGCTTTTCAACGTCTTCCCCTACACGCGCGAACAGGAATTTTTGAGCCAATTTGGTCTTACGTAAATGCTGCATCTGCCATCCCTTCTGACATGTGAGGATTTTGACGCGCTGCATCATGGTTATGCCGCCGTGCAGGAGCGGCAGGAGGGCTCCAGCGCTCAGCTGAACGCCCTGCTCTGGCTGTTTCTTCTGCGCATCCTCAAGGCGCAGCACGCCGCCGCGCCCACATGCAGCGTGAGCATCAAGGAGCGGGCCGTGATCGACAAGCTCTTCGCCTATCTCGACGCGCATCTCAGCGAGAGCGTGCGCGTCGAGGATCTCTGCGCCGAACTGCGCGTCTCCCAGAGCTATCTCTACCGATGCAGCCGCGACGTCATGAACTGCTCGACCAACCAGATCATCGTCCGCTACAAGATGCGCCACGCGCAGACGCTGCTCAAAAACCCCGACCTGACCATCAGCGAGGTCGCCGCCGCCGTCGGCTACGATCCCTACTACTTCAGCAGTCAGTTCAAAAAGCACTTTCTTCTCTCCCCGTCCGTCTATCGAAAGAGCCTGCGCTGACGCGCAGCCTTCCTCTTTTGCACTGCCGTTCAACTTTCCAAAAAAGAAAAAGGGAACCAGACGCATCCGATTCCCTCAGGTGTAGTCCGAAGACATCCACCGCATTTCCTAGATCTATTATACCGGAGAGTCGCCCAAAATGCAGCTTCCTACCACTCCGCCTTCCACTCCACTTTTTCGCATTGATTCAGCCTCGCCAGGCGCTCCATGCACCGGCGCAGCGCCTCGTCAAGCGCTCGCGTCCGTCGAACCCCGTCCTCCAGCCAGACGCGGCGAACGCACAGTGCCCCGCCCGTCTCCCCGGCGGCGGCCTCCACGCGGCCCGCAAACCGCTCGCCATAGATCAGCGGAAGCACATAATAGCCGTAGCGCCGCTTGGCGGCGGGCGTGTAAATCTCCCATGTGTAGTCAAAGCCGAACAGCGCGGAGATGAGCTTCCTGTCCCAGAGCATGCAGTCCAGCGGCGCGAGCACCTCGCATCTCGGGGCAAACGCCTTCCCCGTCATGGCCGTTTCAAGCGCCCATCGCGCCTCCTCGCGGCAGTAGAGCGTGTCCCGGATGCCCTCCACGCATACCGGGAAAATGCGCCCCTCCCGCTCCAGCCGCGCGAAAATGGCGTTTCGTCTTCCGGCGTCCAGCCCCGGTATGGCGAGCCACGCATCCGACGCGCGGTTCCAGAGCATGCCGACCGCGCCGATTCGCCTCAGCACGCGCCACGCCTGATGCTCCAGCTCGTCCGGCAAGGGCTCGGGCGCGCGCAGAACCGCCTCGGGAAGGCAGCGCTCGGCGAGGTCATAGACCTTCCGCGTGCCGTTCTTGTGGTGGATGACGAGCTCGCCCGCGCTGTAGAGCTGCTCGAGCACGGAGCGGGCCGCGTTGCTTGCGCCATGCCAGTTGCCGCTCCAATGGATGGCGGAATGCCAGACGATCTCGCCCGCGATGGGCAGCTCGTCGGAGCTGACCGGCCCATGCCCGGCGATGTATGCCTTGGCCTGCGTTTCGAGGGCGGCAAGGCCGTCGAACCCCTCGCCGCAGCGCCTTGCGCGCTCGCGGAATCGGGCGAAATACGGCCAATCCTCCGTCGGGATGATCGAGAGGTTCTTGTCCGTGTAGTCAAACAGGCTGCGGTCCTCATAGAGCAGCTCGGCGAGCATGTCCTTTCGAAACCCCTTCACGCGGGATTGGAGCGTCAGTTCCGCGTTCCTGCCGCAGATGTCGACCGGGTCAAACTGGATGCACCCGGCTTGGCGAACGTAGGCAAGCGCGCCCTCCTTGCCCGAAAAGCGGTACGCCCCGAGCAGGCCATGAACCAGCAGCAAAAAGCGCCGCGCCTGCCGGCCCGTCAGCCGAATGGGCTCAGAGCGCATCGGCCTGCGGCTGCATGAGCAGCACGCCCTCCGGCACGTTCCCGAGCGATAGTTCCGCCTCCAAGACGGGCCGCGCGCCCTCCGCGCCCATGACGCGAAGGAACTCCGTCACCGGCGCAATGGGATAGCCGCAGCGGCGCGTCTTCACATGCATGGGCACGACGCAGCGGGGCCTCGCCCGCAGGAGGATCGCGCGGGCGCCCTCCGCGTCCACGGTATACGTTCCGCCGGCGGGAATCATCATGACGTCCGCGCCTTGGATGGCGGAGAGCGCCTGCTCGTCCGGCATGCATCCCTGATCGCCCATGTGAACGATCTTGAGCCCGTCGATGAAGAAGAGGCGTATGGCGTTCGGGCCGCGCTTTGCGCCCCGCTCGCCGTCGTGGAAGGAGCCCACGGCCTGCGTCTTCACGCAGCCGACCGCCGCCGCCTCAAGGCCGCGCGCGATCACGGGCGAACCGGCGATATGCTCCGTGCAGTTGTGGTCGTGGTGCTCGTGGCTCATGGTGATCAGATCCGCGCGCAGCTCCGGCTGCTCGATGCCCACGCTGTCGTCATACGGGTCGGTGACGACGGTCGTGCCGTCCCCGGCGGTTATGCGGAAACAGGCGTGCCCGATCCATTCCAGCTTCATGCTCATCTCTCCTTTTTCAATAGCTCTTTTGAGAAGCGCTTTTCAAAGCTCTTCTCAAAAGCCCTTGGTCTGGCGCTGCGATACGCTTTGAATCCATGCGTCCAACACGGCCGCCGCCTCGCGCAGGCCGCTTCGGTCGCCCGAGCGCAGCATGCGCGCCGCGCGCGCGCGAAGGCCGTTCAATCCGTTCAATCCCTCCAGCACGCGCTCCGGCGGCTGCCAGAGCAGGCGCAGGGTCTCCACAATCAGCGCCCGCCCGTCGGCGCTGAGCGCCGCCGGGCGCTCTTTCCGCCAGCGTTCGGCGAGCGCGGCGACGGGATGCAGCGCCCCGTTCCAGTCGATCGCCCGTTCCGGCGCGCCCCCCGCGGCAAGGGCGCGCAGCCTTTCGTCCGACGGCGTGATCAGCAGCAATCCGTTTTGAAGCTCCGCCGAAAAGCCCGCGCGCCCAAGCGCAGCCGCGAGCGCCAAGACCTCCTCGTCCGATGCGCATCGCCTCGGCGCGTCGCTGACCAGCAGGGCCGCTCCCTCGGGAAGGAAGCGGACAAATCCGCGCCCTCCGGCGTCCGTCAGCGCCCGCCGCGCCTCGTCCCTCATCCCAAGCGCGGGGTTCGTCACGCGCGCCACGTGAGCTCCAAGCGCGTGGATGCGGTCTTTTCGCCGCCCGCAAACACGTCGTAATCCAAGCGCAGCGTGCCGCCGTCCGCCGCCGCCTCAAGGTTCACGCTGCGCGTATACACGGCGACGGGGATCTCCCCGTACAGGGTGACATACGCGCTGTTTGTCTTTCTGCCCGGTTCAAAACGCAGCTCCGCCGATGTCATGCCCCGGCGGCGCATGACCGCGCTCTTGCCGTCCGTATCCAGCGCGATGCGCGCCTTTTCGCCGTCCCGCTCGTCGTCATACTCGATTTGCACGCGCGCGCCCGTCTGCGTGAGCGTTCCCCTTCTCGCGCTTTTGATCTCGCTGGTCTCCCCCTGCGGATCGGTCATCCGCGAGACAATCCGAAACCGCGCCCTGATCTTCTCCGCTCCGCCCGTTTCAGGCATCCCGCTCCGCCTCCTCCCGTCTCATGGGCACAATGCCCAGCAGCATGCACAGCGCCAGCACACACAGGGCGACCGCCGCCGCCTCGGGCAGCAGCGTCTCCTGCGTCACGGGCAGCGCCGCGGCCCCCGCCGTCGCAAACAGCACAAGGCACGCGGGAAGCCTCAATTCGCCCTCCGCCGCCAGCGCATACACGCTCAGCAGCGAAACCGCCAGCCACGCGCCGCCCGTCGCCGCCGGGCAGGCGAGCAGCGCCGCCAGCGCGAGCGCCAGCGCGCGGCGAAGCGCGCTCCATCCCTTTGCCCGCGCCGCCAGCGCCAAGACGCCCATGTACGCCGCCAGCGCGCCCAGCGTCATCCCCCGCGCCATGAGTTCAAAGTGCTCCGGCGTGTAGAATTCCTGCGCGTTGGTCACCTCGTCGATTTCAGGCAGACGCCGGAGCATGAAATACCCCGGCATCTCGCCGACCTCCGGCCGGGGCAGCAGGCTCACCCACCCCGGCGCTCCGCTGGCGTACTGCGGCGCTAGGACGTTCGCCCGAAACAGGCTTCCCACGGCCGCTCCCGGCCCCATGCCGCACAGCAGCGCAGGCGCAAGCAGCGCCAAGACCGGCACAAGCGCCAGCGCGAACGTCTTCGCCGGCATCCTCTTCCTTCCAATCAGCCACACATAGACGGGCAGCGCGTAGAGCGCCGCGCCGCTGAGCGCCGCCGCCGCGCCGAAGCACAGCGCGCAGGCCGCCCTTTTCCCCTCGCGCGCAAGCGTCAGGGAGAGCGCGAGCAGCAGCACCGAGGCGATCTCGATTTGGGAGGCGCACGCCGCGATCAGAAAGCCCTGCGGCAGAATCAGCGCGAGCGTCAAAATCACCTCGGCGCGAATGCCCAGCCCCCGCGCGTCCGCGTGATGCATCGCGAGCACGCCGAGCAGCAAAAAGCACCCGATGCAAAACAGCTTGACGAGATACATGTCGTATATCGGCCCGCGCGTGATCGCATAGAGCAGCGTCAGCGCCGGCGCGGAAAAGGCCGATTCCGCCGCAAGCCCCGCCGC
>JAUNPI010000036.1:21247-21555 GCA_030536875.1 Clostridia bacterium
ATACGTCTTCTGGTTGATCGCCTGAAGCGCGATATACAGCCCGGCGGTCAGGATGAACTCCCTGAGCATCACGCGCGAAAAGCGCACGCGGCTCAGCCACGCGGCGGCAAGCAGCGCGGCAAAGTGAACCGCCGCCGCCATCGCGATGAACAGCGCGCGGTTGCTCCACCCGCCGATGTCGTGCAGGTTGCAAAGCGGCCCCATGTCGATATTGAGCGCCGCCAGCGCCCCGGCCAGCAGCGCCGCCCGCAGCGCGCCCGCCGCGCTGAGCCGCCCGACCAGCCGGCGCGCCGCGGCAAGCAGGACGC
>JAUNPI010000037.1 GCA_030536875.1 Clostridia bacterium
TCGGTTCGGAGGAGAGCGTATGAAGTATATCGGAATGCCAATGGGTATGTGGGCGCTGTTCGCAAAGTCCTTTCAAAGACAACTGACAGCGGTGTTCGGCTGCGATGTGAGCGCCGCAAAGGAAGTCGCAAGAAAGGCCAAGCCAAAGTATCGAAAAATCATCGCAGGTCTGCCGGAGTTTGAAAAATCCGACCGTTTTAAAATGAACAGTGTGGAGCAGCTGACGGACTACTATGCCAAGGCTATGATGACAAAGCCCATGAAATGGTTCTGCCGCCAAAGCGGGAAGGCAAAATACACGCCAAAGGACATGGCCGGAATGAAGGCGACCGCCTCCCTGAAAGCCGCTGACCGCAATCCCTATTCCTGGAATATGGACTTTTATGAATATCCGGACGGCAGCGGGTATGAGGGGCGATTTACAAAATGCGGCATCTGCACGCTGATGCGGGAACTGGGGCTTTACGACCTGACGCCCGCCCTGTGCCATTTGGACTACACCATGAGCGAGGCTGGCGGCGCAACGGATTTCGTTCGGAAATACACACTGGCCGACGGCGGCCCGTATTGCGACTGCGGATATAAAAAGAAACGGGCGCGAGAGAATGGAATATGAAATACTTTGAATTTGGGAAAGAACATCCGGAGCAGCTTTCTCTGGAAGTACAGGCGGCGCACCGGAAGCCGCTGGAAAAGGAGAATCGATGAAAGACAACGAATTACAATTTGACCGCGCTTGCCATGCGCTCTATTCCAAACCTTGTAAAAAGCAAATTCAATCGAAAATTGCCCTGCACTATCCGGAAGAGCTGCGGGAATCTGTCTGGGAACAGGTGCAGCGGCAATATGTGGCTTTCCTTTCCGACTGGCGGACTGACCTTGGCGGAAAGAAAAACTTTCATAACGGTGCGGGCGGTACCTATGACTGCATTGCGCTGATGGCTTACTACACGATCTGCAAAGATGCGACAAGCCTTGCCGAGATTGAAGAGATGGAGGGGGAACTGTTTTTGCCATTGTTCCGAATTCTCTCCAAGTTCGTAGACTGCAATAAGCCGTTGTTCAAAAAACTGATGTATCGGGTTTTTGCAAGCTCAAAGCGCAAGTGTGACCAGTGGGGCGACTATCGGATGTCCGTCGCCCCCTATGACAGGGATAAGCCCATCTATTACGAATTCACTGCCTGCCCCGTGGCGGAATTCGCCAAACAGCACGATTTGCTGGAGGTCATGCCCGCCCTCTGCAACCCGGATTATGCGGCAATGGAATTGATTCACGCAAGGCTGATACGCAAAACCACCTGCGCTAATGGCTTCAAATGCGACTACTCCATCTGCGGCGACAAAGAGCCGTATGTGAAAGAACATCCGGAATACCGGGACGAGGCGGGATACAGGAGAAACTGACGATATAGGGATAGCTTAGGAAGCCGGAAACGGGAGGATGCTTCTTACCATGCAAATTTGCAGGAGGTTCTTCAGCAGGAAATGCGGGACAAATATTTTATCCGCAGGGCGTACGGCTATTTTCTGGATGTTGACTGCGCTGCCCAAAACCGGCTGTCATTCATGGCTGCCCGGTTCAAATCCCTTCGGAAGCAAGAAAGGAAATAAAAAACCAAACTCCGAGGTTGACTCGAAGTTTGGTGTGGCGCAGAAGGAGGGATTTGAACCCTCGCGCCGCTTCACGCAGCCTACTCCCTTAGCAGGGGAGCCCCTTCGGCCTCTTGGGTACTTCTGCAAGACCGGTGAAAGATGAAAATGAAATGGCGGAGAGAGAGGGATTCGAACCCCCGGTACCTCTCGGTATCACTGGTTTTCAAGACCAGCGCCATAAACCGCTCGGCCATCTCTCCATCACGCTCGAACCAGCGTGACTATTATAGGCCAAAGCGACGGTGTTTGTCAACCCCTTTTTTTGGAAACCGGCATATTCTCGTTTGGCGAGAGGGCGAACGCGTTTTATTCGTAAAACTTTTGAAAGAAAATGAAAATTGCAGTTGACGAACAGCTATTGTTGCGCTATAATTAGCTGTACGGTACTCCATTGACGGCTGGTTTGACGCAATGGATCGTCGAATGCTTGAGCCGAGGGGAGGGATACTAGATGTCTGAGATCCGTGTTCGTGAGAATGAATCCCTGGAAAGTGCTCTGAGGAGATTCAAGAGGCAGTGCGCGCGCTCTGGTGTTATCGCGGAGGTACGCAAGAGAGAGCATTACGAGAAGCCCAGCGTGAAGCGCAAGAAGAAGGCCGAGGCGGCCCGCAAGCGCAAGTACTGATTCACAACATCGCCCCATCGCAAGATGGGGCTTTTTGTTGTTGTGTCAATCCGTCTGCCGGGCATCGGCCTCGTGTATATCGCACGTGTACAAAAACAACGGGACTTATGCGATTTCATCGGTGATGCCGCCGGCGGCACGCCGGTCTGTTCAGGGAAAACCGAGAAACACAGGGGAGGGGAAGCCTTGAAATACGCCTTTTTGCTGTATCCGCATGCCAACGTCCGCTATCGCCAGTCGCTGCTCACGCTGGCCAGAGAGGAATTGTCCATGACGCTTGCCGCGCTGGGGCGCGGGGGCGACGTGGGCAGCGTCCAAATGGGCGGGGCGACGTTTCTGACCTTTGAGGCGGAAAAGCTCACGCAGCGGGACGTGCGCATGCTCAGCCAGTTGGCAAGCGTATACGTCATGTTCACGATGGAGGACGCGCAGATGACGCCGATGGAGCCGGATCATCCGGATTATATCGGCGAGGATCTGCCCGCGCTGCTCAAATACAAGGGCAAGACGAACGAGATGTTCACCGACACCATGCTCACGATGGCGCTGGCGGCCAGCGCCTTTATGGGGCTGCATGACAGCCAGCTCGTCGTGCTCGACCCGATGGCGGGGAGGGGGACGACGCCCATGCTCGCCCTGCGCCGCGGTTACCACGGCATAGGCATCGAGATCGCGCGCGCGGAGGTCAAGGAGGCCTGCGACTACATGACCCGCTATCTCGAGTTCCACAAGATCAAGCACAAGCGATCCGAAAGCTCGCTGACCGTGCGCGGCAAGGCGGGGGGAAGGGAGACGAAGTTCGTCTTTTCCGACACGGCGGAGCATTTTAAGGACGGGGACACGCGGACGCTGCGCTTGATTCTCGGCGATACGCGCGATGCGGCGCTGCTGCTGAGGCCTCAGAGCGTCCACCTGATGGTGTGCGATATCCCCTATGGCGTGCAGAAGGGGACGGCGGGGCGGCAGGACACCATCGGCGGCACGATCGAACAGGCCGCGCCCGGCTGGTTCGAGGTGCTCAGGCCCGGCGGCGCGCTGGCGATGAGCTTCAACACCCATGTCACCCGGCGCGCGCAGCTGGAGCGCACGCTGGAGCGAGCGGGCTTTGAGATCGTTCCCACCGGCGATCTGACGCACTGGGTGGAGCAGGCCATCACGCGCGACGTGATTCTCGCCCGCCGCGCCGGAACGTGAGGCAAAACGCGAAAAAGTTCAAAAAGGCGGATAAATTCCCTTTGGTTTGCATATTCTTTGGGTGAAGCACATGCATGGCGGCACGCCATGCGCTCACATGTTTGCCCTTGGGAGGAGCTGAAACCAAATTGGAATCCGTGAGATCGTTTCATCACATGACGGTGGTGCAGCTGCGCGAGCTGGCGCGGGAAAACAAGGTTCGACTGCCTTATGGCGTCAGCAAGGCGCAGATTGTCGACCTGCTCCATCGGTCTCTTGACGCGCAGGAGGAGCAAAGCTCGCCCGGCGCGCTGCCCGTGATGCCCGCGCCGGCGGAGGCGGGCGCCGCGCTGCCCGAGCAGGAATCGGAAATCGGGCTGTACAAGCCCAAGCCGCTGGGCTATTATGACGAGGAATACGGCACGAGCAACCCCGTCGTGCCCAAGATGCTGAAGGCCGGGCTCTTGGGGGCGGGACGGGGCGTGCTGGAGGTGCAGCCGGGCGGCTATGGCTTCCTGCGCGCGCAGAACTGCTCGCCCGGCCCGGAGGACATCTACGTCTCCATCGCTCAAATCCGCCGTTTCGGCCTGCGCAGCGGGGATGATATCGTCGGCAAGACGCGGCCCAAGCGCCTGGGCGACCGCTACAGCGCGCTCATGTACATCGAATCCGTCAACGGGGACAACCCCGAGGTCGCGCGCCTGCGCCGCCCGTTCGACTCGCTGACGCCGATTCATCCCAACCGCCGCCTCACGCTGGAGAACCGGGAGGGGGAGAGCGACCCGGCCATGCGCCTGCTCGACTTTATCGCGCCCATCGGGCTCGGGCAGCGCGCGCTGATCGTCGCCCCGCCCAAGGCGGGCAAGACGGTCATGCTCAAGAAGATCGCTCAGGCCATCGAGCAAAACCACAAGGACATCGAGCTGATGATTCTGCTCATCGACGAGCGGCCCGAGGAGGTCACGGATCTCAGGCGCAGCGTGAACGCGCAGGTGGTCTATTCGACCTTTGACGCCCCGCAGGAGAACCACGTCCGCGTGGCGGACATGGTCTACGAGCGCGCGCAGCGGCTGGTCGAGCAGGGGAAGGATGTCGTCGTCTTGATGGACAGCCTCACCCGCCTTGCCCGCGCCTGCAACGCGATGGCCCCCGGAGGCCGCGCGATGAGCGGCGGCCTTGCCCCGGGCGTCTTGCAGCGGCCCAAGCGCTTCTTCGGTGCGGCGCGCAACATCGAGGAGGGCGGAAGCCTCACGATCATCGCGACCGTGCTCGTGGAGACGGGCAGCCGAATGGACGAGGTGATCTTTGAGGAGTTCAAGGGAACGGGCAACGCGGAAATCCGCCTCGACCGCTCGCTCAGCGAGGCCCGCGTCTTCCTGGCGATCGACCTCACGCGTTCCGGCACGCGGCACGAGGAGCTGCTGCTGACCCCGCAGGAGTGCGAGGGCGTGGCGGCCGTGCGGCGCATTCTCTCACAGGGGCATACGCGCGAGGCGACTTCTCAGCTGCTGGGCATGCTGGAAAAGACCGGAAGCAACAAAGATTTTTTCAAAAGATTGCAGGAATGGCTTGCAATTTGGGAAAAAGAAGGGTATACTATACGAAGTCTCCGCTCAAGCGTATGAGAAGGTGCCGGTTTGTTGTGCCTTTCATGCGATAGTACCGCGGCAAAAGAGGTGAAAATCATGAAGGAAGGCATCCATCCGAAGTATCAGAAGGCGACCGTCACCTGCGTGTGCGGCAATACCTTCGAGACGGGTTCCACCAAGAAGGAGCTGCGCGTTGAAATCTGCTCCAAGTGCCACCCGTTCTTCACCGGCAAGCAGAAGCTCGTGGACGTCGGCGGTCGCGTCGATCGCTTCAAGAAGCGCTACGGCATCTGATGGCAAACAGAGAAAAGGCGAAGCAGTCCGCATGGGCTGCTTCTTTTTATCGATTTTTTTAGGCGGGAGTGCACCTTGAAGCGGGAATGCGGCGGCCGACGGACGTCAAAACGACAAATATATTCACGTCAAAGTCAAATATAGTTGACAACATGGGGCGGCGGCGGTATAATGGCGGGGAAGGAAGGTGTCCTGCATGAAAAACCTGCGGATGAAGGCGGCGCGCGTGAGCCACGATCTTTCCCAGGAGGATCTGGCGCGGCGCGTGGGCGTCACCCGCCAGACCATCGGCATGATCGAGGCGGGGCGGTTTAACCCCTCGCTCGCGCTGTGCGTGGCGATCTGCCGGGCGTTGGGCAAGACGCTCAACGACCTGTTTTGGGACGAGGAGGAGGCCGGCCCATGAAGCTGTATTTGAAGACGAAGCCCGTGCTCGACGAGCGCGAGCTGCAGGAGATGTACAGAATCGAGCATCACGGCCTGTGGGGAATGTATACGCTGCTGTGCGCGGCGGTGGTCGTGCAGCTGCTCTTTGGCGCGGACTTTGCGCAGATGGCGGGCGAGATGATCGTGATCGCCGTGGTGAGCGTGGCGATGATCATCGCCTATGCGCGCAGGGGCATATGGGACGTCCGCTCCCGCCCTAGCGCCAGGGGCAACGCGGTCTATGCGGCGCTTTCATCCGTGGGCGTGGCGGTGATCACGCTGGGAAAGCGCGGAAGCCTTCCGCGCGCGGCGCTGGCAGGCGGGGTCATGTTCGTGCTCTGCTTTGCGCTGCTGAACCTTCTGATGGCCTACGTCCGGCACAGGCAGCGCCGGCAGGAGCAGACGTTCGAGGAATAATCCATATTGAGCCAAATGCGATTGAGCCAAACACAATGGAGCCAAACACAGGAAAGAAGGAGATTGACATGGCTAAGACAAAATCCGAATCCAAGTACAAGGACATCGGCGGCCAGGCGGTCATGGAAGGCGTCATGATGCAGAGCCCGACAAGCGAATCCGTCGCCATCGCCGTGCGCCGCCCGAACGGGAAGATCGTCGTCACCTGCGAGCGGAGAATACCGCTTTCCAAGAAGCACCCGTGGATGGGGCTCCCCATCATCCGGGGCTGCGTGAACATGGTGACCATGCTGAGCATGGGCATGAAGACGCTGGACAAGAGCACGCAGATGCTTGGCATCATGGAAGAGGAGCCGACCAAGTTTGAAAAGTGGCTGGCCGAGAAGCTCGGCGCGAACATCGACAAGATCGTCATGGCCGTGGCGATGGTGTTGGCGGTGGCCCTCAGCCTGCTTCTGTTTGTGGCGCTGCCCACCGGCGCGGCGACGCTGGCGGGCATGGCGACCGACAGCCGCCTTGTCATCAACCTGATTGCGGGCATCACGCGAATCGCGATACTGATCCTCTACA
This sequence comes from Clostridia bacterium, assembly GCA_030536875.1. Taxonomy (GTDB): domain Bacteria; phylum Bacillota; class Clostridia; order Christensenellales; family Aristaeellaceae; genus Ventricola. The sequence goes on from JAUNPI010000037.1 coordinate 6,750, forward strand.
TTTGGGCCGTGGCGTTCATGCCCGACATCAAGCGCACGTTCATGTATCACGGCGCGGAGCACAAGACGGTTTATTGCAACGAGGCGGAGCTGCCGCTCACGCCGGAAAACGCGAAGCAGTTTTCCCGCCTGCATCCGCGCTGCGGAACGGCGTTCCTCTTTCTGGTCATGTTCATCTCCATCCTGATCGGCTCGGTGGCCGACCAGCTGATCTACCTGCTCTTCGGCGTGGAGAAGATGGGCTTTTTCCTGCGCTTCGGGCGCAGCCTGCTGCTGCTGCCCATCGTGACCGGCGTGTCCTACGAGGCGCTCAAGGGCCTTGCGCACGCGGGCGACGGCCTGCTGGTGCGCGCCCTGCGCTGGCCCGGCATGAAGCTGCAGCTGCTGACCACGCGCGAGCCGGATGAGAAGATGCTCGAGGTCGCCATCGCCGCCATGAAGGCGGCGAAGGCCGGCGCAGCGCACTACAAGGAGAACCTCGACCCGGGCGTATACGTCTATCGCGAGGGCGACAGCGGGGAAGAGAACGAAAACGCGGGCGCGGAGCAGGAGGCCGCCGCGCCGCAGGACGGGGAGAAGGACGGCGTTTCCGCGTGACGATCCGGCAGGCGCTCGCCGAGGGTGCGGAGCGGCTTGCGCGCGCGGGCATCGAGGAAGCGAAGCTCGACGCGGCGCTGCTGCTTGCGCATCTGACCGGCGAGGAGAGGCTGCGCATGCAGCTGGACGCCGGGCGCGAGCTCGCGCCGGAGAGATACGCCACGTATGACGCGATGCTCCGGCGCAGGCAGGCGCGCGAACCGCTTCAATACATCGTCGGCGAGACGGAATTCATGGGGCTCACCTTTGCGGTGCGCCCCGGCGCGCTTATCCCCCGGCAGGACACGGAGATTCTCTGCGAGCAGGCGCTTTTGCGCCTGACGCCCGGCATGCGCGTGCTGGACATCGGCACGGGCTCCGGCGCGCTGGCCGTTTCGCTCGCGCGGCTCTGCCCGGGGGCGCTCGTGACGGCGGTCGACGTGAGCGAGGAGGCGCTTTCGCTGGCGCGGGAGAACGCCGCGCGGCTTGGCGCCTGCGTGCGTTTTGTCAGAAGCGATTGCTTTTCGGCTCTTGGAGGCGAGCGATTTGACATGATCGTCTCCAACCCGCCGTATATCCCGCCGTGGGAGATGGCGGAGCTGATGCCCGAGGTGCGCTTTGAGCCGGAGCTTGCCCTTGACGGCGGCGAGGATGGGCTTGCCTTTTACCGGCGCATCGCGAGCCAGGCGCGGGAGCATCTTTTGCCCGGCGGCTTTTTGATGTTTGAAATCGGCTGGCAGCAGAGGGACGACGTCTCCGCCATCGTGAAAGAGCACATCGGCGAGCCCTTTGCGCTGCGGGATTACGGCGGGAATTGGCGCGTCGTCGGCGCGGCGCTGGCGAAACGGCCGCCCGAAGATGGAGAATAAAACAGGGGAAACAGGAAAACAGGAAAAATCAGGAGGAACCATGCTCGACAAACTCGATTGGGTACATCCGCGCTTTGAGGAGCTGGGCGTGCTGCTCTCCGATCCCGCGGTCGTCGCGGATCAGGAAAAATGGCGGGCGCTGATGCGCGAGCACAGCCAGCTCGAGCCGCTCAATCAGGCCGTCCTGGCCTACGGCCGCATGCTGGCCCAGCGCGAGGAGGCCGAGGCGATGCTCTCCGATCCGGACATGGGCGCAATGGCGGGGGAGGAGCTGGCGGAGCTGGCGGAGGCCATCCCACGCAAGGAGCGGGAGATTCAGCTGCTGCTGCTGCCCAAGGACCCGAACGCAGAGCGCAGCGTGGTCATGGAGGTGCGCGGCGGCGCGGGCGGCGAGGAGGCGGCGCTCTTCGGGGCGATGCTCATGCGCATGTATACGCGCTACGCGGAGCGCCGCGGCTGGCGCGTGGAGCTGCTGGATGCGAACATGACCGAGCTGGGCGGCGTCAAGGAGGCCGTCTTTTCCATCCTCGGGGAGGGAGCGTACAGCCGCCTGCGCTATGAGAGCGGCGTTCACCGCGTGCAGCGCGTTCCGGTTACGGAGAGCAACGGCAAGCGCCAGACCTCGACGGCGACCGTCGCCGTGCTGCCGGAGGCGGAGGAGGTCGACGTGAGGATCGACCCCGGCGATCTGCGGGTGGACGTCTACCGCGCCTCGGGCCACGGCGGGCAATACATCAACAAGACGGACAGCGCCGTGCGCATCACGCACCTGCCCACGGGGCTGGTGGTCACCTGCCAAGACGAGAAGAGCCAGCTTAAGAACCGCGAAAAGGCCATGCGCGTGCTGCGCGCCCGGCTCTATGAAAAGCTGCAGGGCGAGAAGGACGAGGCCTATGCCGCGGACAGGCGCGCGCAGGTCGGCACGGGCGACAGGAGCGAGCGCATCCGGACCTACAACTTCAACGAGGGCCGCGTGACGGATCACCGGCTCGGCAAGTCGATCTACACGATCGACGCGTTTGTCGACGGGGACATGGACGAGATCATCGACGCGCTGATCTTTTCGGACCAGCAGCGGCAGCTCAGGCGGATGAACATGAGGGATGAATGACGATGAACACACAGGTAAAGCCCGTCTCGCGGGAGAGCCTTGCCGAGGCTGCGCGGCTTATCCGCGCGGGCGAGCTGGTCGGCATGCCGACGGAGACGGTGTACGGCCTCGGCGCGAACGCGCTGGACGAGGCGGCCGTGCGGAAGATCTTTGAGGCCAAGGGACGGCCGCAGGACAACCCGCTGATTGTCCACGTCTCCTGCGCGGAGGAGATTCCTCCGCTGGTGAAAGGGATTCCCGAAAAGGCGAAAGAGCTCATGGATGCCTTCTGGCCCGGCCCGATGACGCTGATTTTGCCCAAGGCGGACTGCATCCCGGATGCGGTCAGCGCGGGGTTGGACACGGTGGGCATCCGCCTGCCCCAAAGCGAGGCCGCCCGCGCGCTGATCGCGGCCTCGGGCGTTCCCATCGCCGCGCCGAGCGCAAACCGCAGCGGCAAGCCCAGCCCGACGACGGCGCAGCATGTGCTCACGGATATGGACGGGCGCATTCCGCTGATCCTGGACGGCGGGCCGTGCCGCGTGGGGGTGGAGTCGAGCGTGATCGACGCGACGGGCGAGGAGCCCGTCATCCTGCGCCCGGGCGGAATCACGCCGGAGATGGTTCGCGCCGTGCTGGGCGGCGTGCGCGTGGACGAGCACGTCATGAGCCCGCTGCGCGAGGGGGACGTCGCCCGCTCGCCGGGCATGAAATACAAACACTACGCGCCCGGCGCCAAGACGATCGTCTTTACGGGCGAGCCGGAGCGGGTTGTGCGCGCCATCTGCGCGCAGTATGACGAGGCGGCCCTGCGCGGCGAGCGCGTGGCGATCCGCGGGTTTGACGAGCACGACTTCGGCGGGCGCGAGCGCATCAGCCTGGGCAGCGCAGGCTGCGCGGGCGACGCGGCGGCGCGGCTCTTTGCGGCGCTGCGCGAGCTGGACGCGCGCGGGGACACGCTCGCGCTGTGCGAGGCGGTGGAGCTTGAGGGCATCGGGCTGGCGGTCATGAACCGCATGGGCCGGGCGGCGGCGTTTGACATTCGCAGGGTGGACGGACGATGATCTGCCAAAGCTTTGGGCCCATTTTCGCCGAAGACGCGCGGGTGCTCGTCGTCGGGAGCATGCCCAGCGTAAAGTCGCTTGCCGACGCGCAGTATTATGCGCATCCGCGCAACGCCTTTTGGCCGATATGGTTTGACATTTTAGGCGAAATGCCTCATAATGATTACGAACAAAAAAAGGCGATGTTTCGCGCAAATCGCTTGGCGCTCTGGGATGCCGCCGCCCTGTGCGAGCGGGAGGGGAGCCTCGACAGCCAGATGCGCGGCGTCGTCTTCAACGATTTCGCGTCGCTGTATGCGCGTTGCCCGGGGATCGAGGCGGTGCTCTGCAACGGCGCGACGGCGCATCACCTGTTTTTGAAATCCGGGTTCGCCGGAAACAGGCGGGTGTTCCGCCTGCCGAGCACAAGCCCGGCGTACACGATGCCCTACGAAAAGAAGCTTGCCCTCTGGCGGCAGGCCTACGACACGGTGCGATCAAAGGAGTGAGAGACGGATGAACATGGTCGACGTCATTTTAAAGAAGAAGGCCGGGGGAGCCCTGTCGCCGGAGGAGATCCGCGCGTTTGCGCGCGGCGCGGCGGATGGGAGCATCCCGGATTACCAGCTCGCGGCGCTGCTCATGGCGATCTGTTTTCAGGGGATGAACGCGCAGGAGACGGCCTGCCTGACGATGGAGATGATGCGCTCCGGCGGCGTGGTCGACCTATCCGAAATCGACGGCGTGTGCGTCGACAAGCATTCCACCGGCGGCGTCGGCGACACGACGACGCTCGTGCTCGTGCCTCTAGCGGCGGCGTGCGGCGCAAAGGTCGCCAAGATCTCCGGGCGCGGCCTCGGGCACACCGGCGGCACGCTCGACAAGCTGGAGAGCATTCCCGGCTGCTCGGTCGAGAAGACGCAGGAGCAGTTTGTCAGGCAGGTGCAGCAAATCGGCTGCGCGGTCATCGGACAGACGGGCGACCTCTGCCCGGCGGACAAGGCGCTCTACGCCCTGCGGGACGTGACCGGCACGGTCGGCTGCGTGCCGCTGATCGCCTCGAGCATCGTATCCAAAAAGCTGGCCAGCGGCGCGGGCGCGATCGTGCTGGACGTGAAGACCGGCAGCGGCGCGCTCATGCAGACGCTGGAGGAATCGATCGCGCTTGCGCGGGCGATGGTCGACATCGGCTCTCAGGCGGGCAAGCCCATCCTCGCGCTCGTGACGGGCATGGATCAGCCGCTGGGCACGCATGTGGGCAACGCGCTGGAAGTGAAGGAAGCCATCGACATCCTCGCCGGGCGCGCGGGCGGAGATTTGCTCGCCGTGTCGCTGGAGCTGGGCGGGCGCATGCTCGTCGCCGCGGGCATCGCTAGGGACGTGGAGGACGGCAAGGCGCGCATGCGCGGGGCGCTGGAGAGCGGCGCGGGCCTTCAAAAGCTGGGCGAAATGATCGCGGCGCAGGGCGGCGACGCGCGCGTCTGTGAGGATGTCGCGCTGCTGCCCCGGGCGGAGCATTGCATTCCCGTTCCGGCCCCGAGGGCGGGCTATGTCGCGCGGATGGATACGACCGCCATCGGCTACTGCGCGCAGGATCTGGGCGCGGGCAGAAAGACAAAGACCGACGCCATCGACCCCGCCGTGGGGCTGGTGATGGACGTGCGGCTCGGCGATTACGTGGAAGAGGGGCAGCCCTTGGCGACGCTGCACGTCAACAAACCCGAGCTCGCCGCCGGGGCCGTCGCCTCCATGCAGGCGGCGATTCACATCGAAGAGGAAAGGCCGGCGCTGCCGCCGCTTGTCTACGCGGCGGTGTCGCCCACGGAGACGATACGATATTGACGCTCCTCTGACGCGTGCGTCGGGGGGACGCATAGAGGGAGTTTATGAAAAAAGAGAAGATCAACCAAAAGGCGCGGCTGCTGGCGCGCCATCTGCGTCCGGCCGCGCCGGCTTTTGCGCTCGGCATCGCCGCCTCGATGGCGGTTACGCTGCTGAACATGGCGTTTTTGCAGATCGTCCGCTTTACGGTGGACGCCGTGCTGATGGGCGATGTATCCTCTCTGCCGCAGGCGGCGGAGGGCATGGCGCCGGACAGGCTGCTCACAGTTGCCTGCCTGCTGGCGGTTCTCGTGGCCGCCCTGCAGTTCGTGGCGGGCTATTTGCAGGATTCGAGCCTGCCCAAGGCGTCCGAGCGGTTTGTCAAATCGCTGCGCGACGCGCTGTACACGCACATTCAGCACCTGCCCTTCAGCTGGCATGCGAAGAACCCGACGGGCGACATCATCCAGCGCTGCACGTCGGACGTGGAAAAGGTGCGCACGTTTATCATGGATCAGGTGCTTGAGCTGATGAGCACCGTGTTCCTGATTGTCGTCTACATGATCGTGATGTTCACGATGAATGTCAAGATTTCATTGGTGGCGCTGGCCTTCGTTCCGGCGGTCGTGCTCTATTCGGTCGCCTATTACCGCCGCATCGCCTCCCGGTTTACGGAGGTCGACGAGGCGGAGGGCGCGCTTTCCACCGCCGTGCAGGAAAACCTGACCGGCGTGCGCGTGGTGCGCGCGTTTGGGCGCGAGCGCGACGAGCTCGCCAAATTCCGCGAGAAGAACGACCACTACACGAACCTCTGGCTCGAGCTGGGTAGCACGATGTCGACCTTCTGGACGATGGGCGACCTGATGAGCGTTTTGCAGATCCTTTCGGTGATCCTGCTGGGCGTTTCCATGTGCGTCGGGGGCGAGATCACGGTGGGCACCTATCTGGCGTTTATCGGCTACACGCGCCAGCTCAACTGGCCGGTGCGCGGGCTGGGGAGAATCGTTTCGGAGATGAGCAAGGTCGGCGTGTCGCTCGACCGCCTGCTCTACATCCTCGAGTCGAAGGAGGAGGAGAGGCCGCGGACGGTTCTGAGGGCCGACATGCACGGCGAGATTCGCTTTGAAAACGTCTCCTTTGCCTACGAGGAAAAGCCCGTTTTGCGGGATGTGAGCTTTTGCGTTCCCGGCGGCGGCACGCTGGGCATCCTCGGGGAGACGGGCAGCGGCAAGAGCACCGTCGCGCTGCTGCTCTCCAGGCTCTACGACCCCACGCAGGGGCGCGTCACCATCGGCGGCGTCGACCTGCGGGAGATGGATCAGCAGGCGCTGCGCCGGGGCGTGGGCGTCGTGCTGCAGGAGCCGTTTCTCTTCTCGCGCACGCTGGAGGAGAACATCGCCATCGCGCGGCCGGACGCGACGCACGAGGACGTGGAGCGCGCGGCGCGGGACGCCTGCCTGTCGCAGGCGGTTTCGGAATTCAAGGAAGGATACGGCACCGTCGTGGGCGAGCGGGGCGTGACGCTCTCCGGCGGGCAGAAGCAGCGGGTGGCGATTGCGCGCACGCTGCTCACCGGCGCGCCGATCATGGTCTTCGACGACGCGCTTTCCGCCGTGGACGCGAGGACGGACGAGGCCATCCGCGAGCGCCTGCGCGAGGCGGCGGGCGACGCCACGCTGATCCTCATCGCGCATCGCGTTTCCACGCTCATGGGCGCGGACCAGATCATCGTGCTGGAGGACGGGCGCATCGCCGAGCGGGGAACGCATGAGGAGCTCATGGCGCAGGGCGGCATATACGCCCGCGTCGCCGCGATACAGGGCATCGGAGAGGAGGCGGCCGCCTGTGGAAGCTGATCAGAAGAGGGCGTCGTTTTCCCTTGGGCCGTGGAAACGGCTCGTTCCCGTGGTCAAAAGGCAGCACCGCGTGTTTCTGCTCGCCGTGGCGGTCAACATCGCGCTGGCCGTGACCGATTTTTACATGCCGCTGCTTCAGAGCGAGGCGGTCGACGCGTTTATTCTCGCCGGCACGCTGGAGGGGCTCGGCCTTTATGCGCTCAAATACGCCGTGGTGGCCGCGATCTCGCTGATTTTGCTGCGGCTGTATTTCAAGTTCTGCATGGAAATCGAGATGAAGGACGGGCGCGACCTCAAGGAGGCGTGCTTTGTCAACCTGCAAAGGCTCTCCATCGACTATTACAACGTGACCAGCGCGGGGCACAGCCTCTCGCGCGTGATGAGCGATACGGACAGGATTGCCAGTCAGATCGCGTGGAACCTGCCGGAAATCGTATGGGAATTGGCCTATGTCCTCGGCGTGTTCGGGGTGATGGCGTCGATTTCGCTGCCGCTGGCGATGACGCTGATCGTGCTCACGCCGCCCGTCGCGTTTCTCACGGTCTTCTTTCAGCGCAAGCTCATCGAGCTCAACCGCCAGGTGCGCGCGCAGCATTCCAAGATCACCGCGGGCTACAACGAGGGGATCATGGGCGCGAAGACGAGCAAGACGATGGCGCTGGAGGACAGGCTTTCCGGCGAATTCATGGAGACGACGGCGCGAGCGGCGCGAGCGGGCATTGCGCACGGGCGCATGCGCGCCATTTACGTGCCGCTGGTCGTGCTCTGCGGCATGCTCGCGGCCAGCGCGACGCTGCTGCGCGGCGGGCGCATGGTGCTCGGGGGCGAGTTGACTCTCGGTGTGCTCAGCGCGTTTATGACCTATGCGCTCGGGCTGTTTGACATCTTCCGCATGATGGCGCGGCGCATTTCACTGGTCATCTCGCTTCAGGCGAACGTGGAGCGCGTCGCCGACCTGATCGACAGGCAGCCGACCGTGCGCGACAGCGCCGAGGTCGAGGCCAAATACGGCGACTGCTTTGAGCCCAAGCGCGAAAATTGGGAGGACATGCGCGGCGAGGTCGACTTTGACGACGTCTCCTTCACCTATCCCGACGGCGGGGAGGAGGTTCTCTCCCATTTCAGCCTGCATGTGCCCGCGGGGGCCACGGTCGCCATCGTCGGGGAGACGGGCGCGGGCAAGAGCACGCTGGTCAACCTCGTCTGCCGCTTCTTCGAGCCGACGGGCGGGCGCGTGCTCATCGACGGGCGCGACGCGCGCGAGCGCAGCCAGCTCTGGCTGCACAGCCATATCGGCTATGTGCTCCAGTCGCCGCACCTGTTTTCCGGCACGATCCGCGAAAACATCCGCTATGGAAGGCCCGAGGCCACGGACGAGGAGATCGAGGAGGCGGCGCGGGCCGTCCGCGCCGACCGCGTCGCCGCGAAGCTGGAAAAGGGCTATGAGACGGACGTGGGCGAATGCGGCGACCGCCTTTCCACCGGCGAAAAGCAGCTGATCTCCTTTGCCCGGGCTATTTTGGCCAAACCGAAGATCTTCGTGCTCGACGAGGCGACCAGCTCCGTGGACACGCAGACCGAGCGGCTCATCCAGCATGCGACGCAGACGCTGATGCGCGGCACGACGTCGTTTGTCATCGCCCACAGGCTCTCCACCATCCGCGAGGCCGACACGATTCTGGTCATCGACCACGGCAAGATCGTCGAGCAGGGCACGCACGAATCGCTGCTGGCGAAAAAGGGCGTGTATTACGCCCTGTACACCACGCAGCTGCGCGGGCAGGAGAAGGCATAGCCGGCATGGCATCCCGCCGCGTTTTTCCGGCGGCGGATGCGGTGGATACCGAAGTTTTCCCCTTGACTTTTTCCCTTTCCGGCGCTATACTGTCCTTGCTTGAGATGAGAAAGAAGAGTACCCCCGCAGGCAGCCTCAAAGAGAGACGCGTCGCCGGCTGAAAGCGCGTTGGCAAGGGGCGGGGCGAAGACCACCTTTTGATCGGGCCGCGAGGCGCGCGATACAGCGGCAAAGAGCACCAATCAGGGTGGAACCACGGGCAGTTTTCCGCTCGTCCCTCGAACACGCGAGGGACGAGCGTTTTTTTCGTTCCACGGAAGGCTGGCGTTTTGCCCGCCGCACGTTTGACGATGAGGAGGAGAGAGGACATGAACATCACGATCAATGGTCAGGCTTATTCGTTTGAAAGCGGCATGAACGCGCTCGACATGCTGGGCGCTGTCGACGCGGAGCTGAAAAAGAAGGCGCTCGCGGTCAAGGTAGGCGGGCAGGTGCGCTCGCTGGTCGCGCCGGTTTGCGACGGCGAGGCGCTCACCGTGCTCACCTTTGAGGACGAGGAGGGCCGCCGCGTGCTGCGCCACACGGCCTCGCACGTGCTCGCGCAGGCGGTCAAGCGACTGTTCCCGGAAGCCAAGCTGGCCATCGGCCCGGCGATCGAGGACGGCTTCTACTACGATTTTGACGTGGAGAAGCCCTTTACGCCGGAGGATCTGGCCAAAATTGAAAAGGAGATGCAGCGCATCATCAAGCGAAACGACCGCCTTGTGCGCAGCGAGAAGCCGCGCGCGGAGGCCATCGCCTTCATGCGCGAGAAGGGGGAGCCCTACAAGGTCGAGCTGATCGAGGATCTGCCGGAGGACGCGGTCATCTCCTTCTACACGCAGGGGGACTTTACCGACCTGTGCGCCGGGCCGCACCTGCCCTCCACGGGCAAGATCAAGGCGGTCAAGCTGCTCAGCGCCGCGGGCGCGTATTGGCGCGGCAGCGAGAAGAACAAGATGCTCCAGCGCATCTATGGCACGGCTTACGAGAGCAAGGAGGCCCTCGCCGAGCACATCGAGCGCATGGAGGAGGCCCGCCGCCGCGACCACAACAAGCTGGGCCGGGAGCTGGAGCTGTTTACGACGGTCGACGTCATCGGTCAGGGCCTGCCAGTGCTTTTGCCCAAGGGCGCGCGCATCATCCAGCTGCTCCAGCGCTGGGTGGAGGACGAGGAGCAAAAGCGCGGCTACCTGCTCACCAAGACGCCGCTGATGGCCAAGCGCGAGCTCTACAAGATCTCCGGCCACTGGGATCACTACCTCGACGGCATGTTCATCCTCGGCGACCCGCACGACGAGACGAAGGAATGCTTCGCCCTGCGGCCGATGACCTGCCCGTTCCAATATCAGGTCTATCTCAATCGCATGCGCTCCTACCGCGATCTGCCGATGCGGCTGGGCGAGACGAGCACGCTGTTCCGCAACGAGGATTCGGGCGAGATGCACGGCCTCATCCGCGTGCGCCAGTTCACGATTTCCGAAGGCCATCTCATCCTGCGCCCGGATCAGCTGGAGCAGGAGTTTGCCGGTTGCCTGAGCCTGGCCAAGTACATGCTCGACACCGTGGGGTTGGGCGAGGACGTCAGCTACCGGTTCTCGCAGTGGGATCCGAACAACACGGCGAAGTATGAGGGCACGGCCCAGCAGTGGGACGAGGCGCAGGCGCTGATGGCGAAGATCCTTGAGGATCTCCACGTGCCCTACACGGTGGGCATCGACGAGGCGGCCTTCTATGGCCCGAAGCTCGACATCCAGATCAAAAACGTCTTCGGCAAGGAGGACACGCTGATCACGATCCAGATCGACATGCTGCTGGCCAAGAAGTTCGGCATGGAGTATGTCGACGCGGACGGGCAGAAGAAGACCCCGTACATCATCCACCGCACGTCGCTGGGCTGCTACGAGCGCACGCTGGCGCTGCTCATCGAAAAATACGCCGGCGCGTTCCCGGCCTGGCTGGCCCCGACGCAGGTCAAGATTCTCACGATCACCGAGCGCGGCGACGACTGGGCGCGCGAGGTGGAAAGCGAGCTGCTCTCGCGCGGCATGCGCGTGGAGCTCGACCTGCGCAACGAGAAGATCGGCTTCAAGATCCGGCAGGCGCAGCAGGAGAAGGTTCCCTATATGCTGGTGATCGGCGACAAGGAGGCGCAGGAGCGCACCGTCGCCGTGCGCAGCCGCAAGGAGGGCGACCTCGGCGCGATGGATCTCATGGATTTTGCCGAAAAGCTCGAGGAAGAGGTCCGCACGAAGGCGCGCTGAGAGGCGTACCTTGCGCGGCGTGAAATGAAGAAAGGATGAAACAGGATGAAGGTCATCTATCACGACGGTCACACGGCGGAATGCCCCCAAGACGAGGAACTTCACGTCATTCGCCACACGGCTGCGCACATCCTCGCGCAGGCCGTGAAGCGCTTGTATCCGCAGGCACGTTTCGCCTATGGCCCGGCGACGGAGAAGGGGTTCTACTATGACGTCGATTTGGGCGAGACGAGGCTTTCCGACGAGGATTTGCCCAAGATTGAGGCCGAGATGGCGAAGATCGTCAAGGAGAACCTGCCGCTCAAGCCCTTTATCCTCCCGCGAGGCGAGGCGGTCGCGCTCATGGAGCAGCGCGGCGAAAGCTACAAGGTCGAGCACATCGGCGATTTACCCGAGGACGCGGAGCTGAGCTTCTACCAGCAGGGAGAATACATCGACATGTGCGTCGGCCCGCACCTTTGCTACACGAAGGCGCTCAAGGCGTTTAAGCTGACGGCGCTCTCCGGCGCATATTGGAAAAACGACAGGAACAACGTGATGCTCACCCGCATCGGCGGCGTCGCTTTCCGCACGCGCGACGAGCTTGAGGCCTACATGAAGCTCATGGAGGAGGCCGAGCGGCGCGATCACCGGCGCATCGGCAAGGAGATGGGGCTGTTCATGCTCTGCGAGGAGGGCCCCGGCTTCCCGTTCTTCCTGCCCAAGGGCATGGCGGTCAAGAACGCGCTGATCGACTATTGGCGCGACATCCACTACGCGGCGGGCTATGTCGAGGTGCAGACCCCGATGATTCTAAGCCGCCATCTGTGGGAGACCAGCGGCCACTGGGATCACTACAAGGACAACATGTACGCCACCAAGATCGACGACGAGGACTACTGCATCAAGCCGATGAACTGCCCGGGCGGCGTCATGGTCTACCGCAGCCAGCCGCACAGCTACCGCGAGCTGCCGCTGCGCGTGGGCGAGCTGGGGCTCGTCCATCGCCATGAGCTCAGGGGCGCGCTGCACGGATTGTTCCGCGTGCGCTGCTTCACGCAGGACGACGCGCACATCTTCATGCGCCCCGACCAGATCGAGGGCGAAATCGTGAACGTCGTCCACCTGATCAACACGGTCTACACGAAGTTCGGGTTTGACTACTTCGTGGAGCTCTCCACCCGCCCGGAGGACAGCATGGGCAGCGACGAGGATTGGGAGGCGGCGACCGAGGGCCTGAGGGGCGCGCTTGAAAAGCTGGGCCTGCCCTACACGGTCAACGAGGGCGACGGCGCCTTCTACGGGCCGAAGATCGACTTCCACCTGCGCGACAGCCTCGGGCGCACGTGGCAGTGCGGCACCATTCAGCTCGACTTCCAGATGCCGCTCAATTTCGGGCTCGAGTATGTCGCCGAGGACGGCAGCCGTCAGCGCCCGATCATGATCCATCGCGTCTGCTACGGCTCCATCGAGCGCTTTATCGGCATCCTGACCGAGCATTTCGCCGGCAAGTTCCCGACATGGCTGGCGCCCGTGCAGGTCAAGGTGCTGCCTGTCTCCGACAAGAGCATGGCATACGCGAAGGAAATCTATGAGGCGCTGCGCGCCCAAAAGGTGCGCTGCGAGCTGGACACGCGCAACGAGAAGATCGGCTACAAGATCCGCTATGCGCGCCAGATCGACCGCGTGCCCTACATGCTCATCATCGGCGAGAAGGAGGCGGCCTCCGGCATGATCGCCGTGCGCGACCGCGAGACGGACGAGACCCAGAGCATGACGCTGGAGGCGTTTGCCCAGATGCTGGAGAAAAAGATCGCGGAAAGAGCGTGAGCGGCCCCAAAAAAGCCGCGGACAAAACGGCTTTTGACGCAAAATAAGGCTTGACAAGCGGGCGGCTTCGTCGTACAATAATTGGGTACGAAGTAGAAGCCGCCCGCTTCTCGCCCGACGCGTTCGTGTGGTCGAGGCACATTGGCGTTCTTTTGATGTGTAAGGAGCGGGCATGCTTGCCCGCTCTTTTTGCATGATTTCCATGCAAAGACTATTTGGAGGTGTATCGCAAACAACATGGCACAAGATCTGATGATGAACGAGGAAATCCGCGACCGCGAGGTGCGCGTCATCGACCAGAACGGTGAACAGCTGGGCGTCATGCCGAGCCGGAGGGCGCTTGAACTGGCCGAGGAGGCCGGGCTTGATCTGGTGAAGATTGTTCCCACGGCCAAGCCGCCGGTCTGCAAGCTGATGGATTACGACAAGTACCGTTACGAGCAGGCCAAGAAGGAGCGTGAGATCCGCAAGAATCAAAAGGTCGTCTCCATCAAGGAGGTTCAGCTCTCCGCCACGATCGAGGAAAACGACATCCAGACCAAGGCGAAGGCGGCTGTCAAGTTCCTTCAGGGCGGAGACAAGGTCAAGGTTTCGATCCGCTTCCGCGGCCGGCAGATCACCCACCAAGAGATCGGTCTGGCGGTCATGCAGGATTTCGTCACGCGGGTGAAGGACGTGGCCAATGTGGAGCGCAAGCCCCTCGTCGAGGGCCGCCACATGATCATGATTCTCGCCCCGAAGGACCCCAGCAAAGAAGCCAAGCAGGCTCCGAAAGAATAAAGACCCGGAGAGGAGGATTCCCCTTATGCCTAAGCAGAAAACTCATCGCGGCGCTGCCAAGCGCTTTGCCCTGACCAAGAACGGTCTCATCAAGCGCGCGAAGGCCTACAAGCGTCACATCCTCAACAAGAAGACCCGCAAGACCAAGCGCAATCTGCGCCGTACCGCGTATGTCACCGCGAGCTACGCCGGCACGATGAAGAAGCTTATCCCGTACAAGTAAGCCAAAGCCAGCTAGGAGGTTAAACAATCATGGCAAGAATCAAAGCGGCTGTGAATGCCCATAAGAAGCGCAGGAAGATCATGAAGCTGGCGAAGGGCTACTACGGCTCCAAGTCCAAGCAGTATCGCGCCGCGCAGGAGCAGGTCATGCGCTCTCTGCGTTACGCCTACATCGGCCGCAAGCTGCGCAAGCGCGACTTCCGTCAGCTGTGGATCGCCCGTATCAACGCGGCGGCCCGCATGAGCGGCCTTTCCTATTCCAAGTTCATCTGCGGCCTCAAGAAGGCCGGCATCGACCTGAACCGCAAGGTGCTCGCCGATCTGGCCGTGAACGATGCGGCGGCGTTTGCCAAGCTCGTCGAGATCGCCAAGAACGCGTAAGCGCTCTTTTCCGGGGAACCGATCCGTTCGGTTCCCCGTTTTTCTTTCGATCAAAAATGCAAAAAATGAATGCGAAAAAAAGAACGCGAATAGGGTTGACACGCTCGGGAAAATCTGTTATAATAGCTTTCGTCGTTGAGAAAGTTATTGGGGAATTGTGTAACGGCAGCACCTACGACTCTGACTCGTATTGTCTAGGTT
>JAUNPI010000038.1:0-18047 GCA_030536875.1 Clostridia bacterium
GCGCATCTCATCAAATGGCGCATCTCAAATAACGCATCCAACGCTCCGTTTGCCTTGCGTTTTCATATTCCTTCAACATTTTACCGGCTTTTTGCCAATATATTTCCGTTATCCTTTTATTCATGTTCCGGCTGCGCGAGCCGGAGGCGGCGCGTTTATACGGGTCTTCTGTCGCAAACGCAAGCCGCTGAACCCACGCGCTTCCCGGTCATGGACAACGAAAGGAAAGCGAGGTTTCTTCACTTGGGTATCAAGAACAATCTACAGGCTGCCGGCCTGCGCCTGGTCTACGATTATATCGACAAAGACCCGGAGCGCAATCTGCCGCGCGTCGCAGACTTTATCGACAAAACGGTTCCCTCCGGCGGGGCCGACAGCCAGATCGGCGCCGTCAGGGACGCCCTTTCCGATCCCGACGGCAATTGGTATCGGTTTGCCGCGGATCTATTCACCAACATTGACGCGGGCGTGCGGCGTACACTCTTTGAAAATCTGGCCGTCAACGCCACGCTTCGCTGGATCGACCGCCACGATGAGCTCGAGGCCCGGCACGAGTGCAACATTCCTTGGGCCATTCTGCTCGATCCCACGTCCGCCTGCAATCTGCACTGCACGGGCTGCTGGGCGGCCGAATACGGCAACCGGCTGAACCTGACCTTTGAGGAGATGGACGACATCGTCAGGCAGGGCAAGGAATTGGGCGTGCACATCTATCTGTTTACAGGCGGTGAACCGCTGGTCCGCAAAGACGATGTCATCCGCCTGTGCGCCGCACACCCGGACTGCGAATTTTCCTCCTTCACCAACGGCACGCTGATCGACGAGACGTTCGCGGAGGACATGCTGCGCGTGAAAAACTTCATTCCCGCCCTTTCGGTGGAGGGGTTTGAGGTGGATACGGACTTCCGCCGCGGCAGCGGCACCTTCAAAAAGGTGGAACGCGCCATGTCCATCCTGAAGGAACGCCATTTGCCGTTCGGCATCTCCTGCTGCTACACGAGCAAGAACGTGGAGATGATCGGCTCCGAGGCGTATTTCGATCGGATGATCGCATGGGGCGCAAAGTTCTGCTGGTTTTTCACCTATATGCCCGTGGGCAACGCCGCGGTGCCGGAGCTGATGGTTTCCCCGCAGCAGCGCAAATTCATGTACGAACAGGTGCGCAAATTCCGCGAGACAAAGCCGCTGTTTACGCTGGATTTCTGGAATGACGGCGAATACGTCGGCGGCTGCATCGCAGGCGGACGCCGCTACCTGCACATCAACGCCAACGGCGATATCGAGCCCTGCGCGTTCATTCACTATTCCGATTCCAACATCCGAGAAAAAACGCTGCTGGAAGCCCTACGTTCCCCGCTGTTTATGGCCTACCGCCGCGGCCAGCCGTTTAACGGCAATCACCTGCGCCCCTGTCCGCTGCTGGATAATCCACATGCCCTTCGCGCAATGGTGCAGGAGACCGGCTCGCACTCCACGGATATGGAAAGCCCGGAAGACGTCGTCTCGCTCACGGAAAAGTGCAGGGCGCCCGCCGAAGGCTGGGCAGCGGTGGCCGATCAGCTCTGGGCCTGCTCCGGCCGCTGCGCGCAGTGCGCCGGCCATGCCGGCGAGCATTCATCCTTTGAAAACAAATCTTCAACCGTTTGTCAACATCCCTGATGTATGCTGTATGCGTTTGAATCCCCGTCATGTCAGGAGGTGAAACCATGTTCAAGATCATCCTTGTCGTTGTGATCGCCGTCGTCGCCATCGCAGCCGTCATCAAGACGCGCAGTCATTCATAAATCGATACCCAAAATTCAATGAAAGGAGGCCATCTATCATGATCAAGGTGATCGTCGTCATCGTCGTGGTGATCGCCGTCATCGCGGCGGCTGCGATGTATAAGTCGCGCAAAGGTTAATCTTTTCTCTATTTCTACCGTTTTCGTTTGCCCCATCCGCGCTTCCGCGCGGATGGGATTTTTTCGTCGCCGGCGGGCGTTCCTGTTCACGCGCTCTCTTCGGGCGGGCTCCGAACGTACAACGCCGGCGGATCATTTACATTTCTTCAACATCTTCTTCAACATTCGGAAACACCGTCGAGATACAATAGAGCTCGTCAAAAGCGACAGGCAGGGCGCCGCAGCGCGCGCGCCAGCCATAAAAGCGTAGCGCATGTCCTTGGAGAGGGACGCTAAAAACTACTACTCTATCATAACAAGGAGCAAAAAGCGATGGCCAAGTCCAAGCTGGTGCAAGCCAACGAGAGCATTGCAAAGACCGTGACGGAAGGGTTTAAGAAAATCGAGGACGGCGTTGTGGGCGGTTACAAAAAGATCGAGGACGGCGTGGTCGACGGCTTTACCCAAATGACGGACACGTTCGTGGATCAGTTTTTAACCCGAGAGGGGGAAACGGTGGAGGACGCCAAGCGGCGCATGGCCGACGAACAGGCCGCCCGCGCTAAGGCGCAGGAGAGCGACGCGAAAAAGCGCGCCGCCGAGCATGAAGCCCGGATAAGCGGCATCAACGCGGGCGCTCAAACCCCCGCAAAGCCGGAGCAGGAAAACAAGCCGTAACCCCTCGCCGCAAAAGCAAAACGACGTGCAAGGATAGCCGCAGGCAACAATCTGCGGCTGATCTTGTATAAGGAGGAGACAACCGTGAACCGCATTGTGCGCATGCTTCGCTCCAGATTCTTCTGGGCGGCGCTCTGCATCGGGCTGGAATTTCTACAGCTTCTCGCCGTGTTTATTCTCTTCTACAAGCATTTTTTCCCCTTCGCCGTCATGGCTTGGATCTTTCACGTCGGCGTGCTTCTGTACATGCTCAACCGGGATGAAATACCGGAGCTCAAGCTTCCGTGGATGACGCTTCTCTTCCTCTTTCCCGTCGTCGGCGCCTTTATCTACATCCTCCTGTCCAGCAACGATGCGACCAAAAAGGAATGCCAGCGTTTCGACGCGGCCAACCGGTGCATTTCGCCCTATATGCGGCAAAGCCGCGCGCTGGATGCGCTGAAGGACCGGAGCATGGACGCATATGCTCAGGCGAATTACCTGTTTCATGTAGCCGGCATGCCCTGCCATGACGGCACACAGGCGGCATACTTCGCCGAGGGAGAGGCCTTTCACGCCGCGCTTCTCCGGGATCTCAGCCATGCAAAGCGCTTTATTCTGATGGAATACTTCATCGTTCAGGAAGGACGTATGTGGGATCCCATCCACTCGATTTTGCGCGAAAAGGCGGCCGCCGGCGTAGAGGTTTACTTCATGTACGACAATTTCGGCTGCATGTCCACCCTGCCGGAACGCTATGACGCTCTGCTTCGCAGCGAGGGAATCCACTGCATTCCCTCCAACCGCTTCACGCCCGTTCTCTCTCACATCCACAACAACCGGGATCATCGCAAGATCACCGTCATCGACGGCACAATCGGCTACACGGGCGGCCTCAATCTTGCCGACGAATACATCAACGCCGTCCGCCGCTTTGGCCATTGGAAGGACACCGCCGTGCGGCTTGAAGGGCGCGCCGTGCGCAACCTGACCGGCCTGTTTATCATCAACTGGAACATGCAGCACAAGGAGCCGCTGGACGGGGCGCCCTATTTTGACGTGCCCGATGCTTTCCCTCCGGGCGGCGGCTTCGTCATCCCCTTCGGCGACGGGCCGGAGCCCCTTTACGCCGAGCATATCGGCAAAGGCGTCTATCTGAACATGATCTGCGACGCAAAGGCGTATCTGTATGTCACAACGCCCTATCTCATCTGCGATCACGAGCTCACAAACGCCCTGCGCATGGCCGCCCAGCGGGGTGTGGACGTCCGGCTCATCACGCCGCACATCCCGGACAAGAAGGCCGTCTTTTTGATGACGCGCTCCAGCTATCGCACGCTGCTCGACGCCGGCGTCCGGATCTATGAATACACGCCCGGCTTTATCCATGCAAAAAACGTGATTTGCGACGATCAGTTTGCCATATGCGGAACCATCAATCTCGATTATCGCTCCCTCGTGCATCACTTTGAATGTGCCGCTTGGATGTACGGCACGGCCTGCATTCAGGATATGAAAACGGATTTTCTCCATACCCTCGCCCAGTCCGAAGAGATCACCCCGGACAGGGCTGCCCTCAGGCTCTGGCAGAGGCTGCCTGCAGAGATTATGAAAATTCTCTCCCCGCTGCTCTGATCCCCCGACGCAGACGGTTTTTCCCCGGCCAAGCGCGCAAAAAACGGAGCCGCCTCAGCCACAAGGCGCCTCCGTTTTGTATGTAGTCTGTGTTTGAGCTCGCCGCCCAGCGGCCGCCCGATTACCTCGCGATGGTGATGACCTTGGCCTCCAGGTCGTAGGTCGTCGTCGTGCCGCACATCATGTCGATCGCATCCGTGGGCATGTAGACGCAATCGTTCCACGTCTTGGAATTCAGGCTGATCTGACGCTCGACGTCATTGACTTCGATAAACTTGGAGCCGATCTTCACATCCGAGCGGATGTCGCCGCACTCGATCAGCCAATCGAGGTTGGCGTCGTCGGTGTACGTGTAGGTCGCGTCCAGCGCGTCAAGCGTCTCAAAAAGCGGCAGATACATGACCTTGTTCAGCGTGACATATTCGTAATACACCGCGGGATCCGACTGCGCCAGCGCCTGCCCGTCGAGCATGACCGTGAAATCCTCGCGCGCAAGCCCGGCCGTGTCGCGCGCGTCGTTCGCCTGCTTGGCCGTCAGGGGCACGTAGATGTTCTGCTCGGAGACGATCTCGGCGGCGTTCTTGGAGAGCAGGAAGCGAAGGAATTCATGGATCACCGGATCCATCTCCTCGTCCGGAGCCTTGTTGTAGTTCAGGTAGACCAGCCGGGCGAGCGGCCACTTGGCGCTGCAGACATCCTCGTACGACGGGGATACGATCGTTCCGTCGTCCAGCATGATGGGCAGCACCTTGACATCCTCGTCCACATAGGCGATGCCGGTGTAAGCGATGCCCGTCCGGTCGTTTTTCACGAGGTTCGCCTGATCGAAGACCTTGGAATTGAACACCATGTCCTCGCGGAAAGCGCCCTGCGTGGCAAAGAGATTGTCGGTCGCATGGCCGTCCAGCGCGTCCAGGCAGCGAATGCGCACAAATTCCTCAAAGCCGTTCCAGTGGGTGATCGCATACCGGGTAATCGGCAGCTCGGCAAACTCGCCGGCGACGCCCAGATCGCCCCATGTCTCCACATCGTGGCCGCCGCGCAGATAGCTCGTAGAGAAGATGGAATCGATCTGTTCCATCGTCAGGTACTCGATGGGGTTGTCCTTGTTGACGACAAAGCACATCGCGTCCAGCCAGCCGAAGTAATTATAGCTTCCGCCCATCACCGGCACGACGGACATGTCGTATCCGAACGCCTCCTTAAAGTCGGGATACTCGTTCGGCCGGGGCTCTCTGGAAACCATGACGAAATCCACGTTGCCCGCGATCAGCTCCGCCGCCCCCGCGCTTCCGACATACGGCTCAGACAGGTCGATGTCCACATGGGGATAGTACTGGTTGAATGTGTCGACAAAGTCATGGGCGATGTAGGCGAGCACGTCCGAGCACTTCATCACGCGGCTTCCCGTCAGCTCGTCGGCCGCATACTGGGGCACAAACTCCGGCAGCGCCTTGTCGACAACGGGCTGCGTGCTCGTGGTGGCGGGCTGCGGCCGGCCGACATGCTTGCCGTATTCTCCCAGCTCGTCCGACTGCTTCACCACCTTCTTCACCGTGCCCGTCGGCCAGAGCGTGATTCCCTCCTGCGCAAACGCGGGCATGGCCGCGCTCAGCATCAGCGAGGCGGAGAGGATGAGGCCCAATGCCTTTTTCATGTGAGTCCCTTCTTTCCTTTTGTTTTTTTCCGGATCTCTTCCGGTTGTTCTGGCTTGATTATATCAGGCAAAGGTAAAGCGGGAACCCCATTTATCCTCGGCTTACATGAAATTTAGGTTACAGTTTTTTCATCTTCGCCAAATTTCTTTGGGTCAAGCTCCTTTTCATCAATCTGCTTTTTACTGAGCTCATGTTCGCCAAACGGTATGAAAAAGGCGATCTCCGTTCGGGTATGCGGCTGGCTCTGCGCCGTGATCCGGCCGTTCATCGCTTCAACCAGCACCTTGGCGATCGCAAGCCCCAGCCCGGAATTCCCCTTCTGGGCGTCCGGCAGATCGTGCGCGCGGTAAAACCGCTCAAAGATGTGCGGGAGGTCGCTTGGCGCGATGCCCTGTCCGGTGTCCACAACCGAAAAGCGCAGGCCCTTGCCCTCCTCCCGCGCCGCCAGCGTAATCACGCCCGGCGGCGGGCAGTACCGCAGGCTGTTGTCCACCAGGATTCGGAATACCTGCTTGATCAGCGCCCTGTCCCCGGTCACGCTGAGCGTCCGCCCGGCGTCGATGCAAAGAATCGCCTGAGGCGATACGACCAGGACATCCTGCCTGATCTCCTCCAGCAATTCCGATACGGAAAAGCCGACGCTCTCCCTTTCGAGTATGCCGCGATCCGCCCGGCTGATGAGAAGCAGCTCGGTCATCATATCCGTCATGGAGCGCACCTCCTTCTTGAGGATTCGCAGCGAGCTCTCCAGCTGCTCCCTGTCATCCTTCCCCCAGCGCAGCAGCATGGAGATGTGGCCGTCCATGACGGCAAGCGGCGTGCGCAGCTCGTGCGAGGCGTTGGATATGAATTCGCGCTGCCGAATGAACGAAGCCTCCACCTGCGTCATCAGCGCGTTGAACGCGTCGACCATTTCGATAAACTCGCAGTCCACCGCCGCGCTGTCGATCCGCTCGAACAGATTGGCCGAGCTCTTCGACGAAAGCTGTGTGGAAATCTCCCGGATGGGCACGATGGTTTGGCGGCTGATGCTCCGCCCCAGCAAAATGCTGATCAGCAGCATGACGGGCAGGGCGGCGATCAGGGCCGGGATGGTGCCCTGAACCAGCGTGACCAGATAGCTCAAGCTGCCGACCACATGCAGCAGAACCGTCTCCTCGTCGGTCTGAATATAGGTCGCCGCATGGCAGATCAGGTCATACGCCCGCTTCTGCTCGCCGAAGGTGGTCCAGTCCTGATGCTCAATCAGCCGCAGCGTCGGCGGATAGGCCTTCACCTCCGTGGAGGGCATGGAATAGGAGCTTTGGTAAAGCGGCTGCCCGTTCGCATCGTAGATGGCAAATTCAAGCCCGTCGCGCAGCGTGATATTCGCAAACGCGATCCGGCTCGGGGTGCCGATGTGGACGACCCGTTCGGTCAGCTGCTCCATCATGCCGCGAAGGGCCTTTTGCTCGGACCCGACGATGATGGCGCAGATCAGGGCCAGCACGCAAAGCATGATGCCCGTGCTGGACAAAAAGAGCGTCAGCGAGTTGATGCGCGCTACACGGCCATATAGGCTCTTTCGCCGTTTGGGCTTAGCTGTCTTCATAACCGCTCTGCCTCTTCATCGTATAGCCGACGCCGCGCACCGTCGTGATATACGTCCTCCCGAAAGGATCGTCGAGCTTCGTGCGCAGATGCCGCACATAAACATCCACGACCTTCTGATCGCCGACATAGTCCGCTCCCCAGATGCGGTCCACAATCCGATCCCGGGACAGGACAACCCCCTGGTTCTCCATCAGCAGGCGAAGCAGATCAAATTCCTTCGCCGAAAGCTCAACCTCTTCGCCCGAGACCTTCACGCTTCGCGCATCCGGATCCAGCGCGATGTCCTCAAAGGTCATGGGGCGCAGCTTCTGCTTGCGCTTTCTGAGAGCCGCGCGCATCCGGGCCAGCAGCTCCTCAATCTCAAAGGGCTTGACCAGATAATCGTCCGCCCCCTGATCCAGCGCGGAGACCTTGTCATACGTCGCGTTGCGCGCGGTCAGCATGATGACCGGCACATCGCTCTGCCGCCGTATTCTTCTGAGAACCTCGATGCCCGAAATGCCCGGAAGCAGAATATCCAGAAGGACAAGGTCGATTCCCCCTGCCCGGAAGCGTTCGAGCGCCTGCTCGCCGTTTACCGCCGTCGCGGTGCCGTACCCCTCGTGACGAAGCTCCGGCTCCAAAAACGAGCGTATCTCCCGCTCGTCTTCCACAATCAGAACCGTTGTTTTCATTCAATCCATCTCCCCATAGAATCGTTTTAGGAGACCCCTCTGCTGCAAAAATGCCGTATACCGGCCGTATTCGTTTTCGAGAAACCGCTCAAACCCGGCCGTGTCCAAAAAAGCGCCCCGACCGTTATAGGACGACATGGTCAAATACCGAATCCAGCCCGGATCCTCCGCGATCTCGGAAAGCGCGCTGCAAATCCTCTCGATCTTCTCCTTTTCCGTCCCCGCCGGCGCGCACAGGCCGCTCCATGTGCCTACGGCCGCGTTCAGGCCCAATTCCCCCGTGCAGGGCACGTCCGGCAGCATGGCCAGCCGCTCGTCGCTGAGCACGACCAGCGGAATCAGGTCGTTGCGCTCAATCAGCCCCATGATCTCGCCCGCGCAGCAGATTTGCATCTGCACCTCCCCTTCGAGGACGGCCTGCGTCAGCGCCTTGCCGGAGTCGTATTCCACCGGCGTGACGATCCCGTCCGGAAAGAGCTTTTCCATCGCCAGCCCGTCGATGCCGGAGAGCGAGAGCGCTCCGCAGGCGATCCCGCCGGGATGGCTGCGCGCGTAGGCGAGCATATCCCGATAGCTGCCAAACAGGGAGCATGCCGTGTCAAAGGAGGTCGACAGGATATAGACGGCGTCCGTCAGCCGCGCCACCGGCTCAAACGCCTCTCGAAACGGGAACTCGATCTTCCCCTTCAGATCGTTGATGACCATCGACTGGGTGATAAAGATAAAATGCTTTCCATCCGCCGGCATTTCGGAGGCATAGCGCACGCCTCTCAAGCCGCCCTCCCCTTCGACATACCGGATCTCCACGTCCGCGTCAAGCTTCTCCTCAAGCAAGGGCTTGAGCGCGCAGAGCATGCCGTCTCCGACGCTGCCCACGCCCCACGGGCAGATGATGGCGATGGTTTCCCCTCCCGCGCCCGGATCCGCAAGCCCGATCAAGCCGGCCACTGCCGCCGCAAGGGCCATGATGCCCAAAAAGATGACCGTTCTATTTCTCATTTTTCACACCTGTTTATGCCATTTTTATCATCATATTGAACAACAGGTTGTTTGTCAAGCCCCAATTCCCACCCCTGCGCTCCGGCGCTCGCCTCCCCTTTCGCCGCATAAAAAAACGAGACCTCCGCAGAAGTCTCGCCTTTGGGATGGCGTTTTGCCCTTTTCACGCCCCTCTTTCCTGCGGCGCGCCCGGTTTCGCCAGCTTTGTCACGGTGCGCGCATACAGCGCAATAACCAGCCCGGTGGAAAGCAGATCCGCCGCCGGCTGCGCCCATGCAAGGCCCGTCGCCCCCATGACGGCATTGAGCATAAACAGGGCCGGAATATAGATGATGCCTTGGCGGCTCAGGTTGATGATCAGGGCCGCAGCAGCCGCGCCCATCGCCTGAAGCGCGTTGGCGAGCACATAGAAAATGCCGAACAAGAAGCTGGTTGTCAGCAAAATCCGCACGAACTGCACCGCATACTCGAAGGCGGCGGCATCCGTGAGAAAGGCGCTGACCAGCTGCGGGGTCATGAGGTAACAAACGCCCGTCATGATCACGCTCAGCGCAAACGAAAACAAGAGCGAAAAGTTCATCACCTTTTTAAACCGATCCCACAAGCCTGCTCCGACGCAGTACCCCAGCAGCGGCTGTATCCCCTGGCCAAAGCCGATGCAGATCATGCCGGTCATCATGGTCACCTTCATCGCCACGCCGATGCCCGCCACGGCCATATCGCCGTAGCCCGCCATCAGGCTGTTGACGACGATCTGCGAAACGCTCATCAGCAGCGAGCCGAGCGACGCGGGGATGCCGATGGCCAGCACGCTGCGCGCCACCCGGTCGGCGAGTGTGAAATCCCGAAGCCGAATGCTCAGCGAGGACTTTCCCCGCAGGAAGTAGACGATGTAATAGCACGCGCCCACCACATTGCCAATCACCGTAGCAATGGCCGCGCCCGCCACATTCCAACCCAAGCCGAGAATCATGACGGGATCGAGCACGACGTTGAGCAAATTGCCTATGAGCTGCCCCATCATGGCCGTTGTAGAGCGCCCCTCCGCCCGAATGACATTGGAATAGCAGTTAGCGATCAGCACAAACGGCCCGCTGAGCGAGACAATGGTCAGATAGGTCTTTGCCATCGCCCACGTGTCCGCGCTCGCCCCCACCCAGCCGAGAATCTGATCCATCCACAGCAGAAGGGCCGCCGAAAGAACGATTCCCACCGCGACACAGCCCCACATGCAAAAGGAACAGACTTTTTTGGCATATTCATGCCTTCCTTCGCCGATCGCGCGCGAGATGACCGAGGTGCCGCCGATGCCGAATACCGTTCCGACCGCCATAAAGATCAGGAAAACCGGCGTCGCCAAGGAAACCGCCGCCACCTGAAGCGCGTCGTGCGTCTGCCCGATAAAAAACGTATCGGCCAGATTATAGATGAGCACCATGAGCATCGCCGCCATAGCGGGCACCGCGTTTTGCAGCACGGCTTTGTGAACCGGCGCCCTTTCAAAAATCTGCATTGTCTTTTCGTCGTTCATGATCCGATATCCCCTTTCTATAATTGCATGCTGTTAACAGCATGCTTTCGATTTGTCTGAGCAAAAACCCGGACGTCCGCCGGGTCTCACAGCATGGTATCCCGAACCTTTTTGAGCAGTGTCGCAAAAATTTCCCGCTCCGTTTCCGTCAGCCCGGAGAGCAGCCGGTTTTCCGTATCCTCCATGTGCTTCTCCGCCCGTCTGCAGCGCTCGACGCCCTCTCGGGTGATGCTCACCAGCTTGATCCGCCTGTCCGAGGCGTCTTGAACCCCCTGCACCATACCCTTTTGCTCCAGACGCACCACAATGCCTGCGGCCGTGGCTTGGGACACATGCAAGCGCTGCTCGAGCTCCTTGAGCGGCAGACGCCCCTCCGGCGATTCATGGAGGACGAGCAGGGCCCCCACCTGAGCGGACGTGATGTTTTCCGCGCGAAGCTCGTTGTTGGCCCGCTTTTCCAGCTCGTCGTGCAGCTGCTTGATCAACGCGCCGCAGGATTGATTTCTGTTCATGGCATCCCTTCTTTCCAGTGCAAAAAGTATAGCATGCTTTCGATCAATTGTCAAGCATCGTGCTGAAAAAAAGAAGGCGAATGCCCGGCTTGTCGGGCGGCAACAGCGAACTTTTCCCAGCCTCCTTGCGTTTAGGGGCTTGCAAATGTCTTTCGGCTGCTTTACACTGTATCATGAGAAAGGCAGGGTGAATCATCGATGGCCGACAAATACTTGATTGTGATCGACATGCAGAACGACTTTGTCACGGGCGCCCTCGGCACGAAAGAGGCGGAGGCGGCGGCCCAAAAGATCATACAGAAGGTGAAGCGCTTTCAAGGAAAAATTCTGTTTACGCAGGACACGCACGAGGAAAACTATCTGGACACACAGGAAGGGAAAATGCTGCCCGTCAAGCACTGTATCCGGGGGACGGCGGGCTGGCGGCTTATTCCGGAATTAGAGGCGCTGCAGAGACAGGCCCATCACCCTGTCTTTGAAAAGAACACCTTCGGCAGCGTGGCGCTGGCGCAGTTCCTTTTAGAGAACGATCGTAAGAACGGAATCGCGTCCGTCGAGCTGGCGGGCCTTTGCACGGATATTTGCGTCATCAGCAACGCTCTGCTGATCAAGGCCTACATGCCGGAGCTGCCCGTGATGGTGGATTCCTCCTGCTGTGCCGGCGTTTCCCCCAAGAAGCACGCCGCCGCGCTGCAGACAATGGAAAGCTGCCAGATTCTCGTGAAGGATGGGAGGACGGAACGTGACGCAGTTTGATTCCAGAAACATCAGCATGATGATGGATCTGTATGAGATGACGATGGCAAACGGCTACTTCGTCAATCAGCGGGAACCGCATCGAGTCGTTTTTGACGTATTTTATCGGAAGAATCCCGATCAGGGCGGCTATGCGGTGTTTGCCGGCTTGGAGCAGGTGGTTGAATATCTGGAAAATCTGCATTTTGAGCGCGCCGACATCGATTACTTTCGCTCCTTAAACCTGTTTTCGGATGACTTTTTGCGGTATTTGGAAGACTTTCGGTTTACGGGGGATCTTTACGCCTTTCCGGAGGGAACGGTGATGTACCCCAACGAGCCGGTCATGACGGTCGTTGCGCCGCCCATCGACGCGCAGCTCGTCGAGACGGCCATTCTCACGCAGGTCAATCATCAATCCCTGATCGCCACCAAGACCAGCCGGATTGTCCGGGCCGCACAGGGGCGCGCCGTCTCGGACTTTGGCGCGAGGAGAGCCCATAATCTGGATGCGGCCGTCTATGGCGCCAGAGCGGCCTATATCGGCGGGGCTTCCGGCACGGCCACCGTGATGGCCGGTCAGAAGTTTGGCATTCCGGTAAGCGGAACAATGGCGCATAGCTGGGTGATGTATTTTAAGGATGAATACGAGGCGTTCCGGCGATATGCGGAGGCTTACCCGGACAACGTCGTGCTTCTGGTGGACACCTATGATGTGCTTCATTCCGGCGTTCCCCATGCGATTCGCGTGGCCAAAGACGTGTTGGAGCCGGCGGGGCGGCGGCTGAAGGGCGTGCGCCTGGATTCAGGGGATTTGGCATACCTCTCCAAAAAGGTTCGGAAAATGCTGGACGACGCAGGGCTGGAGGATTGCCAAATCATCGTATCCAACAGCCTTGATGAATATACCATCACGTCTATTTTGAATCAGGGAGGGCGGATCGATAGCTTTGGCGTGGGAGAGCGGCTGATCACGGCAAAGAGCGATCCCGTCTTCGGGGCCGTCTATAAAATGGCCGCCGTGGAGGAAAACGGCTCCTTTGTTCCGAGGATCAAAGTATCGGAAACGCTGGAAAAGATCACCAATCCGGGCTTAAAACAGGTGTATCGGGTATTGAGCGATTGCGGGCAGGCTGTAGCCGATTTGATCACAGGCGCGCAGGAAGAGGTGGACTTAACCGTTCCGTACCGCTATGTCGATCCGGAAAAGCCGTGGAAGAACCGGTATTTTGAACATTGCACCGCAAGGAAACTGCAAAAGCTGATCGTCAAAGACGGCAAGCGCGTCGCCCCGGCGCCATCTCTGGAGGAAATCAGGGCTTACGTGAAAAGGCAGCTTGACACGGAAATCTGGCCGGAGGAACAGCGGTTTGAAAATCCCCACAAGCATTATCTGGATATGAGCCCGGCCTATTATGAGATGAAAATGAATCTTCTGGACGAAGCGAGGAATCTATAGCATGGAGCAGGAGGTCAAGCTGATCGTGATCGCGGGCGCCTTCAATCCGGTGACAACGGCCCATGTCCGGTTAGGCGAGCTTGCGCAAAAACAGTTTGCAAAGGCCCAGATTGTCTTCGTACCTGCGGCCGACTCCTTTCTGGCCTCATGGAAGCAATTCGATGAGAAGGATCGGTTTTCCGCATCCGAAAGAATCCACATGCTGCATTTGGGGTTAGAGGGAACCGCGTTCTCCATCAGCACATGCGAAACCGACGGCAAAGTGTCGGGGAAAACCTATGACACGCTGACCTATTTGGCGGCGCAATATGGCATAGACAGAAGCCATGTCTTCTTGATGTGCGGATCGGATAAACTCAAGGAATTGGCGCATTGGTATCAGGCCGAGCGGATGCTGCAGCAATTTCGGCTGCTGGCCGTCCGGCGAAACGATGAAAGGATTGAGGAACTGGTGCGCACAAACGCTTTCCTGCGGCTGCATCAGGACCATATCGTCCTGTTGGAAAACGGCGAGCCATACCAAGCCATCAGCTCTACAAAGATCCGTCAGGCTTTGCACGCCGGAAAGCTCGAGCAGGTTTGCTCCATGCTTCCAAAGGGCGTATACGAATATTTGCTTCGGAAAACAGATCAAAACCGACCATCGGAAAGGAAGGGAACGGCATGCTGAATGATCCATACCGGGTAAAGGAAGATATCAAAAGATGGATTCGCGATTATTTTGAGGAAAACGGGAAAGGCTGTTTTGCCGTAATTGGGATTTCGGGCGGGAAGGATTCCAGCGTAGCGGCCGCCCTGTGTGCGGAGGCGCTTGGCAAAGACCGGGTTGTCGGCGTGCTGATGCCCAATGGGATCCAGTCGGATTTGGAGGATGCAAAGCGCCTGGCTGCGTTTTTAGGGATTCCTCATCTCATCCTCAATATCGGAACAACCTCCGCCGCCCTGTGTCAGGAATTGGAACGCAATGAAGCCCTTCAGGCCCTGACAGGACGCGCCGAGCTGTCCGCGGACAGCAAAATCAATCTTCCGCCCCGCATTCGGATGACAACGCTTTATGCCGT
This sequence comes from Clostridia bacterium, assembly GCA_030536875.1. Taxonomy (GTDB): domain Bacteria; phylum Bacillota; class Clostridia; order Christensenellales; family Aristaeellaceae; genus Ventricola. The sequence goes on from JAUNPI010000038.1 coordinate 14,397, forward strand.
CGCTCAAAGTCTGCCGGGCGGCGGGCGCGTTGTCAACACCTGTAACCGTTCGGAGGATTATATTGGCTATTCCACAAAATACGGCGATTCCGCCGGAGACTTCAGCCCGCTCTCCGATTTTTGGGTCGAGGAAGTCCGGGAATTGGGGCATGCGCTGGGGCTGCCGAAGGATTTGGTCGAGAAGACGCCCAGCGACGGATTGAGCGGATGTTCGGACGAGGAAAAGCTGGGGTTTTCCTATCAGACGCTGAGCGCCTATGTTCTGACCGGCGTGTGCGAGGATGAAGCCGTCCGGGAAAAAATCGATCGGCTTCATCGGGCGAACCTGCACAAGCTAAAACCCATGCCCGCGTATAAAAGGTAATACAGCGCCAAAAAGAGGACGAACGTTCGTCTTTCCGCGGCGCGCTCCGGGTTGATCGCTATGCGCGCGGCGCCCATGAGGCCAAACGCTGCGGCGAAAGCCCCTCTTGCGGATTGCGCAAGCAAAGAAGCCGCGCAGTCATACAAAGACGAATCAAGGCCAGCAAAAGCCGCATGCAGATCAGCATCTTTCTGATGCGAAGCCGGGCGCACGCAAATAACCGGAGACCGCCTCCTTCCAAGCGAAGCGGCCTCCGTTTTTTCGTCTATCGTTTTCCCTCACACCAGCCTGAGGCTCGGGCACGCGTTGAGGTCGAGCCCCGCGACCTCCCCGCGCATGAGCCGGTAAAACGCCGCGCTGCCGATCATCGCGGCGTTGTCCGTGCAGAGAATGGGCGGCGGCATCACCAGGCGGATGCCCGCCCTCTGGCATTTGTCGTTCATCGTGTTGCGCAGGCCGGAATTGCTCGCCACGCCGCCCGCCAGCGCCATGACCTTGGCCCCCGTCTCCTTGGCGGCGAGGACGGCCTTGTCGCTGAGCAACTCCACCGCCGCGTGCTGAAAGCTCGCCGCGATGTCCGCCGCGGGCGCCTCTTCCCCGTTTTGGCGCAGCCTGTGGACGGCGTTGATCAGCGCCGTCTTGAGCCCGGAAAAGCTGTAGTCGTAGCGCCCCGGCGTCTGCACGTGCGGCAGCTTCAGCGCGTGGGGATCTCCCTCCCGGCTGAGCTTGTCCAGCAGCGGGCCGCCGGGATAGGGCAGGCCGAGCACGCGCGCGGCCTTGTCAAACGCCTCGCCCGCGGCGTCGTCCATCGTCTGCCCGAGCAGCGTATAGACGCCGTAGTCCTCCACGCGGACGATGTGCGAATGCCCGCCGGAGGCGACGAGGCAGACAAACGGCGGCACGAGGTCGGGGTGGGCGATGTAGTTCGCGCTGACGTGCCCCTCGATGTGGTTGACCGGCACGAGCGGCTTGCCCGCCGCATAGGCCAGCGCCTTCGCCGCCGATACGCCGACCAGCAGCGCGCCGACGAGCCCCGGCCCGTAGGTCACCGCCACGGCGTCCACATCCTCCAGCCGCATCTGCGCCTGCTTCAGCGCCTCGCTGACCACCGGGTCGACGCTCTCCACGTGCTTGCGCGAGGCGATCTCCGGCACGACGCCGCCATACATCGCGTGCAGCGGGATCTGCGAGGAGATGATCGAGGAAAGAACCTCGCGTCCGTCCCGGATGACGGCCGCCGCCGTCTCGTCGCAGCTGGACTCAATCGCCAGAATCGTCGCGTGCCCCGCGCGGCAAAGCGCCTCCGCCTGCTCATGGGCATTTTCTTCGTAACTCATGCTTTTTCCCTCTCCGATACGTTCCGGTGAATCATGCCGCTGATCACGGCATACACAGCCGCCAGCATGACCAGCGCGATGCCGAACACCGCCGCGGCCCGCAAAAGCAGCGCGCCAAAAGCCTGCTCAAACAGCGCCTGCGGCATCATGCGGATGAGGATTTCCGTCTGCGGATCCATCAGCCACAGGTCGTTGGTAAACGCCAGCCGGTGCAGGCCCACAAACAGGCGCTCAAATCCCATCGTATTCATGGCCAGCATCAGCCCCAGCGCGCCGATGATCAGCACGCCTGCGCCGCAGGCCGCGCCCGCCAGCGCCGCGCGATGCCTGTGGCGCAGCCGCGCGCCCGTCCACGCGATGGCAACGGCCAGGCCCGCCGCAAGCGCCATGCACAGCTTGTACCCGCCCTGCGCCAGACGGATCAGCCCGCGCACATCCCGCATATGCTGGCGCTCACGCTCGCCGAGCACGGGCAGGTCGAGTTCCTGATCCTCCGAGGCATAGGCCATGTACAGCGCGATCCTCGTGGCCGCATCCTCCTGCTCCTCCTCGGTCAGGCCGATATACGCGGTGATCTGCGCGTCATCCGCAAAGCCAAACTGCTGCGCGACGGCCTTGCGGGACTGCGACGCGTACAGCGTCTGATCGGACGCCATGTCATACGCCGTGCCAAGCAGCGCGCCCACAGCCGTGAGCACGATCGTCAGCGCCGCAAGCACGCTTGTGGCCAAGGACAATTTCTTCATCGCTCAACCCCCAAAAGGCCGAAAAGAGCGGGCGACAGCGCCCGCCCCGGAAGATCACTGCATCTGCAAATACGCGGTGATGAACGCGTCGAGCTCGCCGTCCATGACGCCGCTCACGTTGCTGGTCTCGCAGCCGGTGCGATGATCCTTGACCATCGAATACGGATGGAAGACATAGGAGCGGATCTGGCTGCCCCACTCGATCTTCTTCATCTCGCCCTTGATGTCCGCCATCTTCTCCTCGCGCTCGCGCTCGCGCAGCTCCAGCAGCTTGGCGCGCAGCATGCGGATACAGTTTTCGCGGTTGTGAACCTGATCGCGGCTCGTCTGGCTGGAGACGACGATGCCGGTCGGGTAATGCGTCATGCGCACGGCGGAGCTGGTCTTGTTGACGTTCTGCCCGCCCGCGCCGCTGGCGTGATAGGTGTCCACGCGCACGTCCTTCATGTCGATCTCGATCTCGTTGTCGTCGTCCTCGATGATCGGGGAGACGTCCACCGAGGAGAAGCTGGTCTGGCGGCGCGCGTTGGCGTCAAACGGGCTGATGCGCACGAGGCGATGGACGCCCTTCTCGCTGCGCAAAAAGCCGTATGCGTTCTCCCCCGTGACCTCGACGGTCACGGACTTGATGCCCGCCTCGTCTCCGTCGAGCATGTCGATCACCTTGAGGCCGTAGCCGTGCCGCTCGCAATAGCGCGTGTACATGCGGTAGAGCATGAGCGTCCAGTCCTGCGCCTCCGTTCCGCCCGCGCCCGCGTGCAGCGAGATGTAGCAGTTATTGCTGTCATAGTCCCCGCGCAGCAGGCTCTCGAGCCGAAGCTCTTCGAGGTCGCTGAGCAGCTTTTTGATCTCGTCGCCCGCCTCGGCGACCAGATCGCTGTCCCCCATCTCCTCGGCGAGCTCCATCGTGGCCTCCACATCGTCGGCCCGCTGGTTCAGCTTGGCATAGTGCTCCACCTTGCCCTCGGCGATGCGCACCTTCTTGCTGACCTCCGTCGAACGCGACAGGTCGTTCCAGAAATCCGGCTCGTTCATCGTCTCATGCAGCTCGAGCAGCTGTTCCTTGAGCCCGGGGATGTTGAGAGCCTCCCCCACCTCTGCGATGCTCCCGCGAATCTGCGAAAGCTGCTGCCGGTAAGCGTCCAGTTCGATCATGACATTTCACTTCCTTGATGATGGTTCATATGGTCGTTCTATCGTGGTT
>JAUNPI010000038.1:18057-21153 GCA_030536875.1 Clostridia bacterium
GGTTCATATCGTAGTGCATATGGCGGTTTAACCGCCCGGCCAAAGAGGCTTATGCCTCTTTGCCGCAGCAGTTCTTGTACTTCTTGCCGCTTCCGCAGGGGCAGGGATCATTGCGCCCGACCTTCTTGGCCACGCGCTTGGGGCCGGCAGGGCCGCCCGCCGCCTTGGCCTGCTCAAGGTTGGTCTCCTTGACCTCGGCGACCTCCTTGCGCTCCTGCGGGACGTTGATGCGGGCCTGATACATCCTGCGGACGGTGTCCTCGCGAATGAGGCGCACCATCTCGTCGAACATGTCGTAGCCCTCGATCTGGTATTCGGTGATCGGGTTGCGGTTGCCATAGGCGCGCAGGCCGATGCCGTCGCGCAGCTGATCCATCGCGTCGATGTGATCCATCCAGCGCCTGTCGACGCACGAGAGCAGCACGACGCGCTCGAGCTCGCGCGTATCCAGATGGATTTTCTCAAACTCCGCCTCGCGCACGGCGTAGAAGTCCCGCGCCTCCTGCTTGAGCTTGTCGATGAGGTCGTCCTTCTGGATGGTCTTGAACGCCTCTTCATGCGTGCCAAAGAAGCCCACACGCGTGCAGAGCCGCTCCATATACGCCGCAAGGCCCGCCATATCCCAGTCGATATAGTCGTCGCCGTTGCCGCAGTAGCTGCCGACGGCCTCCTCGATCAGCTTGTCCGCCATCTTGACGATGGTCTCGTGCATGTCGCGGCCCTCGAGCACCTGGCGGCGCTGCTCATAGATCTCCTTGCGCTGCTCGTTCATGACGTCGTCATACTGCAAAACGCTCTTGCGGATCTCGTAGTTGCGGCCCTCGACGCGCTTTTGCGCGTTCTCGATCTGCCCGGTGAGCATCTTGGCCTCGATCGGCTCTTCCTCGGCGAGGCCCATCTTCTCGATGAGGCCGCTGACGCGGTCCGTGCCGAACAGGCGCATGAGATCGTCCTGCATGGAGATAAAGAATTGGGAAGAGCCCGGGTCGCCCTGACGGCCCGCGCGTCCGCGCAGCTGGTTGTCGATGCGGCGGGACTCGTGGCGCTCCGTGCCGATGATATGCAGGCCGCCGACGGCGACCACGCGGTCGTGCTCGGCGTCCGTCTGCGCCTTAAAGCCCGCATAGAGCTCCTTGTAGACCGCGCGCGCCGTGAGCACATCCTCCGAGACGTTCTCGTTGTAGCCCGTGGCCTCCTCGATGACCAGCTCGTCGTAGCCCTTTTGCTTCATCGCGCGGCGGGCGAGGTATTCCGGGTTGCCGCCCAGCAGGATATCCGTGCCGCGGCCCGCCATGTTCGTGGCGATGGTGACCGCGCCGTAGTGGCCCGCCTGCGCGACGATCTCCGCTTCCTTCTCGTGATACTTGGCGTTGAGCACCTCGTGCTCGATGCCGCGCATGCTCAGCATCTTGGAGAGCAGCTCGCTGACCTCGACGGACACCGTGCCCACCAGAATCGGCTGGCCCGTCTTGTGCCTGCGCTCGATCTCCTCGACCACCTGCTTAAACTTGCCCTTGACCGTCCTATAGACGAGGTCGTTCATGTCGTCACGGATCATCGGGCGGTTGGTCGGGATCTGCACGACGTCGAGGTTGTAGATGCCCTTGAACTCCTCCTCCTCGGTCTTGGCCGTGCCGGTCATGCCCGAGAGCTTTTTGTACATGCGGAAGTAGTTCTGGAAGGTCACCGTCGCCAGCGTCTTGCTCTCGCGCTCGACCTTGACGTGTTCCTTGGCCTCAATGGCCTGATGCAGACCGTCGCTGTAGCGGCGGCCCACCATGAGGCGGCCCGTGAACTCGTCGACGATGACGACCTGATCGTTCTGCACGACGTAATCGACGTCGCGCTTCATGAGCGCATGCGCCCGCAGCGCGGCGTTGATGTGGTGCATCAGCTCGTTGTTGGCGATATCGGCGAGGTTCTCCACGCCAAACCACTTTTCGGCCTTGCGCACGCCCGCCTCGGAGAGGTTGCAGGTCTTCTTCTTCTCGTCCACGACGTAGTCGCGGCGCATTTCGGCCTTCTCCTCCTCCGAAAGGGGGTTCTCCTCCCAGCGGTCCTCCTCCGGCTCTTCGCCCTTTTGCAGCGTACAGACGAAGCGGTCCGCCTTTTCATACAGGTCGGTCGACTTGTCGCCCGCGCCGGAAATGATCAGCGGCGTGCGCGCCTCGTCGATGAGGATGGAGTCGACCTCGTCCACGATGGCGAAGTTGTGCCCGCGCTGCACCATGTTCTTCTGGTAGATGACCATGTTGTCGCGCAGGTAGTCAAAGCCCATCTCGTTGTTGGTGCCGTAGGTGACGTCGCAGGCATAGGCCGCCTTGCGCTCCTCCTGCGTGAGGTCATGGACGATGACGCCCACGCTCATGCCCAGGAAGCGGAAGATGCGCCCGATGTCCTCGCCCTGAAACTTGGCGAGGTAGTCGTTGACCGTGACGACGTGGACGCCCTTGCCCGTGAGCGCGTTGAGATAGGCGGGCATGGTCGCCGTGAGCGTCTTGCCCTCGCCGGTCTTCATCTCCGCAATGCGCCCCTGATGCAGCACGATGCCGCCCATCATCTGCACGCGGAACTGGCGCTTGCCCGTCACGCGGAACGTCGCCTCGCGCACGACGGAGAAGGCCTCGGGCAGAAGGCTGTCGAGCGTCTCGCCCTTCTCCAGCCTCTCCTTGAATTCGGTGGTCTTGGCGCGCAGCTCGCCGTCGCTCAGCCGCTTGTGCGCTTCCTCAAACGAGTCGATCTGATCGACCATCTTTTGCAGTCTCTTGATTTCGCCCTTGCTCGGGTCGAACAGTTTGCTGAAAAAGCCCATTGATGATTATCCTCCAAACCGGCGGCAGCGCACGCTCAAAATGCCGTTCACAAGACCGCCTATTGTATATTCTATCATTCCCTTCCCAATTTATCAACCTTTTCAGGCGGAATTTGGCAAAGGTCAGGCGAAGAAAGCCTCCTGCCGCTCTGTTCGCGAGGCCGACGCCCGCTTGCTTTTTGGGGATTATCGCAGAGGTTTATGCTCACAAAAAAACAGCCCCAAAACGGGCAATGTCATTAAGATAATGGCAGCAACAGAATAAACGAAGCTCCAGAACGAGG
>JAUNPI010000039.1:0-7550 GCA_030536875.1 Clostridia bacterium
CCTCCGTGGGCTCCGGCGTCGGCTCTTCCGTCGGTTCCGGCGTCGATTCCTGCTCAGGCTCCGGCGTCATAAAGCCGAACGGATAGAGCCGCTCGTCCGCCTCCGCCGGCGTCGCAGGCGCACTGGTGCTGCTCAGCATCAGCACGATCATGAACTCCGGATCCGCCGGATCGGAAACCCAAGCAGGCATATCCGCCGTCAGCCCGCCGTCCAGCGGAATCTGGCGCACAATCTCGCCCTGATCATTGGTCACGACGAGCTGCCCCGCCGCCAGAGCGGCGCTCTGCTCCGGCGTCATCATGCTCTGATCCACCCAATAGACGGTATCGCCTAGTGTGGTCGTCACCGCCGTCGCCGGGGCCGCGGCCTGCGAGCCGTCCGGCAGGGTAAAGATCACCTGCGCGAAAAAGCTCTCCATGCCCTCAGCCACAAGCGCCAGCGGCGATGCGAGCGCCAGCAGGGCGCAAAGCGTCAAAGCCAGCACGCTGCGGATGATTTGCTTCATCTTTGCTATCCTCCTTTTCGGTTCACCCAAGGGCCGAATGCGGTTAAGCGTCAGCCTCTAACCCCTTCCGGCCCGAATGCTCCAAATCCATTGTAAGGTGCGAAGCGTCGCCTGTCAACCGTAAGGGCCGTTTTGCCAGCGAAAACCATCGGTTTTCGTCGGTTTCTCATGGAATAAGACGAATCGGAGGCAGGAATTCATCCCACGCAAACCGAATAAATCAAAAGGTTTTTGTTCCCCGCGGCCCACACGCCGCCCATGCGACAGACAGACAAGGAGTGTTGATCATGGCTTTTGACGATCTTCGGGAAATTCCCTTTTCGAGCGAGACCCTTTATGACGGAAAGATTCTCCATGTGGAAAAGTGGCAGGTGACCTGCCCAAACGGGCTCACCGCACAGCGCGAAATCGTCGTTCACAAGGGCGCGGCGGCCGTCGTCCCCGTGTATGAGGACGGGACGACGCTGCTCGTGCGCCAGCATCGCATCGCGGTGGACCGCGTGACCCTCGAGATCCCCGCGGGGAAGCTCGACAGCGCCAGCGAAGATCCGCTTTCCTGCGCCGTTCGCGAGCTGCGCGAGGAAACCGGCCTGACCGCCGGGCGCATGACGCTGCTCACCAACCTTCTGACCACGCCGGGCTTCTGCACGGAAAAAATCGCCGTCTATCTGGCCCAGGATCTCTCCCAAGGGGAGACCCATCCGGATGAGGATGAGTTCCTCGGCCTCGTCCGCATGCCGCTTGAAGAGGCCGTCGCGCTCGTCATGCGCGGCGAAATCCGCGACGGCAAGACCATCTGCGGCCTGCTGATGGCCAAAGAGCGGCTCGCCGCGGCGAAGGAGCGGGCCTGAATGTCCCCCTCCGTGCCGCTCTCCCGCTGGCGTCTGACCGGCCCATCGCTGCCCGAGCGCCTGATCGAGCGGGAGCGCCAAGCCTTTTCGCTGCCCGGCGCGCAGGCGCTCGCCGATTTCGCGGCGCTGCTCGACGACGAATCTGTTCCCTCCAGCGACCGCCTCCCCGCGCAGGGCGAAGAGAAGCCCTCCGCGCCGTTTCGGCTTCCCGCCCTGCTTCCGGAGGATATGCCGGGCGCAGCCGCTTTAAGCCGCGAACTCCGGCTGGGCGGCCTGAGCGGAGACCATGCGGCGCTGCACGTCGACCTGCTGCTCGGGCGCGGCGGCGTCTATCTGGACGATGAACGCGTCGCGTCCTTTCGCGACGGCCCGTTCTCGCTGGATTTGACCCCCGCGCTCCTCTCCGGCCGGACGCATACGCTTTCCTTTCGCTTCGACGCCACGCGCCCGGCGGGCATGCTCGGGGGCGTCCTTTTGCGCACCGCGCGATGCGCGCGAATCCGCCGCGCCGCCCTCGTCCCCCATGCCGCCTCGCGGACAATGACCGTCCGCGTCGCCATACAGGGGCTGTGCGCCGGGAACTATCTGCTGCGCGCGCAGCCCTGCCCTCCCGCCGGGGCCGCCGAGGGGCTCGCCGCGCGGGACGTGTCTCTGAGGCTCGCCAAAGGCGAAACGCGCGTCGTGGAGCTGACGCTGTCCGTCCCCGGCGAGCGCTTCGTCCCCGGCGAGCCCTATGCCGCGCCCGTCGTGAAGCTCTCCCTCTGGCAAACGCGCCCCGCCCTCCGTCCCGCCGCATCCAAGCGGGGATTCTGGCGCCGCAAAGCCACGCCTTCCTCCGTCCCCCCGCGTCTGAGGCCCGGCGCGCTCTGCGATGCCGTTCCCCTCATGGGCGGCTATCCCGGCGACGCCCCGCGCGCGTTTGTTCCTCTCACCGCAAGGGAATGCCTTCTCCCTCCGGACGAGCTGGTGTCCCGCATCCGCGAGCTTCATTGTCCGGCGGTTCTTCTGCCCGTACCCGCAGCCGATCTCCTCGCCCGCGAGCTGACGCGCGCAGGTGTCTGCGCGCTGCAAAAGACGCCGCGCGACGAGCAGACTCGCGAGCGGCTTGCCCGCTTTCCCTGCATCACGCTGGTCGACGTACCCAAGCGCGACGACGAGCTTTCCGACGAGGTTTCTGCGTGGCGTCTCTCGTCGATGACGGGCGCGCCTCGCCGGCTCGACCCGGGGCTGACCCCGGCGGATTTGCTCTGCGAGGCGGCCGGGCGCGAGCTCGACCCTTCGGCGGACGGCACGCGCGCCGTGCTCTCGTGGCTGCGCGCGCTCTCCGTTCGCCTCTGCGCCGAAGCGGCGCGTCAGGGCCGCGTCGACGGCCCCCTCTGCGCCCCCGGCGAGTGGAATCAGCCCGACATCGCGGAAGCGCTGAAGACGGCCTTCGCCCCGCTTCACCTCAGCGCGCTGCCCCAGCGCGGCGCATGGTGGACGCGCTCGCGCTTCTCCGCGGTGCTCCACGCCTTTGTCCCGCCCGGCTCCGTTCCGGAGGATTCCCCCGAAACGCTGCTCGCCGAAGCCCTTTTGGAGACCGACGAAGGCGAGCTTCTCGCGCGATTGTGCATCCCCTGCCCACTGGCCGGCGGCGAGGTAGGCGTGCTGGAGACAACGCTTCCCACTGTTCCCTGCGTGCTGACGCTCTCTTCGCGGCTCCTTCTGGGCGACGCCGTGCTCGAGCAGAGCGCCCTTCCCGTCTATGTCGGCGAGCGCGGCGTGCTCGAGGCGGCGTTCGCGAGTTAACCGGCATCGCCGGCGAAGGTTGGCCCATCCCGCCGCTTTGCGCCCGAGGCCGACGCTCCGCGAAGGACTGATCAAACAAGATCGATCAAAGAAAAAAAGCGGTCAGGATAAACCGAAGAATAAAAACAATGCGGGAAGGGCTTGATAGGCCAACCCGCATTGTTTCCTGCAGAATGAGTGTCCTACTTTTTATCCGTGTGTTCAGCTTGCCGTCGTTTCAAGCGACGGCAAAACGGGAATCCGTCAAAGCGCGGGTCAGGCCTCGTCGACCAAGCACACGGAAACGTTGCCTTCCGCGTCCTTCATGTAGCCATACCAGACGCCGGTCTCCGGGGTGAGGAAGGAAGTACCCACGTTTTTCTCATTGCAGATGTCGCTAAACTTCTCGGCCATCGCGTCAAGCTCGTCGTAGGAGAAGTGCTGCTGATGCTCCGGCAGCGCCGCTCGGCCCTTCACGGAAGCGATCCACTCGCCCATATGCTTGCAGTTAGGGTTGCGGCGGTCATAGTCGAAGCTCGCGCCGGCAACCTGATACATGAACAGATCCGGGTTCGCATCGCGGTAGAAGTACGCACGGGATTCAAAGCCCATGCCGTCCGCCTGCATTTCGGAGTTCCAGATAAGGATGGTAAAACCCTCGTCCGTGGTGATTTTCATGTTCATGATTTCGCGCTCGTAGATCCACGCGTAGAGCTTGTAGAAATTGACGCTCCCATCCTCATTCAGGTACTTCGCCGGATCCAGACTGTCAGCCGTCGGATACTTGCTGCAGTTGTGATTGGAGCGGCAGGTCTCCAGCGTGAAACCCGGGAACTCAAATTTGTCGTGTGCGCTCGCCTCGTGGAAATAGTGGCCGGCATAGTTAATCCGTTTCTCATGCTGAAAGATGATGGAGGGCATCGCGTTCTCCGGCGCGACGACGTGCGCCGCCGGGTAGTTTTCCAGCACTGAGGGCAGCTCGCCCGTGTGATCAAAGTGACCATGCGTCAGCAGCACGACGTCCGCGCCGTGAACCCACTGGCCGCCAGGCAGGTCGGTCGGGGTGTACTTGTATTCGTTGTGCGTGTCGTTCGGGTCGTCAAAATACGGATCCATGACGATTGTCTTGCCATTGGGCAGCACAAACTCATAGAAGTTCACGCCGCTCCAGCGTACCTTCAGCTGAATCGCCGGGTCATCCCACGCCCTGTGCTCCATCGTCGCGCGGTTAACCACACCGGCTACGCCCGGAACGGCCGGAGCGGCCTGCGCGGTCTTCTTCGTCTCCTGTGCGCCCTCGGCAACGCCCGCCGGGGCCATGCCCAACGCTACGACGCCCAGCGCGCTGGCGGCAGATCCCTTCAAAAAGCTTCTTCTGGAAATGTTCCTGCTCATGGTAATTGTCCTCCTCTGCTTGTCGCATCCGTATTTCGCTCGGGCTTATCCCGCCCTGCTTGCTGGATTCAATATACCATGAAGCCCTGTCCATGTCCAATATATTTTCTCGCTCGTTTCTATTCCTTTTGTCTATACTTTCGTCATTTTATATCACATTTTTGCTATGTATTGCATAAGAAAAAACCGATAGCGCCAACCCGTCGCTCTCGATTGACAACCGCGGCCGTCTCCCTCTATAATTCTATATAGAATTGGCACGAACGCGCAAAGCCGGGCGCGGAAAAGGAGAGGCTCATCATGAGGCTACGCGAATACGAATACCTGCTCGCCATCGCCCGCAAGGGGAATATGTCGCTTGCAGCCCAGTCCCTCTTCATCTCTCAGCCCGTGCTGAGCAAGCTGCTCGCGCAGGTTGAGCAAGATCTCGGCGTGCAGCTCTTTATTCGGGACGGACGCCAGATGATCCCGACGCCCATCGGCAGGATCTATCTGGACAACGCTCAGAAGATCGTCGACATGAACCGCAACATGGAGCTCAGCCTCCGCGAGGCTTCCGCCCGGTGTGAAATCAATCTGGCCTTTCCGATGGTCTATTCCGGCTATGTAACCGGCACCGTGCTTCCCACTCTGCACGCCCGGCATCCCGAGGTCTCCATCCGCTGCAGGATCTGCGCGCAAGGCCATCTATGCGACGGTCTCCTGCGCCGAGAGTTCTCCCTTGCTCTTGGCATCGTTCCCACGCAGAGCGATCCGCTCCTTGCCCATCGGGTTATTGGGCTCAACCAGATGGTTCTGGCCGTTCCCAAGGGCCATCCGCTGGAAACGCACGCCGTTCCCCAACCGGGCGGGGCTTATCCCTTCATCGAGGCCGAGGCCCTCGCCGGTGTTCCCTTTCTCCTCCCCGCTCCCGGCTCATACAGCGGCCGGTACGCCGAGCAGTTTTTCCGGCTGCATCGGCTTCGCCCATCCGTCGTGCTTCACTCGCCCATGACCGGCCTTTTGTATCAGTCCGTCGCCTCCGGCGCGGGTGTCGCCATCCTTCCCTCCATTCCGCTGCGCCACATGAACATGGAGCACAGCGTCGCCTATCTCGCCATCGACCCGCAGCAAGCGCCACGAACCGTCGCTCTCCTGTACCGGCGCGACCGCGAGCTCTCCCTTCAGGAGGAATCCCTCGCCCTTGCCATGCGCGCGCTCTACGGTTAAGTGCGGGCCCCTTTTTTATCTCCGCTCATTCCGCGGCGAGGCTCCCGTTCTTCTCCGCCTCTTCCAGCTCGTGCATGTACTTGTACACCGTGTAGCGCGAGACGCACAGCTGCTCGGCGACGATGGCGACGGACTTCTGGTAGGTAAACGCCCGGCGCTTGTAGAGCATGCGGATGATGCGCATGCGGTCGGTCTTCTTCATCTGCTCCGGGGCCTTGCCCACCGCGCTGATGCACTCGCGCAGCAGCTCCTCCAGCTGGCTTCGCGCGTCCTGCATGAGCGTCTGCTGCAAATCGCCGCTGGTGGCGGTCATCTCGCTGAGCAGCTGATTGGCCCGAACCATGTGCGTGATATCCATGTTGATGCCCAGCGCGAAGTGATAGTCCTCGCCGACGACGTTGAACGTCGTGCTCTTGAGCGTGCGCCCGTCGCGGGAGAGCACCAGCTGATTGGTGTAATCCTTGTTTTTGTAGACCGTCTCGTCGTAATCGCCGATATCGCCAAAGATATCCGCCGTCGAACCGACCTCGCGGCCCGTGACGGAACCGTTGTAAATCGCGAGGATGGGGTGACCGGGCCGCGTCATGTCGTGAACCAGCGTTTCGCAATTCGGTCCAAACATCGTGGCGATGCCCTTGGCTTCGTTCCTCAGGAACGAAAGCATATCTTCTCTGTTCATGCCTCTCCTCCGTTCCGCGCGCCGCGCGGCTTGTGTGGCTTCATGACCATTATATCACATTTCCATCTCCGTCGTATCCCCTTGGGCGGGGATTTTTCCATGCTTAGCGTAATCCGCCAGCGCGAGCACGCCGGCGGCGAGCATCATCGCCGAGGCCAAGGGCAGCGGGATGTGGAGATCCCACAGGGTTGAAAGCGACGCGGCGGCCGTCAGCGCGGCAACCGGCAAAAGATGCGGCCTGCGGCAGGCGAGCGCGACGGCGAGCGCCTCCGCCAGATAAAAATACCGCTCGTGCATCCGCGGCAGCAGGAACACGATGAGCAGCGCCATGAGAAACGCGAGCTGCACATAGCCGTCCGTATCCAATTGACCCGCGCGGCGCACACCCGAGGCGACGAGCAGCATGCACGCGCCAAACGCAAGCGCCATGCCGAAGTTGCCATACGCATAGACGTCCAACCCCTGCGTGTTCATGAGCCCGAAGAGGTTCGCCGCGCCATAGTTGAGCCCGGTATACAGCCCGGTCTGCGCGCCGTAGATGCCGATGATGCGCGCCGGGCTCTTGCCGCCGAGCATCGCCGGGAGCATCACCGCGGCCAGCGTTCCCAAAAAGATGAGCGCGTCGCAAAGCTTCATCTTCCTGTCCGCCCAGAGCACGACGACGATGGGCAGCAGGAAAACCGCCTGCAGCTTAAACGCCAGCGACAGCGCGAAGCACGCCGCGCCGCGCGCATGCTTTCCCTCCGTCGCAAACGCGAGCCCCCAGAGCGCGCAGCCGGCGTACAGGCTGTCGCACTGGGCGAACATTCCGGCGTTGAGCACAAACGCGGGCAGCAGCAGCGCCGCGCCAAACGCCGCCAAACTCGGCTTCCCCTCCCGCGCGGCAACGCGCGAAACCGCCCCGGCCAGCAGCGCATCCCCGACAAAGGAACACGCCTTAACCGCATAGAGCGGCGGCACGGGAAGCCGCGTGATCACAAAGAGCAGATACTGATAGAGGACGTTGTATTCGCCGATATCGGCGCGCATGCCGTCCGAAAACGAGCCCGCCGCCAGCTTTTCCAGCCACGCGGCGAGGTAGATCTCGTAGTCGCCCGACGAACGCTCGATAAAGCTGATGCGCGCAAGCAGCGCGCAGACGCAC
>JAUNPI010000039.1:7560-21086 GCA_030536875.1 Clostridia bacterium
GAGCGCGCCGTCCCTGCGCCGCCCGCCGGCGCTCAGCCCAAAGGCCAGCATAACCGCCAGCGGCAAACACAGCATCGCCGCCGTGGCGGCGCGCGCGGCAAGCGCCTCGCCCTCAAGGAGCGCGAATGTGCGCGTCATCAGCAGCGCAAAGCACGCCAGAAGCGTCGCCGCGCCGCAGAGGATTCGCCCCCTACGCCCCAAATCGCCCATCAGAAACGCGCGCAGCCGCTCGTCGGCGGATTCCAGCGCGCGGCCCCAGCGCCGCGTCATGCCTTCACCTCTGCGCTGGCGCTTTCGCCGCTCCGGCGAAGCCCGTCTCCCCTTTGGCCGATTCCCAACGCCGCCAGCAGCTCGAGCAGGATCAGCACGGCCGCGGCGATCGCCAGCATGCTCAGCGCCTGAATGGGCATGATCTCCACGCTGAAAATGGCGTTCATATAGCTGCACAGCGAAACCAGCTCAAGGATCAGCGCGGCCGCCATCCTCCGCGCGTTGCCCGCCGCGGCAAAGGCGAGCAGCCCCGCCAGATACAGGCTCCGCGCGTTCACCTGCGGCAGCACGAGCGGGAGCCCCGCCGCCAGCAGCAGCGCCCCCAGGAGCAGCGCATCGCCCGTCAGCGGGCGCTTGGCCCGAAGCAGCGCGAGCACGACCAGCAGCGCGCACGCGATGCCGATGTACAGCCCAAGGCCGCTGAACTCGCGCACGGAGGCCACCTTCATCAGCCCGAAGACGCCCGCGCCATTGTCCGTCAGCCCGATGGTCTCGCGCGCGGTCGCCAACTGCGTGTCGTAGCGCCCGATCAGGCTTTCGATCCCCTGCCCGTCCAGCAAAATCGCCAGCTGGCCCAGCAGCGCCGCCGCCGACAGCGCCAACAGATGGCGCAAAGAGACCTTGCGATCCATAAACAGCACGATCAAAAGCGGAAAGACGAACGCGCTTTGCAGCTTCGTCGCCAGCGCAACGCCCAGCAGCGCGCAGCCCGAAAGCGGATGCTCCGTCAGCGCAAGCAGCAGCCCCCAAAGCGTGAGCGCGGCGAACATCGCGTCGCATTGGGCCCAGCAGCCCGCGTTCATCAGCACCGTCGGCGCGAGCATGCAGGCCATCTGCGCGCCCACCTGCCCGGGCATTTTCGCCCCGCGCAGCGCCGCCAGACGCCCCGCCGCGCACGCGCACAGCGACAGGCAAAGCAGGTCGAACAGCTTGATCGCATAGAGCGCGGAAAACGCCTCCAGCCGGGAGATCAGCGCCATCACGATCAGGTATCCGCCCGACCACGCGCCGTCCTCCCACGCCATCGCCGTCACGAGCTCGTAGTTCCACATCTCCTCCAGCATCGGCGCAAGCACCTTCGTGTAGCGCCCGGGCTTGATGTCGAGCATCGCCAGGTGCGCGCCGACCGCCAGCATCGCCAGCGCGCCGACGCACAGGTACACCGCAACCGGAGCGCCGCCGTCCCGCATCGCTCCAAACGCGCCAACCAGCAGAATGCCCACGCAAACGGTTCCAATCGCCGCAATCGCCGCCGCCCCGCTCATCGCGGCCAACAGGCGGAGCGCCAGCGCAAAGAATGCCGCGCAAAGCAGCGCGCCTATGGCCGGCACGGCTCTTCCCCTCGGCTTTGCCATCATGGCCGTCCGCAGCGGATCCACCCCGCGCAGCCTGCTCAGCCCGCCCTTGTCCATCGCGCCCATCACGCCTTCACCTCCGTCAGCTCGGGGGAATTCCCCGCGTTCAGCCCGCGCCAGAGCTCCGCCGCCGTCAGCGCGATGCCCAGCATCTGGAACACCGTCGACCACTTGAGCGCCAGAATCGGCTCGCCCGGCAGCCCCTCCGTGTAGCAGATGTACGACGCCATGCCAAACAGCAGCGGCAAAACGATCCGCTTGGGCGAATAGACCGTCAGCACCAGCGCGAGCACGTCCGCGCCAAACGTGTAGCGCTCATGCATTTTCGGCAGGAAGAACGGCACGCCGCCCAGCACCAGCAGGCAGCACAGCAGCGCATTCTCCTGCGTCATCGCCTCCCGCTTGAAGCACGCCATCGCGCAGACGATCAGCAGCATCGCAAAGCCGAGCATCATCGCCATCCCGCTGAACATATCATACAGCGTGGCCGAATCCATCGCCGTCAGCGGCAGGAACTGGTAGAGCGTCGGCCCGTTCATCGTGATAAAGTTGTAGTTGCCCGCCTGCTGCAGGTAGCACGTGAGCACGTGATGCATCGACTTTCCGCCCCACAGCGCGGGGATCATCATCGCCATATACGTCGCGGGAATCATCAGCACGTGGCGCAGCTTGATGTCCTTGCGCAGCCACAGCGGCAAAAGCGCCGGCAGAAAAAAGACCGTCTGCAGCTTAAAGGACAGCGCCACTCCGAAGGCCGCCATGCCCCGCAGCGGCTTCTTGGAAAGCGACAGATACAGCGCCAGCAGGCAGAAGGAGACATAAATCGCGTCGCACTGCCCCCAATATGCGCCGTTAAAGATGACCGTGGGCAAAATCTGCGCAATGTGGAAGCTCAGAAGCCGCGTTCCCTCGCCCTTTGCCCGCAGGGAGCAGAGCTTCATGACCGCGTAGCCCAGCAGCACGTCGGTGAGCATCGACAGGGCCTTGACCATGTAGATCCACGGGAAATTGCGCACACGGGAGATGAGCAGCATCAAATAGAGATACGGCGGCGTGTAGTCGCTGCCGATATACGTGCCAAGCCCCTCTTTGATGCCCATTCCGGAATAGGTGTAAATCCAGTCGCTGAGAAAGATGTCGTAGTCGTCGCTCACGTAGTCGAGCAGCGAAATCTTCCCCAGCGTCACGCAGCCGGTGATCACAAGCAACCCCACCAGCGCATAGAGCGGCAGCTTTTTCCCCGCGCTCATCTGCACGCACGCGGAGACCGCAAAGATCGCCGTGAACATCACCGCGATGATCCGCAGAAATTCGTCGTACTGAAAGCTGGCAAATTCGTCCAGTATCGCATATCGCGCATGATATGCAAACTGGTAAAACACCGCCGTCGCCGCAGCGGCCATCAGCGCGCGCACAAGCGGCGCGCACCGCTTGCCAAGCAGCGAGCGAAGCGCCTCGCTCACAAAATCCTTTTTCATCGTGTTTCCTTTCTCTTTTTCGCTTCTCTTTTTTCTTCTCTCCGGTCTGTTTTACATGCTGAGAAGCGCAGATTCCGCATATCTTTATTATACTGAATCCATGCGCATCTGTACAGCAAAACATATGCTCTTTCCTCTATTTTGAAGCCGAATCGCAGTCAAATCGGGCAAAACAGAGGGCTGCGCGCGCACCCGCGCGGCATATTTGCGGTATATTTGGGGAAGGCGCGTCATATGCTCTCCGGGAAACTCCTCATGATTGCCACATTTTCGCCCAGCCGACGCCACGCTGCCGCCAAAGCCATCCGCTATCATGAAAGCCAAGAGTTCGAAACCGAAAACAATGGATACGAGGTGAAAACAATGCCCGCTATCGCAATCGCACCAAAGACAACCGCGGCGCCGTTCGCCGCGCGGGAGACGGTCTTTTCCCCCTCGTTTTACAAGCCCTACGAGGAGGCGGTGACGACTGCGCTCATGCTGATCTGTCAGGCGCGCGAGCAGCTGTTCGAGGAGACCGGCGGAGACGTCAGCGCGATGACCTTTCGGCTCAAATCCCCCGCCTCCATCCGCGACAAGCTGATCAAAAAGGGCCTTCCGGTCAGCGCCGCGGCCGCGCGCGCCGCGCTCCACGATATCGCGGGCCTGCGCGTCGTGCTCGCCAGCGAATCGCAGGTTTACCGTCTGGCCGCCATCTTGGAAAATTCTCCGGCCGTTCAGCTGACGGATGAGCGCGACTATATCGCCGCCCCCAAGGAGAGCGGCTACCGCAGCCTCCATCTGCTCTTAAACGTCCCCGTGCTCCTGCGCTCCGGCGCCGCTATGATGGTGCCGGTCGAGCTCCAGCTTCGCACGGCCTCGATGGATATCTGGGCAAGCATCGAGCACGATAGGGTGTATAAGCCCGTTTGCCTGCCGACGTGAGCCCCGCACTCAAACAAGCAGCTGCGCCCGCCTTGGACGCAGCTGCTTGTGTATGGATTGTATTGAATCCATCATCCCGTCATCGCACGATGAAGACAAAGCCCACGAAGGCCAGCGCGGCGAGCACGAGCAGCGCCACGGGCACGATGGTGATCAGCGCGGCGATGAGCATCGCGGGCAGGTCGCCGCGCTCCATCTCCTCGATGGGCGCGGTCTCGTCCCTGCCGAAGGGCATCTGCTCGCGCTTCTCCTTTTGCAGCCTGCGGGCGCGCTCATAGCGCCCGGAAAACGGCAGCCCCATGCTTTACTCCCTCGCCTGCTCGAGCGGATGATGGCAGGCCACGAAGTGGTCGGGGCCCATCTGCGTCCACTGGGGCACGGCGTGCTTGCAGATCTCCGTGCAGCGGCTGCAGCGGGTGTGGAACTTGCAGCCGGAGGGCGGCGTGACCGGGCTGGGGATGTCGCCCTCGAGGATGCGCAGCTCTTTGTCCGCGTCGATGTCGGTGGTCGGGATGGCCGCCATCAGCGCCTCCGTGTAGGGGTGCAGCGGGTGGTCAAAGAGCTCCTGCGTCGGCGCGAGCTCGACCATGTTGCCCAGATACATGACGCCGATGCGGTCGGAGATGTATTTGACGACCGACAGGTCGTGCGTGATGAACAGATAGGTCAGGTTGCTCTGCTGCTTGAGATCGTAGAGCAGGTTGATGATCTGGGACTGGATGGACACGTCCAGCGCGGAAACCGCCTCGTCGCAGACGACAAACTTCGGCTTGACCGCAAGGCTGCGGGCGATGCCGATGCGCTGGCGCTGTCCGCCGGAGAACTGATGCGGGAACCTGTGCAGGAAGTAGCTGGCAAGGCCCGCGTCCTCCATCGTCTTGACGATGTACTGCTGCATGCGCTCGTCGTTCTTCTTGAAGAAGCCGTGCGCCAGCAGGCCCTCGCCGATGATGTTGCCCACGGTCATGCGCGGGTTCAGCGAGGAATACGGGTCCTGGAAGATCAGCTGCAAGTCGCGGCGCAGCAGGCGGATCTCCGGATACTCCAGGCGCGCCAGGTCGATCCCCTCGTCGCGCATCGCCTCGTATTGGGCGAACTCCGCTTCCTGTGCGTGCGGGGCGCGCAGCGCGTCCAATTGGGCGCGGACGGCCTCGATCTCCCGCTCGATCCCTTCGATTTCCCCGTCGATCGCCTTCGCCTTCTGCTCCAGCGAGGCGATCTTGGCGCGCCTGCCGGAGGCGTCCTCCCCCGCCTTTTCCGCCTTTTCGGCGTAGAAGACCGCGTCGTCGATGTCCAGCTGCACGTCGGAACGCCTGTCGCGCGCCTTTTTGCGCTTGCTGGAGAGCGCGTATTCCTTGAGGAACAGCGCGACCGGCTCGGCGATGTTCTCCACGGCGACAAAGCCGCCGATCAGGTTCGCCATGTCCAGCAGCTCGTCGTCCATCTGCTTTTTGGCGTGCTCGACGTCGTTGCTCTTTTTGTACTTCGCCTCGCCGTCGGGCATGGCGTCGTATTCCTTTGCGAGCGCCTCGTAGGCGCGCGTGAGCTCCTTCCACTTTGCGCGCCGCTTGTCGATGGTCCTCAGCGTCTTTTCGACGTAGCGCGGGGCGATCTCGTCCAGCGTGCGCCCGTAGTACATGGTTCGCCCGTCCGTCTGGCGATAGAGCTGGAGCAGCGTGCGCCCCAAGGTGGATTTGCCGCAGCCGGACTCGCCGACAAGGCCGAACGTCTCGCCCTCGTAGATGTCCAGCGTGATGCCGTCGTTCGCGCGAACGAACATGCCCTTCTTCTTGAGCGGGAAATACTGCTTGAGGTTGCTGACGCGAAGCAGCACCTTCTTCTGCTGATTATTTGAGGTTTGCACGGCGCTCCTCCTTTCTGGCGTAGAAGCAGCGAACCTGCTGCTCCTCGCTCACGTTCACAAGCTCCGGCTCCTCCTCGAGGCAGCGCTTCTGGCAGTACTTGCAGCGGGGCGCGAATTTGCAGCCCTTGGGCAGGTTCAGCGGATGCGGCACGGCGCCGGGGATGGACTCCAGCCGCTCGCCCGCGGGCATATCCAGCCTCGGGATGGAGACCATGAGCCCCTCGGTGTACGGGTGGGAGAATTCGCTCTTTGAAAAGATCGTGCGCGCCGGCGCCTTCTCGACGACCTGCCCGCAGTACATGGCGGCGACGTCGTCCGCCATCTGGGCGATGACGCCGAGGTCATGGGTGATAAACAGGATGCTCGTCCCGTGCTCGCGCTTGAGGTCGTTCATCAGCTTGAGGATCTGCGCCTGAATCGTCACGTCCAGCGCGGTGGTCGGCTCGTCGGCGATGAGCAGCTTCGGCTTGCAGGCCAGCGCCATCGCGATCATGACCCTCTGGCGCATGCCGCCGGAGAGCTGGTGGGGATACTGCTTGGCGACCACGTGCGGGTTGGGGATCTTCACGTCCGCCAGCATCTCGACGACCTTCTTCTTCGCCTCTTCCTTGCTGAGCCCCTGATGGATGATGAAGGGCTCCGCGACCTGCCGCTCGATGGTAAACACCGGGTTGAGGCTGGTCATCGGCTCCTGGAAGATGACGGAGATGTCGTTGCCGCGGATCTTCTGCATCTCATGGATGGAGAGCTTGGTCAAATCCTTGCCGTCGAACAGGATGCTGCCGCTCTCGATATAGCCGTTTCCGTCGAGCAGCTTGAGCATGCTCATCGCGGAAACGCTCTTTCCGGAGCCGGATTCGCCGACGACGCCGAGCGTCTTGCCCGCCTCCACGCTGTAGGAAACGCCGTTGACCGCCTTGACCACGCCGCGCTTGGTGGTGAAGAAGGTCTTCAGGTTGTTCATTTCAAGAAGTGCCATGCTTGAACCTCCTTCTCAACGCTCAAGCGCTTTGGGGTCGAGCGCGTCGCGCAGGCCGTCGCCGATCAGGTTGATGCAGATGGTGCAGATGCCGAAGATCGCCGCCGGGAACACCCACTGCCACCAGTACTGCTGGATGACGATGGAATTGTTGGCGCCGTTGAGCAGGTTGCCCCACGTCGGCGTGGGCAGCGGGATGCCGAAGCCCAAATAGGAAAGCGTGGACTCGGTCAGCATGCAGGTCGCAAAGTCCAGCGTCATGGAGACGATCAGCAGCGAGATGACGTTGGGCAGAATGTGGCGGAAGACGATCGTCCCCTCGCGAATGCCCATCGCCTTGGCGGCCGTGACGTATTCCATCTCGCGCTGGGCCAGAATCTGCGCGCGCACGAGGCGGCAGGTCGGCACCCACGAGAGCACGCCGAGCACCACCATGATCAGGTACATCCTCTGCGTCGGATCCAGCCTTGTGCCGATGACGGCGGAGAGGATCATCGCAAACGGGATGAACGGCAGGCCGCCGACGATCTCCGCCACGCGCATGATCACGATATCCAGCGTGCCGCCGAAATAGCCGGCGATGCCGCCGAAGAGCACGCCCAGGATCGTGGCGATGATGACGGAAATCGCGCCGACGGTCATCGTGACGCGTCCGCCGTTGACGATGCGCGTGAGCATGTCGCGGCCCAGCCCGTCCGTGCCCAAGGTGAAGCCCTTGAGGCCCCACGTGTAGAGCTGCCCGTCGTCGGCGAGCGCATAGTTCTGGTAATTGCTGACGTAGATCGCCGTGATGTTGTCCGCGGCCTGCACCTCGTCCGGCACGTCGATCTGGCGGTATTTGTTGTCGCCCCAGCTGACGACGTCGCCGTTTTCCAGCAGCGCGGTGTAGTGATAGCGCCCGCCATAGAGGTGGACGGGCTTAGAGGCCAGCTCCGGCACGGCGTCCTCGCCCTTCGTGGCGTTTCCCCAAACCACGATTTCGCCGTCCTCCGTGATCGCGGCGACGGATTTGCTCGTGGAGGCGATATCCACAACGGTCTTCCCCTTCAGCTGCGCAGGAATCTTGGCGAAGGAGGAATTCTTGTCCTTGTAGCCGGTGTAGGCCACGGTGCCGTCGGTCAGCAGGCAGATGTACTCGTTCTCCGTCAGCGCGACCTTGGCGATGTTGCCCTGATATTTGCTGCGGATCTTGATATCCGCCATGTTGCCGTTGCCCCAGAGGTAGAGGTTGCCGTCCGAGCAGACGATCGCGGAGAACTGGTTGCTGGCCTCCAGCTGGATGACGTCCCAATCCTCCCCGCCCTTCTTCATGGCCTTGGTCATGTCGGTGGAGAACTTATCCTGCTGGAGCCTCGTGTTGCCCCAGACGTAGACCTGCCCGTCCTCGGCGACCGCCACGGCATGGTCCGTGCCCGCCGCGATGTAGACGAGGTCGGCGTCGTGTACCTCCTGCGGGATGTCGGCGATATCGATCTTGTCGGTGATCTTGGTGTGCCCCCAGATATAGAGCTGGCCGTTTGCGTCCGTGCCCAAGCCGTAGGTGTTGCCGGAGGCGATATCCGCGATACCGGCTTTCAGCATCGCGTCCGGCACCTTCATCATGTCGCTCGAGGGGGGCAGATTGGTCAGCGAGGCGTCCTGCTCGGAAAGGTCGAGCGGCCAAAACTTCGGCCCGACCAGCACGAACACGAAGATCGCCAGAAAGACAATCAGGCCGATCATCGCCAGCGGCTTATGCACGAAGCTGGCGACCATCGCCCGCATCGGCGTCTGAATCCGCTCCTCCTCCTCGGTGGACAGCTCTGAGCGGTCGCCCAATACGCAGCGTTTGAACCAGCGCACGAGGAAGAACTCTTTTTTCTTTGCTTTCATGCTCTCTTCCTCCTTACTTGTCCACGCGCACGCGCGGGTCGACCAGACCGTAGCTGATGTCCATGACCAGCGAGCCGATCAGGGAGACCACCGTGTAGAACATCTGGATAGCGAGCACGAGCTCAAAGTCCAGATTGTTGAGGCCCGTCCAATAGAGCTTGCCCATGCCGTTGAGGGAGAACGTGTTCTCCACGATGACCGAGCCGGAAAAGATGCTGATAAACCAGCCGATGATCGATGTGACGATGGGCAGCAGCGCGTTGCGCCACGCGTGGGAATAGATGACGACCTTTTCCTTGAGGCCCTTGGCGCGCGCCGTGCGGATGTAATCCATGCTCAGCGCGTCGATCATGGCGCTGCGCACATAGCGCGTCATGCCGCCCAGCGAAGCAAACGTCATGACGATGACCGGCAGCGTGACATGATAGAGCATGTCGATGAATTCATCCCACTGCGACGCATAGATCGCGCCGGCCGTCTTCGTGCCCGAAATGGGGAAGATGCGCCAGTGGACGCAGAAGAAGAACATGAAGATGAGCGCGATGATGTAAATCGGCAGGCTGTAGCCCAGCATCGTCACCACCTGCACGCCGTTGTCGATCTTCCTGCCCTTGTGAACGGCGCAGTAGATGCCCAGCGGAATCGTGATGCCCAGCGCCAAAATGGTGGAAAAGATGTTGATGAAGATCGTGTTGCTCATCGGCGCCTTGATGACCTCGATGACGTCCTGCTTAAAGAACTCGGAATAGCCGAAGTTCCCCTGCAAAAGGCCGTTGAAGCCGGAGCCTTCCACATCTGGCCAAAGGCCCATCCACCGGGCGTAGCGGATCACCATCGGGTCGTCCAGCCCCATCTGCTCGCGCAGCTGCTGGTACATCCTCTCGTATTCCTCGGGCCGGAGTCCCTGCTTCTGCGCCTCCAGCTGGGCGCGCGCCGGGTCCGACGGAATCAGGTTGTACAGCGCGTACATCAAAAACGAAACGATGAGAAACACCAGCGCCATATAGCCTATGCGCTTGGCGATATACTTGCCCATCTCATCCATCCTCTCTGTTCTGTAATGAAATGCATCCGGGAACAAGGACTCTGCCTTTATTCGCGCGGCGGAGAACGCCCCTTGTCAAGGGCAAAGCCCTTATTCCGCGAAGAAAAAACAAGAGGGCGGGCGCAGCGCCCGCCCTCCGTCATCCGGGAATGCCTGAGTTACTCAGCGATAGTGCAGTAGACGATCGCCTTCTCAAAGCCCCAGTAGGAGCCCTGCTCATAGCCCTCGAGCCAATCCGGGAACATCGTCACATACACGTTGGAGTAGAGCGGAATGTTCGGCAGCAGCTCGTTCCAGTACTTGATGTACTGCTGCCAGAGGATCTGATAGGTGTCCGGGTCGTCGGAAGAGACGCCGTAAACCATCGTCATGGACAGCCAGTCGAGCACCTCGTCGAACAGGAAGTTGGTGTTGTAGCCAAGCGCGACCAGATCCGGGTCGAGCGTCCACTCATACGCCGGGCTGTAGGCAGCCGGGAAGTTGGAAGCGAGGTTGAACACGCCGTAGGTCGGAACGGCGTACTTGTCGCCCTGAGAGGAATCGCGGTAGTAGTAGTTGAGCAGCTCGGTGAAGGTGACCACGTTCTGATTGATCTTCATGCCCGCGGCGGCCGTCTGCTCGCCCTGGGCCAGCATGACGTTGAGCAGCTCGGAAACGGTGTTGCCCTCGGAGGAGCACCACTCGATGATCAGCGGCATCAGGATGGTGCCGTCCTCAAGGGTCACGTTGTGCTGATAGGTGCCGGCCTCTTCGGCGGTGACCTTCTTGTGGCGGATGTGGCCCTCGGTCCAGTCCGCGCCGGTCTCGTCGTAGATCCAGCCGTCGGCGACCAGCAGGTCGACCGCGCCCTGCGGGTTGTAGTCGTAGGTGTTCAGGTTCTCCTCAAACCATTCTTCGGCGGCCTGATACTCGCCCTGGCCGGTGCCATACGGGCCGTTGACGACGCCGCCCCAGCCCTGGCAGAAGGTGTTGGCAAACTCGTTGCGGTCCAGCAGCATGGCGACGGCCTGGCGCACGGCGGTGAACTGGGTCGGGCCGAAGTCGCACTGGAAGAACATGGCGCCATAGCCGGCACGGTCGAAGGTGACGTAATCAAAGCCGCCCTCCTCGACGATGTCCAGCGCGGTGTTGATGTGGCTGCCGTCGGTGATGGTGTCGTAGAAGTTGAAGGCGCCGGTCTTGATCTGGTCCGCCCAGGTGGCGTCCTCAGCCCTGACGACGACGATCTTCTCGACGGAAGGCTTCTGGCCCTCGAAGTTGCCCGCGTAATTCTCGTTGAGCACGAAGGTCGCCTGCAGCGCGCCCTTGTCAAACGCGACCAGATTGTACGGGCCGGCGGAGACGCGATCCTCGCCCGCGTTGAAGCGAGCGTACTCCAGCTGCTTCTCGACGGCTTCCTTGGTCAGGCCCTCGATGTAGCAGCCCTCGCCGTCGTCCTTGAGCTCGACGGCGTCGCCCAGCCAATAGTGGATGTCGAACGCGCCCAGAGCCGCGTAGGCCATGTCGAAGTAATACGGAATCTTATCCGCCACGATGGTGATCGACAGGGTGTAATCGTCGATCAGGCGGACGCCGGAGACGACGGACGCCTTGCCGTCATAGTAATCCTGGCCGCCCACATAGGTCATATAGGAAGTCGAGGAAATGCCCAGATCCGCGGTGACCTTGGAGCACTCGAACACCGGGATCCACAGGAAATCCTTCGCGGTGATCGGCTCGCCGTTGTTATAGACCAGGCCCTCGTTGATGGTGATGGTGAACGTCTTGGTGCCGTCGTCATTCACGACGCCGTCCATAGACGCGACGACGGTCTCGTTGACCACGTACTGACCGCCCTGATCGCTGGTGGTCACAAAATAGTCGTTGGAGAGGTCGCGGAGCATCTTGTCGCTGGCGTTGTTGGTCCACCAGGAAGTCGGCGCGAAATCGCCGCTGACCTCGGTCGTGGAGCCGTAGATGATGGTTCCCTTCTCCGCGGCGGAAGTCGCCTCCTCGGCGAACGCCATCGCGCTCATGGACGCGAGCATGGCAATCGCCAGAAGCATGGAAAGAAGCTTCTTCATGGAAAAATCCTCCTTGTAAAATTTATATCTTTCCGCCGGACGCAAGCCCGGCCTCAAAATATACGATATTTGATATGGCGTTGACGAGAGCCGGACCCTCCGGCGTCACATCGCCTCGTCCTCGGGCGGCAGCTTCAGCCCGAGCACCTTGGCGATCTTGGGGATCTGCTTGCGCCCGGGGCGCTTGCCGTGAAGAATGCGGCTGATCTGGACGGGGCTGGTGCCCACCTGCTCGGCGAGCTCCTTGGCGTCCATGTCGAGCTCGAGCAGGCGAATTTTCACCCGCCGCCCAAACGGCGTGATCTCGCTGGTGTTCCTCATGGCGGCCTCCCTTGCCTGTCAACCTGCGATGCCGGGCATCGGTTTATTCGCATAGCCTGCGCTGCCTGTTAAAAAAATTAACCGGTTAAGCGAATTAACCATTACATCATACAGCGTTTGACACGGCTTGTCAAGACAAATATTCAACGTCTCGTTTAGAAATATTCAACTCTATATGTAACAGCATGCAGGAAATGCACGGGGGAAGGTTTCTTCCGAGGTTTCTTCCGGCATCTCAATCCTTTCTCTTCTCACTCTCCCGCCTTCAGGATCTTCGCCCACGTCTCCTCCGTCACCGGGATGCCCTCGCGCATGCTGCGCTCGCGCACACTGGCGAGGTTTTCGCCCGGGGCATGCACGCCGGCGCTCTTCCCGTCCGCCGTAAGGCCGTTCAGGAAGGCGAGCGTCTCCTCAATCTGCGCGTCCGCCTTGTCCATGTCGATCACGGCGGCGGGGTTGATGCAGATGAACGTCTGGCTCATGCCCTTCTCGCCTTCGGCGGGCGTGCCGATTTGCAGAGCCGTGCGCCCGAGGGAGAGCGTCGAGGCCATCAGGTCGAGCATGATGGACAGCGCGCTGCCCTTCCACTGCGCCATCGGCAGCATGAGGCCGCTTTTCACGATTTCCGCCGGGTCGCACGTCAGCTCGCCGTGCGTGTCATAGCCGACGGGCGAATCGAGCTTCTTCCCCTGCTGGGCCATGATTTCGAGCTTGCCGTAGGCGTATTGGCTGACCGCCATGTCCAGAACGAGGCTCCCCTTTTTGCGCGGAATCGCCAGCGTGACGGGGTTGTTGCCCACGGAGTTCTGCTTGGCGCCGTAGGCAGTCAAATTCATGCAGGTGTTGGTAAAGCAGATGCCCGCCATTCCCGCGTCCGCCATCATGAGGCCGTACCTGCCCGCGCGCAGCCAGTGGCTGTTGTTGCGCAGGGCGATGCAGGCGACGCCGTGCTCGCGCGCCAGCTCGATGGCGCGGCTGGCCATCTGCTCGGCGATCAGCGGGCCGACGCCGAAGTGCGCGTCCCACACCTCCAGCGCCCCCACGCCCGAGACGCGCTCCGCCTCCGTGACGTTTGGATCGCAAAGCCCGCTCTCCATGTCGGAAAGGTACCGCGGATAGCGGTTCATGCCGTGGCTGTGTACGCCGTCTCGCGAGTTGCCCGCGAAAATCTCCGCAAACCGGCGCGCCTTCTCCTCGGGCAGGTAGCGGAGCAGTCCCCTCTCCATCGCCTTGACGGCCTCTTCGTAACGAACGTTGATCATGCGCATACCCCTTTCTCTTCGTGCGTGTCTATGGATGTGCCGGTTGGCCTTTCGGGCCTTACGGGTTTCCGGTGTCCTTTCCGATGTCTTTTC
>JAUNPI010000201.1 GCA_030536875.1 Clostridia bacterium
AAGAGAGAGGACAAGAGAGAGGATGGATAAACATGCATGAGATCCCTACCGCGATGAAAGCGATGGCTCTCACGGCTTATGACAAGCTTGAGCTGATACAGCTGCCCGTGCCCCAGCCGGGGCCCAACGAAGTGCTGTGCCGCATCCGGTCGGTTGCCATTTGCGGCTCCGATCCCAAGATGATTCACGGCTACTATCGGAACGTGAATTGGCCGCCGTATTTCCCGTTTGTCATGGGGCACGAGTGGGCCGGCGAGGTGGCGGCGCTCGGGCCGGGCGTTACGCAGTTTCGCGTCGGCGACCGCGTCGCCGGCGAGGCGCACAAGGGGTGCGGCCTATGCGACAACTGCAAGAGGGGGCACTACACCGTCTGCCTCAACTACGGCAGGGACGGGCACGACGGCACGCCCGATATGGGGCACCGCCATTACGGCTTTGCGTGGCAGGGGGCGAATGCGGAATACAACGTCTACAACGTCGGGGCTATTCACAGGATTCCCGACAATATCAACTATGACGTGGCCTCCATGTGCGATACGGCGGGCGTCGCCATGCATGGCATCGAGCTTTCCGGCATCACGCCCGGCGGAACGACCGTGGTGATCGGCCCCGGGCCGATCGGCCTTTGCGCCATGCAGATCGCTAAGGGCATGGGCGCGGGGAAGGTCGTCATGATCGGCCGGGGCAACAAGCTGGCGCTCGCCGGGAGGATGGGCGCCGACGTCCTGATCGACTTTGAAAAGGAGGACGCCATCAGCCGCGTGCTGGAGGAGACCGGCGGGATTGGCGCGGATGAGATCATCGAGTGCTCCGGCGCGAACGATTCGCCGAGAAAGGCCTGTTTCATGGCGAGAAAGACGGGGCGTGTCGTGCTCACGGCGAATTACCGCGACGATCTGCCCGGATTCCAGCTGCCGCTCAACACGATCGTGTTCAACGAGCTCAAGCTCTTTGGCTCCAAGGCGAACCCGAACGTCTCTGCGAAGGTGCTGCAATTCTTTGCCAAGCACATCATCGACGGCGAGGCGCTCGTCACGCACCGGTTTCCGCTGGAGCGGTATGCCGAGGCTGTGGAGCTCTTTGAGAGCAAGCGCGATAACGCGGTCAAGGTCGTCATCAACCCCTGACGGAAGGAGGCGGAAGGGTATGCGAGAGAGCATTGTGATCGTTGGAAGCGGCATGATGGGCAGCGGCATTGGGGCGATGGCCGCGCTTGCGGGGAACCCCGTGATCCTTGTGGACGTGAGCGCCGAACGCGCGCGGCAGGGGTTTGAGCGCGCGCTTTCCTGCATGGCGCTGCGCAGGGACAACGGCCTGAACACCGCCGAGGAGGCGGAGGCCGCGTCGGCGCGGATCACCGTCAGCGCAGACGTGGAGGAAGCCGCTCGTTCCGCGCGGATGGTCGTGGAGGCCATCGCGGAGGATTTGGGCGCCAAACAGGAGATGTTTGCGCGGCTGGACAGGCTTTTGCCCGAGACCGTGCCCATTTGCAGCAACACGAGCGGCCTGCAGATTACGCGGATTGCGGAAAGATGCCGCCACCCCGAGCGGACGCTCACCACGCATTTCTGGCTGCCGGCGCACCTGGTGCCGCTGGTCGAGGTGGTCATGGGGGAGAAGACGGATGAGGCGGTCGCGCTGGATGTGATGGCGGAACTCAAGAAATGGAAAAAGTCCCCCGTGCTGGTCCGCCGCGATTTGCCGGGGCAGCTGGCGAACCGCATTTTTCAGGCCATCATTCGGGAATCCATCGCCATTGTGGCCTCCGGCTTGGCCTCGGCGGAGGATGTGGACACCGCCATCAGCTGCGGGATGGCCATGCGCTTCCCCGAGTGGGGGCCGCTCAAGCATCTGGACGCCATCGGGCTCCCGCTCGGCTTGGCCGTGCAGGACAGCGTGCTGCCCAGCATCAGCGGCGAAACGCAGGCAAACGACTATCTCCGGCGGCTCATTGAGGAGGGCCATACCGGCGCTGCCGCGGGGCGGGGATTTTATGATTGGCACTCGCGCAGCATCGAGCGGGACATGGCCAAGCGGGACGCCTTTATCATCGAGGCGGTGAAGGTCACAAGCAGGCTCGATGCGGACGGACAAAGAGGCGAGACGCCATGAGACTGTATTTCTGCGTGGGAACGTACACGGAGCCCATTCTCTTCGGCACGGGCGAGGTGTTTCAAGGAAAGGGAGAGGGCCTATACCTATGCTCCTTTGACGGCAGCCGCGTGCGGACGCACGGATGCCTTCCGCTGGTCAACCCTTCCTTCCTGTGCATCCGGGAGGAAACTCGAACAATCTACGCGGTGGGGGAGACCAAGACCTTTGACGGGCGATTCGGCGGCAGCGTCAGCGAGATCGACTACGGGGAGGACGGCGCCATGCGCTGCGTGAGGACGCTGCCTTCCTACGGAACGGACCCCTGCCACATCGGCGTGACGCCGGACGGGAGCTTGGTTTGCATCGCCAACTTTGGAAGCGGCTCGCTGGCCGTCTATCCGCTCGACGCGTCCGGGCGTATGGAAGACCGTCACCAGCTGTTTGAGCACGAGGGCGGCAGCGTTCATCCCGAGCGGCAGAGAGGGCCGCACGCCCACAGCGTCCTGTTTGCGGGCGACGATGTGCTCTACGTGCCCGATTTGGGCAAGGACTGCGTGGTCGGCTATCGCTATGCGGCGCGGCGGGCGGAGCCCGCGCCGGAGCTCGACGTCTCGGTTCCTGCGGGGAGCGGGCCGCGCTATGGCGAGTATGCGCCCAACGGCAGGGATTTTTACCTCATCCACGAGCTGAGCTCGACGGTGGGCCACTTTGTTTCGGAGGGCGGACGGCTGAGGCTGCGCTCGGTGACATCTACGCTCCCCGCCGGATTTCAGGGCGCGAACATATGCGCGGATTTGCACGTCACGCCCGACGGGAGGACGCTCTACGCCTCCAACCGGGGACACGATACGATCGCCATGTACCGGATCGACCGGGAAGGAGAGCTCGCGCTGCTGGGCCATTACCCGATCGGCGGGCGAACGCCGCGCGCGTTTGCGATCGATCCGACGGGCCGGTATGTCATGATCGGCAATCAGGACACGGATCAGCTGGTGGTCTGCGAAATCGAGCCGGACGGACGCCTTGCCACCGTATGCCGGACGCCGTTCCCCTCGCCGGTGTGCATTCAATTTTTTCGGTCCCCTATTTTCAATCCGAATGTT